>JAFWCT010000007.1 GCA_017534385.1 Selenomonadaceae bacterium
ACAGTAAAGGAATTGGCTCGGCGGCGTGGCGGGCGATTGAACAGCTTTACCCCGCGACAAAAGTTTGGGAGACCGTGACGCCTTACTTTGAGAAACGCAACCTGCATTTTTATATCAACAAGTGCGGCTTTCACGCGGTGGAGTTCTTTAACCCTAAGCACAAAGACCCGAATGCTCCTGGCGAAGACTTCCCCGGCGGTGAATATTTCTTCCGGTTTGAAAAGGTGATGAGGCAATGACAAGATACCTAATGATTCAAGGGACAAGCTCGCACGTGGGCAAGAGCATATTGACTGCCGCGCTGTGTAGAATCTTTTTCAGGGAAGGGCGGCGCGTGGCACCGTTCAAGGCGCAGAACATGGCTTTAAACTCGTTCGTGACGGCTGACGGACTGGAAATGGGTCGCGCACAAGTTGCACAGGCTGAGGCTGCTAACCTCGCGCCGCGTGTCGAGATGAATCCCGTCTTGCTGAAGCCCACTGGCAATCAAACTTCGCAAGTTATCATCAACGGTCGGGCAGTCGGCGTCATGAGTGCGGCGGCTTATCATCAAGGCTACTCGCTTAAAGCTTTCGAGGCAGTCAAGGCGGCATTGCAGACACTCTCCGCTGAGTTCGACACGATTATCATTGAGGGAGCCGGCTCACCCGCTGAAGTCAACCTTAAGGCTAATGATATTGTCAACATGCGCGTTGCCAAGTATCTCAATGCGCCCGTGATACTCGTCGCGGACATTGACAGAGGCGGAGCGTTAGCTTCACTGGTCGGCACGCTTGAACTCCTCGACGACGACGAACGCGATTTAGTCAAAGGTCTGGTGATTAACAAGTTCCGTGGCGATGTCAATCTCCTGTTGCCAGCCGTCGATTTCTTGGAACGTAAGACGGCTAAGCCTGTGCTCGGTATCGTTCCGTTTATCGACAGGCTCGGCATCGACGACGAAGACTCCGTATCGCTCGACGATAAGACTTCTTCTGGCGGCGACGTGACGATTGCGGTTGTACGCTTGGGCAAGCTATCGAACTTCACGGACTTTGACAGCTTGGCGGGCGAGGCTGATGTTAATCTCTTCTACGCCACGACACCCAACGAACTCGACGCGGCGGACGTTATCATTTTGCCCGGCAGTAAGAACACGTCAGAGGACTTGCTTGCCTTGCGTGCGAATCACTTTGCCGATAAAGTCTTGCGATGTTCAACTCAAGGCGCGGCGGTCGTCGGGATATGCGGCGGCTTCCAAATGCTCGGCAGAAAAATCTTTGACCCGCTACGCACGGAATCGAATCACACTGAACTTGACGGGCTGAACCTCTTGCCGATTGAAACGACCTTCACCGCCGACAAGTTCACGCGTCAAGTTAAGCTTGATGTCGATTTTGAATTCCTCGGCAGTCGAATCATAAGCCGCGACCTTGACGGCTACGAGATTCACGCTGGCGAAAGCAACTTGCACGGGCAGAGGATTATCGCGGCGGGCAACGTCTTCGGGACTTACGTCCACGGTATCTTTGACAATGACGACTTCCGCCGACAGTTTCTTAACGCCGTGCGCCGCAAGAAAGGTCTTGAGCCGTTAACCTCAACGCGCAACGTCCGCGCAGAGAAACAAAAGAGTTATGACCGCCTCGCAAAGGTCGTCCGCGATAATCTGAACATGAACCTACTAGAGGAGATATTATGGGCAACAGGAACCTAAACACGGCGTCACGTGCTAAGAAGGACGAGTTCTATACCCAGATACGCGACATTGAAAACGAGATGTGGCACTACCGACACCACTTCAAAGATAAGGTTGTCCTGTGCAACTGCGACGACCCTTACGAATCAGACTTCTTTAAGTACTTCATGATTTACTTTAACCAGCTCAAGCTGCGCAAAGTAATTGCCACGTGCTACGCCGGCTCACCGATTGTGCAGACTGAGTTGGACTTCTTCGGGACGCAGAACTACAATCCGACCTTCGACAAGCGCACCCAGGCTATCAAGCTCGAAGTCACGGAGGTCACGGACTTAAACGGTGACGGCGCGGCTGACTTGGCGGACGTCAAACTACTGCTGGAGAACAATCGCAACGTCGTGACGTATCTGGAGGGCAACGGAGACTTCCGCTCACCC
>JAFWCT010000008.1 GCA_017534385.1 Selenomonadaceae bacterium
GGTCGTAAAATTGTTTGCGTTCGGCGAGGAGGCGTTTAATCGTCTCAAGGCGTTGATTGCCGCCGCCGTCTAGGACTGGACGTTCACCGCGTCGCGCCGTCCGATTGAAAATTTCTTCAGGCTCGGTCGTCAGGCAAATCAACACGCCCGAACTTTTCAGCAGGCGGAGATTTTCTTCGTCTTTAATGGTGCCGCCGCCAGTCGCAATGACTAATCCGCGACGTTCGCTGAGTTCTTTGACGGCGAGGCGTTCGAGTTCGCGGAAGTGTTCTTCGCCGTAGCGTTCAAAAATTTTCGGGATAGAAAGCTTAGTTTCGTCCTCAATTTTCTTGTCAATGTCAACGAACGGACGCCCAAGCCGTGTCGCCAAAAGTTTTCCAAGGCTCGTTTTGCCGGTGCCCATAAAGCCGGTTAATATAACGTTGTCTCTCATAAGCCGAAATCCTCTGCAAGTCGTGCGCGATAATTTTTTAAGTTGGCAAGGGTATCGCAGAGCGCATCGCTGCCGAATTTATCAACGAAGGCGTCCGCCGTGACGATAGCCGCCATAGCCTCGCCGACGACGCAAGCCGCCCATATCGCGCAGGTGTCTGAACGTTCCTTGCTCGCCGTAGTAGCAATTTTCGTGGCGATGTCGACGGTTTGCAACGGTTTCATCAAAGTTGGAATAGGTTTCATAGCCGCCCGAATGATTAAAGGCTCGCCGTTCGTCATACCGCCTTCAAAACCGCCGGCACGATTAGTTTTGCGGAAAATTTTGCCGTCGCTGATAAAAATTTCGTCGTGAACTTCGCTACCGAGTTTTTTAGCGTTTAAAAAGCCGTCGCCGAGTTCGACAGCCTTAATCGCCTGAATTGACATGAATGCCGCCGCAAATTTCGCGTCAAGCCGCCTATCCCACTGAATATGACTGCCCAAACCGGCTGGGACGCCCGAAATTTTAATTTCAAAGACGCCGCCGACGGTATCGCCCAAAGATTTTGCTTCATCGATACGATTTTTAATATTTTGTTCGCCAGAGACGCCACCGACGCTTAAAACTTCGCCGGAGATGTCCACGCCGCAATTTTTTAAGAAAATCTTGCATAATGCGCCTGCGGCGACTCTCATAGTGGTTTCGCGAGCACTTGAGCGTTCTAAAATGTCGCGAACGTCCGAACGAGCGAATTTAGCCGCGCCAATCAAATCTGCGTGCCCTGGGCGGGCGTTTGTGACTTTTTCGCCGCAAATTTTTCCTTCTGGACTCATTTTATCCGACCAATTCTGCCAATCGCGATTTTCGACGCTCAAAGTTATTGGCGAGCCGATAGTTTCGCCGAAACGAATGCCAGAAATAAAATTTACGCGGTCGGATTCGATTTTCATGCGTCCGCCGCGCCCATAACCGCTTTGACGGCGTTTAAGCTCCGCATTTACGAATTCGCTAGAGACTTTTACGCCTGCGGGCAGTCCTTCCAATATGCAAACCAATCGCGAGCCGTGACTTTCGCCGCCGCTAATGTATCTAACCATCAAATCACCTCTCAAGCATAGGAGCCGACGATATAACCGCCGTCCACGAAAAAATTTTGCCCAGTAATCCAAGCGGCGCGGTCGCTCAGCAGGAAAAGAATCATTCCGGCAACGTCGCGAGCCGTTCCCAAGCCTAGCAGGTGCCGCGAGATAATTTCTTCGCTCGGCGCGTAGAGTTCGTTAGTCATCATCTCCGTTTTGACTAGCGCGGGTGCCACAGAGTTTATCCGGTGCCGATTGCGAATGATTTCCGCCGCGAACGACTTGACCGCCGCTTGCACAGCCGCCTTTGCTGCCGAATATGCGAACAGACTTTTGCCGCTGAATTCGCCCGCTATCGAACTCATCAGCACGAATGACCCGCCGCCGTCCGAAAATTTTTTACGCGTCGCCGACTGCACGAAATTGACTGCGCCCCAAAAGCTCGTCGCGAATATTTTATGGGCAAAGCTCTCGTCAAAGGAGTTAAGCGGCGTCAAACCCCAAATGCCAGCCGTGTACACGCCGCCACTAATCCTGCCAACTACGCTTGTGAAGTTCTCCAAAACCCATGACCAATCGTCAGCCGTCGCCGCGAGAACGTCGAGTTGCTCCGTAAAGATTCGCGGCGGGTGCTTGATTAAACTTATCGGCGAACATCTCTTAAGCTCGTCGAGGCGTTCAAGGTTCCGCCCGATTGCCAAGACGTTCGCGCCGCTTTGTGATAGCTCAATCGTCACCTGTCGACCAATGCCACTCGACGCCCCGACTACTACGAAGTTTTTCCCGCTGAAATCAAATTTAACACTCATCAGAGGTCTCCCCTAAACGAATCTGCACACGTGGTCAACGGCGACATCAGAGAAGCCATAAGCCTCCGCCTTAGTCAGTCGCCCGTTGCATACGTCGCGAATCTTATCAAGCAACAAGTCGCCCGCGCCGTCAATCGTCAACGCGCCGTCGATTATGCCGCTCAAGTTCACGTCGATATTGTCTTCCATCCAAGAATACGTTTGAGCATTGGCAGTGACTTTCAGCACGGGAACAATCGCGTTGCCAGTAGGAGTGCCGCGACCCGTCGTGAAGATTATCGCATTGCAACCTGCCGCCGCCATCGAAGTCACCGACGATATATCATAGCCAGCCGTGTCCATGACGATTGCCCCGCGCTTAGTCGGTCGCTCCGCTTGATTCAAGACCTCGACAATCGGACGCGTGCCGCCCTTGCGAATACAGCCTAAGCTTTTCTCGTCGATAGTCGACAAGCCGCCGAGTTTATTGCCGGGCGTAGGTTGTCCTGCTCTGCAATCTTGACCCGCCGCTTTGAGGTGTGCTTCATAGTCCGCGCAGATTTGGATTATCTGGTTGTGAAGTTCAGCATTCGCCGCACGCCTAGCCAAGACATGTTCGCCGCCAATCCACTCAATCGACTCACTCATCATAGTCGACGCGCCCAGGTCAACGAGCTTATCGCTGAGCTTGCCGACCGCCGGATTAGACGCAATGCCGCTTGTCGCATCGGAGCCGCCGCACTCAATGCCCAGTAGCAGTTCCGATATATCGCACAGTTCTTTCTGTTGAAAACCCGCCGTCGCCGATAAGTCACGAGCCGCACGCACAGCCTTTGCTATCGTCTTGAGGGTGCCGCCTTCCTCTTGAATGCCGAACGACACTACGGGCTTGCTAGTCATCGCTTTAATCTTGTCGCGCAGTTTGTCATGCGGAACCGTCTCACAGCCCAGACCGATTATCACGACGCCGAACACGTTAGGATTGCACGCAAAGCCCGTCAAGACTTTTTGCGATAGCGCAGTATTCGCCGCCACGTCTGAACAGCCCGTGTTAAAAATTATGTTGACTGCCCCGCGCACTTGACTTGCCACAATCCGAGCCGTTTCACTGCCGCAAGCACACGTAGGAAGAATCAAGACGTGATTGCGTATGCCAGCCCGACCGTCAGCTCGCTTATAGCCGTAGAAGTTCATCTAATCATCTCGCTTTCGTAATCACGCGGCACGGAGAAAATATTTTCGTGCGAAACCCACGCGCCCTTAGCAATGTCCTCCGACGCCTCGCCGATTATCTCTCCGTACTTGAAAACCTTGTCTCCCTTAGCAATGTCCGTCAACGCGACCTTGTGCCAAATCGGAATGTCTTCGACGCAACGAACAGTCCCGCCGCCGAGCACTTGAATCATATCGCCCGCCTTAGCCGAGCTTGTACAAGTCGCCACGTTGTCTTTATCTTCAAGTAAGATTGCGTTCGTCATGATTTGCCCTCCGCAAGCTTGAATAAGTCTTCGACAGTCAACGCGGCTTTAATCTGTTCAGGGTCAAGGCGTCGATTGAGTGTTGAGTTGCAAAACGAGAAGAACGATACCATGCTTAGCGAGTCCCAATCCTCAACGTCCGCGAGCTTCGTTGATAACTTTAATTCGGCGTCCGTGTCCATTAAGTCGACGAGCCTTTTAACAAATTCTTCCTTACTCATTCCTCATTCCTCATTCCTAATTGAATTCAACGGCGGGATTGCCAAAGACAGTCGCGCCCGCCCGAACCTTTTTCAAGACGACGCAACCCGCTCCGACCGTCGCAGAGTCTCCAACCTTTGCTTTGGGCAAGATGATTGCTCCCGTGCCGAGGAAGACCTCCGAGCCGACACGAGCCTTGCCAGCAATGTTGGCTTGCGGCATGACGCAACTAAACTTCCCGACCGTCGCATCGTGCCCGATAATCGTCAACGCATTCAACGCCACGAAGTCACCGACCGTAGCCCTGTCGCTTATGCCGACATAAGGCGAGACTATCACGCCGCGTCCGAGCCGAGCCGTCGGAATAATCTTGGCGAGCTTGCTGATTAGGTTGATGAATTCTCCGCCGCGAGCCAAAACTTTTTCGATAAGACGCCGCCGAGCTACAGGCGTACCAACCGCACATGTAAACACGTCGTCCGCGCAGATTTGATAGCCGTCCACGTCGCCGAGCACTTCAGCGGGCAAAAGGTCATACTCCGCCGCCGCAAGCTTAATGTCGCCGTCGAGGAAACCTTTAATCGTCCAGTCGACGCCGTAGCCAATAGAATCCTTCGCGTGCCAATAGACCTCGCGAGCAAAGCCTCCAACGCCGATTATTATCAAGTTCTTCATTGAATCATCTCCGAGGCGATTATAGCAAAAAAAGAAGCCCCGCAACAGGGGCAAGAAACTTTTTCATTCCTTGAAGACCTTCTTAGCGACGAAGTAAGTTATCACTGCAAAGAACGTTATGCTGCTGACGAGCAGGAAGATAAAAATCGGTGCGGGCAAATCGGTCGCGGGAGTCGAGAAGATGTGCTTCATCATGATTCGGTCGAAGAATCGATTCAAGATTAATCCCAAGACGCCGAACGCCGCCATAACCAAAATCAAGACCTCGAAGACACGCTTCCGCCGCTTGAAGAAGTCTTCCGCGCCCAATAGCCTTAAGACTTTCTGCTTGACCTCGCGCCAATGCAGTCCGATATGCATTCCGATTAAGATTGTCATGATGTAAGGCGTGGAGGTGTGCAGGTTGTGAAGAGTCATGTTTCGCCGCAGTGTAGCGTTCGCGAGGTCGGGGCAAAGGTAATTCGATTGACATAAGCCCGTAAGCAAGATTATCAGCGTGCCAATCATTAGGGCAAGATTCACTTCAATGGAAAAGAATTTTCGCGTCGAGAGCTTGTTGAACAGTGCGAAGAGCCGTCGAAGGTTTATGGCGAAGTGCACAAAGATTATCACAATCAATGCCACGCCGATGATTTCATGAAGTTCCTTCGGCAGGTAATTAAAGCTAAGCTCCGCGACGAACAGCGCGATTAACAGCGCGTCGATTACAAGGCGTATCATAGGAGCTTGTCCAAGCCGACAGTCAAGCCCTTAAGCCCGCGAACTTTTTTACAAGCAAGCACGACGCCTGGCATAAAAGAATCTCTGCCCGTCGAGTCGTGGCGGATTGTAAGCGTCTGCCCTAAGCCGCCGAAGATAACTTCTTGATGCGCGACGTAGCCGGGCAATCGCACGCTGTGAATTCTTATGCCGTCGACCTCAGCCCCGCGAACATGTTCTAAGCGTTCGACTTCTTCGGGATGACCTTGCTTGTGCGGCGGACGGACTTCGGCAATCATCTTAGCAGTAAGCTCGGCGGTGCCCGATGGCGCGTCTAACTTCTTGTCGTGGTGGAGTTCGATAATCTCAACGTCGGGCATGTACTTAGCAATCGTCCGCGCAGTCAACATCATCAGCACTGCGCCCAATGCAAAGTTCGGAGCGATAAAGGCGGGTGTGTCATTAGCCTCAGCAAGCGCACGAATCTTTTCCTTAGCCGCGTCGCTTAGTCCCGTCGTGCCGACCACCGGTGAGACTTTGTTAGCCAGAGCAGTCATCACGTTATCGAAGACGACAGCCGGTCGCGTGAAGTCAACCATAACATCAGGCGACAACCTCTTCAACGCGGCGTCAAGGTTCGTCTCGACCGTCAAGCCTTCGACCTCGCCGGCGATAACGTCAACTGCCCCGACAAGTTCCAATTCCGAATCAGCGTTGACTGCATTGCAAACCGTGCGCCCCATGCGTCCGAGTGCGCCGCTTACCAAAACTTTAATCATTGTAAAACCTCCTACATCTTAACCAATCGTCCGCCGTTTAGCAGGTACAAATACTTCTCGGCGACGGTTATCTTAAGTAGTGACTCGACTGCTTGCGCGTAAAGGTCAATCTGCACTCGATAGCGTTCGGCAATGTCCGCTGAATCACGGTCAGTCTTATAGTCAAGCAGTACCCACCGCCCCGCCGCGTCCTTGAACAGCAAATCGATTATGCCTTGAATGAAAATCTGCTCGTCGACGTGGAAGAACTTCTGCGCGTCAATCAGTCGGCTGAACGGCAACTCCCGATAAGTTTCCTGCGCTGTGATTAGTCGCTTGCCGAGTTCGCTGTCAAAGAACTTCACGACCTGCGCGGGCTTGATTAGCTTGACATGCTCCGACGAAATGATTTCACGGCGGGCAAGCTCCTCAATCTGCGCGGCGATTCCCTTTGCCGATAAGTCGCCGCCGAGGTTTAAGCTCTGCATGACTTTGTGCATTAGCGAGCCGAACTCCGCGCCAGAAATTTCTTTGCGTTGCATGAAGTCTGGTCGCCGATAGATAAACTTCCTCTGCACGAAGTCAGCCTCTTGCGAGGCGTCGTCTTCCTCAGCGCGGTGTTTAAGTTCAGTGACGGACAGTTTAGCCGGGATTGATTCAAGCGTCGAGGTCGGGAGCTGTTCGGGCGGCTGTGAAACTTTCTTCTGCGCCTGGTCGAGTGTCCGCTCCTTAATCAAAGCCACGTCGTCGAGTGTGACTAGCCGCGACTTAATGACGGGTTCCAACGCGTCCTTTATCGGCAATAACCAACCCATGAATTTGCTTGCCGATAAGATGTCGTAATCGCTCGGCACGTCGACAGGTCGCACCTTGTCCAACACGCCCTTTGACGTGCAACCGACGAGAAATAATTTCTCCTCTGCCCGCGTCAATGCCACGTACAAAAGCCTAAGCTCCTCGGCAAGTGATTCGTCCTTAATCTTCTTCGACACGGCAGCAGTTGCTAACGTCTTGACTTTAAGCAGAGAACCCTTCGGCGTGCGATACGTTCCGATACCAAATTCACGGTGCATGAAGAGATTAGCCCGCGCATAGTCTTCCATGTTGAACTGCTTGCCGATGCCCGCCACGAACACAACGGGATACTCCAAGCCCTTGCTCTTGTGAATGGTCACGACGCGCACGACGTTTTCATTTTCGCCGAGAGTAGTCGCCGTCGATAGGTCGTTGCCGAGCTTCTTAATCTTGCTGATGAACTCGATAAACCTAGATAAGCCGCGAGCATTAGTTGATTCAAAGTTAGCGGCGCGGTCAATCAAGATACGCAAGTTAGCCTGCCGAGCCTCACCGCGTTCCTCTCTGCCGACTGAATCATAATAGCCCGTCTCGCGATAGAGATTGCTCAAAAGTTCCGCTACGCCCAGTTGCCGAGCCGTATCGCGCCAAAGGTTTAACTTAGTCAGGAAGTCCTTGCACTTGTCCGAACCGTTCGCGACCGCCGTATAAAAGTCGACGTTGGGATTGTCAATCCGAAGCTCGGCAAGCTCCTCCGTGTCAAAGCCGCCAATCGAACTAAGCATCACGGCGGCAAGGGGTATGTCCTGCCTTGCATTGTCAAGTAGCGTTAGCAAACTCATCACGACTTGAATTTCATTTGCTTGGAAATAATTTTCCTCGTCGGGCACGTAAGCCGGCACTCCAAACTTTTTCAGCGTGTCGAGGATTTCAAAGGCGGTTGTCTTCGGCGAACGGTGCAAAATAACAATGTCCTTGAACTGCACGGGTCGATAGCCCTCGCCGTCGCGCACGAGTTTTTTAGACGCAATCAGCTCGTGAATCTTGCCCGCAATGAAACGCATCTCCAGTTCAATGGCTTTGCTCTCGTCGTCGGGGTCGGTTTGTATATAATAAAACTCCGGACGTTCGTCAAAGTAAGCGTCGCCGACCTCGTAGCTTGCGCCGAATTGAAGCCTTGCCGCCGCGTCGTAGTCAATCTCCGTTGCTCGCCGATTCATCAGCCGCTTGAATATCTCATTGACCGCCGCGATAATCTTTTCCCGACTGCGGAAGTTCTTCGACAGATTTATACAGCGGTAGCAATTCATCTTGTCGCGGAAGTTCGCCGAGTCGACGAGCCGAAACCGATAAATCGACTGCTTGACATCGCCAACGAAGAACAGATTATCGCCGCGTGAAATCCTCTGGACAATCGCCTCTTGCACGCCGTTAGTATCCTGATACTCGTCGACCATGATGAACTTGAACTTATCGCGATAGGCGGCGGCGACTTCGGGGGCGGTGTCGAATATCTTCAAGGCAAGGTGCTCCATGTCGTTGAAGTCGATAATACCGCGTTCACGTTTGGCGGCAGAAAACTTTTCGGCAAAAGCCTTCGTCACTCGGATAAGCTCCTTAATCGGCTCGCGAAGTCCTCGCACGTCAGCAATCATTCGCGCCTCGTCAGCTAGGAAATAATTTTCGCGCAGGGCAAGCAGTTTCTTCTTGTAGTCGTCGCGAAGATTTTTTATCGTCTCTTTGACTTGCGGATTGCCCTTGCCCGCAGAAAATCTTTTAAAGTCAATCGCCCAAAGTTTATCGTAAAGCGTGTTCCAATCGTCGGTCTTCAAGGCGTTTAGCTGATTGAAATCCTCGCCAATGACCTTGACGGCGATATTATTTTCCTCAGCAAGTCGATAAGCCTCCGCGCAGTCCTCGAAAATCTTTTCCAACGTTTGGAAGATATACGGCTTGAGGAACTTAAACCAGCGAGTATCGTCAAGGCGGGCGTCTTCGGGCAAGTCGTAAGGCTCGGCAAGCGAATCAAGCCACGCGCTAGGGTAGGGCATACTCAACGAGAAGTCGTGCAAGCCGATAATCATCTCGTGAATCTTATCGTCGCCATGAACATTGCCGCCGAATTCGTCCGTGAATGCCTTAAACGTGTCGCTTGAATAGTTTTCCTCGAACAGCTCCTCAATGACTTCACGCTTTAAGATTTCAAGCTCGTTAGTGTCGCCCGTGCGGAACTTCGGGTCAAGGTCGATTCGTGCAAAGTTCCGCCGCAAGACCGATTGACAGAACGAATCGAACGTTGAGATTTGCGCACCGCTTAGAAGGATTATCTGCTTTTCCAGTCGGATTTGCTTATCGGCGTCCAGTTCGGTCTCAAGACGTTTCATCAGTGCCGCTTGAATACGTGAACGCATTTCTTGAGCCGCCGCGTTGGTGAAGGTCATGATTAACAGCTCGTCGACTTCGCAGGACTCCTCCTCAAGCAGAGTTACAACCCGTTCAGTCAGCGTGCGAGTTTTACCTGCGCCAGCCGCCGCCGCTATCAATAAGTTTTCGCCGCGTGCCTCGACGGCTTCTCTTTGTTCGCGTGTCAGTTCCATGATTAAAACTTCAGCTCACCGCGTGTCAGACGTTCGCGGAGTGTCGGAGCCTTAGCATCTTTATCGGCAAGAATCGTCGGTTGGAACGGCCAATCAATGTTAATCTCTGCATCGTCCCAACGAATGTTCCCGTCACAGTTCGGGGCGTAGAAGGCGTCAGCTTTGTACTGAATCTCAACATCGTCCGTCAAGGTGATAAAGCCGTGCGCGAAGCCGCGAGGTATCAGCAACTGCTTTTTATTCTCGGCGGTGAGTTCGACGGCAACCCATTTGGCGAAAGTCTCAGAGCCTTCGCGAATGTCAACTGCCACGTCGAGGAGCTTGCCGCGTATACAACGAACGAGCTTAGCCTGAGCAAATGGAGCCGTCTGATAGTGCAAGCCGCGGAGCGTGCCCTTCTGCGCGGAGAAAGATTGATTGTCCTGCACGAAGTTGAAGTTCAAACCTGCCGCCTCGAACTTGCGAGCCGACCACGTTTCCATGAACCAGCCGCGTGCGTCGCCAAAAACTTTCGGCTCCAGAATCAATACGCCGTCCAAAATTGTCTTTGTAACCTGCATGAAGAATTCCTCCTTAGTGTTTTGTGCGCAGTTTATATTGTTTGCGATTTACCGTCAAGCAATCACTTTTTTGCTCGGCAAGCCTTGCTGTGTAAAAATTCCTGTGATATAATGCGCGGCGTCACAAATTCACGCGGAAACGGAGCGTCGCCTGTTCCCTAGGGTTAATCGGCGCGAGAATGTTCCGCGAATGCAAAACAGGAGGTTATTCAAATGGCAGTTATCTCAATGAAGCAACTGTTGGAAGCGGGCGTGCACTTCGGGCACCAGACGCGGCGTTGGAATCCTAAAATGGCGCGTTACATCTTCACGGAACGCAACGGCATTTACATTATCGACTTGCAGAAGACCGTTCGCAAAGTTGACGAGGCTTATAACTTCGTCCGCTCCGTCGCCGAAGAGGGCAAGACAATTCTTTTTGTCGGCACGAAGAAGCAAGCTCAAGAGGCAGTCAAAGAAGAGGCTGTTCGCGCCGGTCAATTCTTCGTCAATGAACGTTGGCTCGGCGGAATGCTCACCAACTTCCAAACGATTCAAAAGCGTATCAATCGCCTTAAAGAGCTGGAGACCATGTCGCAGGACGGAACCTTTGAAGTCCTTACTAAAAAGGAAGTCATGCAGCTCCGTCACGAAATGGCTCGGCTCGAAAAATATTTGGGCGGTATTAAAGAAATGAACAAGTTGCCTGGCGCATTGTTCGTCGTCGACCCGCGCAAGGAACGTATCGCCGTCGCTGAAGCTCGCAAGCTCGGTATCCCGATTGTGGCGATTGTCGACACCAACTGCGACCCCGACGAGATTGATTACGTTATTCCCGGCAATGACGATGCGATTCGTGCTGTGAAACTTTTGACGGCTAAGATTGCTGATGCGATGCTTGAAGGCAACCAAGGCGCGGAGAGTGCCGACGTTGCCGAAGAGAACGAAGATTAATGAGGTGAACGATAAATGGCTATTAGTGCTAAGACTGTTAAAGAACTGCGCGAGAGAACTGGCGCGGGCATGATGGATTGCAAGAAGGCATTGACTGCAACCGATGGCGACATGCAAAAGGCTATCGATTGGTTGCGCGAGAAAGGTATTGCTAAGGCGGCAAAGAAGTCTGGTCGCACGGCGGCTGACGGTGCAGTTGCCGCTTACATTTCCGACGACGGCAAGACTGGTGTTCTGTTGGAAGTCAACTGCGAAACCGACTTCACGGCAAACAATGAACAGTTCCGTGCGCTTGAACAAAAGGTTATCGAACACATTGCCGCGACTAAACCCGCCGACCTCGACGCACTCAACGACAGCGAGATTGACGGCAAGAAAGTTTCCGAACTCGTCACGGAGGCGACTGCCACTATCGGCGAAAAGATTTCGATTCGTCGCTTTGTCACTTACGAGACCGAAGGCAAGCTTACGACTTACATTCACATGAGCGGCAAAATCGGCGTGCTCGTCGAGATGACTGGCGGCTCTGACGAACTCGGCAAGGATATTGCAATGCAAATCGCTGCGGCTAATCCGTCTGCTGTTGACCGCGCAGGCGTCGACGCGTCCGAACTCGAACACGAAAAGGAAATCCTCCGCAAGCAAGCTCTTGAAGAAGGTAAGCCTGAAAAGATTGTTGAGCGCATGGTCGAAGGGCGCATTAACAAGTTCTATAAGGAAGTCTGCCTCGTCGAACAGGATTTTGTTAAGGCGGAACCTGGTAGCAAGACGACTGTCAAAGACATTCTCGGCAAAGAAAAAGTTTTGAGGTTCACGCGCTATCAACTCGGCGAAGGCATCGAGAAGAAAGAAACCGACTTTGCGGCAGAGGTCGCGGCTCAAGCCGGCATGTAAGACTTAACAACGCATAAAAAATCCTCCACAGTCCAAACGGATTGCGGAGGATAATTTTTTTGCTTAGAGTGCTTCGCCGTTCGTGGCAATGACATTCTTATACCAGAAGAACGAATCCTTACGACTGCGGGAGAAATCGCCCGTGCCGTCATCATGACGATTGACATAAACAAAGCCGTAGCGTTTAGCGTACTGCCCAGTGCCCGCGCTTACACAATCAATACAGCCCCAAGTCGTGTAACCGATAAGCGGCACGCCGTCGTTGACTGCCTCGCCCATTGCCCGAATATGTTCGCGGAAGTAGCTGATTCGATAATCGTCGTGAATAGAGCCATCAGCCTCAACCTTATCGAACGCGCCGAAGCCGTTTTCCACGACCATAATCGGAGTATCAGGATAACGCGACGCCAATTTATTCAGCGTCCAGCGCAAGCCGTCGGGGTCAATTTGCCAGCCCCAATCACTTGCTTTGAGGTAGGGATTCTTCGCGCCGCCAAGCATACTGTCGTTAATTTTCTCAGCGTTTTTGTCAGCAGTAACACAACTGGACATGTAATAGCTAAAGGTGTAGAAGTCAACCTTGCCCTCGCGAAGAATAGCCTTATCGTCCTCGTTGTCCATGAAGGCGGTATCAATGCCCATGTCACGATAGAATTTTTTGGCGTAGTAGGGATAAGCCCCGCGAACTTGCACATCGCCGCAAAGGTCGTTGCACAAATTATCCGTGCGCTGAGTTTCCAACATATCTTCGGGATTCGGCGTCAAGGGATAGCGAGTTACGTGACAAATCATGTTGCCGATTTTGAATTCGGGATTGATTCTGTGACCAGCAATGACTGCCTTAGCCGAGGCAACGAATTGATTATGCAGAGCCTCAATCCTCTGTTGCGGAACGTCTTTAAGCTCGTCGAATTTGCAGGGCGTAGTTCGGTTCAAATCTTCATCTTGGATAAGACCCACGCTGTAAAGGTTGCCAACCGTCGGTGACATAAGCGTCATGTTAATTTCGTTGAACGTGAGCCAATACTTAACTTTGTCCTTGAAACGTTCAAAGCAGGTGATCGCGTATTTAACGAACAAATCGATAGTCTTACGGTTGTAATAGCCGCGATACCTCTTGACCAGCTCGAAGGGCAACTCGTAATGGTTAAGCGTAATTAGCGGCTCGATACCGTACTTGCGGCACTCGTCGATAACATCTTCGTAAAACTGCAAGCCTGCCTCGTTAGGTTGGGCGTCATCACCGTTCGGGAAAATCCGCGCCCAGCTGATAGAAAAGCGGAAACACTTAAAGCCCATTTCAGCGAAAAGCGCGATGTCCTCCTTGTAATGGTGGTAGAAGTCAATCGCGGTGTGCGACGGATAGAAAACGCCGCCTTCAATCTTCGGGCAGAAAGTTCGCGGTGTATTCACGTCGCCGCCCAAAAGCATATCCGGAACGCTCAAGCCTTTGCCGCCGTCGAGGTAGCCGCCTTCGACTTGATTTGCGGCAACTGCTCCGCCCCATAAAAAATTCTTCGGAAAAGCCATTATCAACACCTCCGTAAAAAATTCTACCACAAGCGGCAAGATTATGCTACAATCTGCGCAGGAGGTTATCGTATGAAATTTATTTGTTCAAAGTGCGGGCACGCGGAAGAACTTTCGACACGCAAGCCCCGATGTAATTGTGGAGGACTGTGGAAGTTGAACTTCACGCCGCCGAAGTTTGATGAAGCCCTTATCGATAAGACGACGTGGAGTATCTTCCGCTATCGAAAGTTCATGCCGCTGATTGACGATTCGTGGAAGGCAGTTACCCTCGGCGAGGGCATGACGCCCATTATCAAGTTCAACGACGATGTTTTGCTTAAAATGGATTACTTCATGCCAACGTTGTCATTCAAGGACAGAGGCGCGGCAGTCTTGGTTGCCCACTGCAAATCAATCGGCGTCGATGCTGTCATTCAAGACTCAAGCGGCAATGCGGGTAACTCTGTTGCGGCTTATTGCGGGCGCGTGGGCATAAGCTGTGAGATTTTCGTCCCCGACAACACGAGCGATAAGAAAATCCACATGATTGAATCACACGGAGCAAAGGCACGACTTGTCCCCGGCAACAGAGATCATTGCGCGGACGTCTGCAGGGCTAAAGTTCGTCGCGAGGCAGTGTATTACGCCAATCACGTTTACAATCCGATTTTCTACGAGGGCACCAAAACTTTTATCTATGAGACTTACGAGCAACTTCATCGCATACCGGAAAATATTTTCGTTCCGCTGGGCAATGGCACGTTGTTTATCGGAGTCATGAAAGGCTTGGAAGAGTTATTGAGCGCGGGCTTGATTGAAAAGTTTCCGCAAGTGGTTGTCGTGCAAAGTGAGCGTTGTCAACCGTTCGTTAGGGCAATGGAGATTGGCGCGAAGAATATTTTCCTTGAACAGGTTCAGCCGACTATGGCGGAGGGAATTGCAATCGGCGTGCCCATGCGTGCTGAAGAGATTCTCGAATACATTTACCGCTACGGCGTCAAGGCAGTCACCATTCCAGAAGATAAGATACTTCCCGCCCGCGCCAAGCTGTCGAATCAAGGAATTTACTGCGAACACACGACGGCAGGTGTCTACGCGGGCTATCTGCACTACTGCAAACTTCACGGCAAGACGTCCGACGCTTTAATCTCGATGTGCGGTGCGGGTCTCAAGTCTGATCACTAACCAAAAGATAAAGAGTCGACGGCGAAGCCTCGAAGCGACCGTTTGACATTCATAAGCTTTTTTGTTATCATCTTTCACGTATAAGACTTCCCTTCTTGAGTTTTGTGGTTTCAGTCGCAATTTCATCAGGAAGGATAAAATTTTTTCAAGGAGTGAGTAACTTTGTTTGACGAATGGAAAAAGTTCATCCTCCGAGGCAATGTTCTCGACCTTGCCGTGGGCGTAGTGATTGGTGCGGCGTTCGGCAAAATTGTTTCGTCGTTTACGAGTGATATTCTTATGCCGCCGCTCGGACTGTTGCTCGGCAAGGTGGACTTCTCGAACTTCTATATCAATCTCTCTGGCGTGGAGTATGAAACGTTTGCCGCCGCCAAGGAAGCAGGCGCACCAGTCATAGCCTATGGCGCGTTCCTCAATACTTGCTTAGACTTCCTGATTGTCGCCACGGCGATTTTCATTCTTATTAAGCAAGTCAATCGCTTTATGCCGGCACCACCACCTCCGCCGCCTGACCCGCGCAAGTGCCCCTATTGTCGTGAAGTAGTAGCTGATGACGCGACGAAGTGTCCGCATTGCGCCTCCGACATTAAAGGCAAATAGTTTTTAACATAGACAATCACAGCCCCTCCGAACGTGGCGGGGCTTTTTGTTTGACAAGCCAAAGCCATATTGCTATCATACAAATCACCAAAGGAGGTATGAACATTGGAAAAGGATTCAAAGATTTATGTGGCGGGTCATCGAGGCATGGTCGGCTCGGCTATCGTGCGTGAACTCAAGAAGCAAGGTTACAACAACATCATCACGCGGACGCACGCTGAACTTGATTTGATTCGTCAAGCGAACGTTGAGAAGTTCTTCGCCGAAGAGAAGCCCGAATACGTTTTCCTTGCGGCGGCGAAGGTCGGCGGGATTGGTGCTAACAGTGAAGCTCCCGCCGATTTTATGTATCAGAACATGATGATTGCAATGAACGTGATTCACGAGGCGTGGAAGAATAATTGTCGCAAGCTAGAGTTCTTAGGCTCGTCGTGTATTTATCCGCGGCTTGCTCCTCAACCCATGAAGGAAGACTGCCTTTTAACTTCTGCGCTTGAACAGACGAACGAGGCTTATGCACTGGCGAAAATTTCTGGGCTAAAGTATTGCGCGTATCTCAATCAGCAATACGGCACGGATTTTATCTCTGTCATGCCGACGAATCTTTACGGCTTGAACGACAACTATCACCCGACGCGCTCACATGTTCTGCCGGCTTTGATTCGGCGTTTCCATGAGGCTAAGGTTAATAGTCTTCCAAGCGTGACTTGTTGGGGCGACGGCTCGGCTATGCGCGAATTCCTTTACGTCGACGACTTGGCTAATCTTTGCGTCTTCCTTATGAACAACTACAGCGGCAACGAGACTGTCAACGCGGGCACGGGCAAGGACTTATCGATTAAAGCACTAGCCGAGTTGATTGCGGAGATTGTCGGCTACAAGGGCGAAATTCTCTGGGATACTTCAAAGCCGAACGGTACTCCGCGCAAACTTCTGGACGTGTCAAAAGCGGCGGCTCTGGGCTGGAAGTACAAGACTGAACTGCGCGATGGTATCAAGCTCGCCTATGCAGATTTCGTTAAAGCCCCCCCTATGTCATAAGATTTAGTTATAGGAAAAAGTTACGTGCCTTAGTCTGCCTCCGTAAACTCTCGAAGGGAGGCGGACAGGCATGAAGATTTTGATAACAGGTTCAAGCGGCTTAGTTGGTCATAATCTCTTGGAGGCGACAACGGCAAGCGACGTGTGCAAGAGATTTTGGAGGCAAGCCGTCTGTCGCAAGGTTCGTTGGTTTATAAGTTCGAGAAAGAGTTTGCCAAACTGCACGAGCAAAGATATGGTATCGCGCTTAACAGTGGGACTGGTGCCCTGCATGTTGGCTTGGAGGCGTTGAAGGAGAAATTTAATTGGCAACCCAAATCCAAAGTGCTCGTCCCTGCCGTGACGTTTATTGCCTCATCGAATGCTTGCCTGCACGCGGGCTTAGAGCCGGTCTTTGTCGACGTGGACGCAAGGACTTATAACATTAACCCTGCGTTGATTGAGGAGAAGATTGACAAAGATACCGTCGCGATAATGCCTGTGCACCTGTTCGGGCAACCTTGCGAGATGGAGCCGATTGTTGACATTGCAAAGCGTCATAACCTGAAGATTATCGAGGACTGCGCGGAGGCTCACTTTGCTAAGTACAAGGGCAAGACGGTCGGCAGTTTCGGCGAGGTCGCGGGGTTCAGTACATACGTTGCACACACGATAACGACGGGCGTCGGCGGACTCGTAACGACTAATGACCGCGAGCTTATGGAAATATCCCGGTCGCTACTTGCGCACGGCAGGGCTTGCACTTGTGAAAAATGCGTCGCCTCTGACCCGCGAGTAGTTTGCCCGCTCCGTAGCAAGACGGAAATGGATAAGCGGTTTATGTTCGTGAGGCTCGGCTACAGCTACCGAATCGGCGAGTTCGAGGGCGTGATTGGTTTAGACCAGCTTGAGAACAAAGATTTCATAATGAACACCCGCGAGGCAAATGCTCGTTACCTGACGGAGAATCTGCAGGACGTGCAAGAGTATCTGCAACTGCCGTGGTACCCTGATTACGTCACGCACTCGTTCATGATGTACCCGATTGCCATAAGGAAAGATGCGCCGTTTACGCGTCGGGACTTGACGCAGTGGCTTGAGAAAAACAATATAGAAACGCGCCCGATGATGCCGCTACTGAATCAGCCGATTTATAAGAAACTCTTCGGCGACCTTGAAAAGGATTATCCCGTTGCGGAGTGGATTAATCATTACGGCTTCTACGTCGGCTGTCATCATGGCTTGGAGCGGGCGCAACTCGATAAGATAATTGCTTGCATTCATGACTTCTTGAAGGAGAGAAAATTGGAATGAAACTTCATGTTGGTTGCGGCGAAAGATATTTGCCGGGCTATAAACACGTTGACGCGAGGAAATTCCCGCACGTCGATTACGTCACGAACAGACTAGACAAGCTTGACATGTTCGCTGATAATTCGGTTGAGGAGATTTACGCTTGCCACCTCCTCGAACACATGCCGCGTTCTAAGATAAGGACTGGTTCAATCCAAGGCGGCATGGTTAATCGCGTTTCGTTCAAGGTAAACGGGGGGGGGGCTTAATGAATCGACAGTTCTGCGGGAATGGTATCGCGTCTTGAAGTCGGGCGGCGTATTAAGGCTTGCGGTGCCGGACTTTGAAGCTGTCGTGGAAGAATACCTCGCGAATAGGAACCTTGATAAGTTGCAGGGACTTCTTCACGGAGGAAGCAAGTATGACGATTACGACTTCCATTATCAAACCTACGACTTCAAGCGATTGTCTGGTTTGCTGGCGGAGATGGGCTTTTCGGAAGTCAAACGCTATGATTGGCGAGAATTCTTGCCGCCGGATTACGATGACTACAGCCGGTCTTATTTGCCGCACATGGACTTTGAGCACGGGCGATTGATGAGCTTAAACGTTGTGGCGGTGAAGTAGAGGAGGATTTAATTGCAGATAATTCTATTGTCGGGCGGGAGCGGTCAGAGGTTGTGGCCGCTGTCGAATGAAATACGCTCGAAGCAGTTCTTAAAGATATTCAGCGGCGAGGAATCGATGTTGCAACGCGTTTTGAAGCAAATTCGCCGCACGTGTGAAGGAGCAACTATCACGATTGCCACGGCAAAGAAACAGGAGACGCTCCTTAAAAAATATCTCGGCGAAGACTTCGACCTTGCAACCGAGCCTTGCCGCCGAAATACTTTTCCTGCGATAGCTTTGGCGGCGGCTTATCTTCATGACGTTAAGGGCGTCGGCTCGGACGAGGCTGTTATAGTCTGTCCCGTTGACCCTTATGTTGATGATAAGTTCTTTGCACAGTTCAAAACACTTGCCGCGCAGATTGCTGACGACGCACCGCTTGTCCTAATGGGTATTGAACCGACTTATCCCAGCGAGAAATACGGCTACATAATCCCGCAGACTAAAGAGGAAGTCAGCCGCGTCAAAATGTTTAAGGAGAAGCCAAACGCCTTAGACGCGCAAAAGTTTATCGACGCGGGCGGCTTATGGAATGGCGGCGTATTTGCGTTCAAGGTCGGTTATCTCCTCGACAAGGCGCAAAAACTTTTAGGCACATCTGCGCACGCTGAACTTAAAGAGAACTACGCCGCGTTGCCGAATATCAGCTTTGACTATGCGGTCGTTGAGCACGAAGAAAATATTAAAGTCGTTCGTTACGTCGGCGAATGGAAAGACATTGGCACTTGGAACACGTTGACTGAAGTTCTTGATTCAAACTTCATGGGAGCAGTACAAGCTAACGAGGCTTGCGAAAATCTCCACGTGATAAACAATGGCGACGTCCCGATAATCTGTATGGGCTTGAAGGACGTAGTAGTTGCCGCCGCGCCTGATGGTATTTTGATTTCCGATAAAGTGCAGTCGAGTTACATTAAACCTTTCGTCGAGAACTTGGATAAGCAAATCCGCTTTATGGAAAAGTCTTGGGGCACGTTCAAAATCATTGACGCTGACGATACGAGCTTGACGATTAAGGTGACGTTGAATCGCGGCAGTCAAATGCACTACCACAGCCACGAACATCGCTCGGAGGTTTGGAACTTTATCGCGGGCAAGGGCAGAATTATAGTTGACGGCGTTGAAAAGGTCGTTCATGCAGGCGACATCGTAGAAATTCCCGTCGGCTGTAAGCACACTGTCATTGCCGATACGTTGCTTAAGATTATTGAGGTGCAGTTCGGCGAAGACATAACCGTTAATGACAAGATTTTATGGTAAGTCCTAAAGTGATACCTTGCATGTTGAAAGCCTCGACATTATGTCAAGGTTTTTTTTTTGGCTTGCTGAAAAATTTGTGACATTAAGTCTTTTACAAATAAAAATTTTATAGTACAATGGCGGCGGACGATAAAAGAAAATTTCCTTGATTGGAGACGAATAAATTTTATGGAGGCATGAGATGTGTTTGAACTTGATGACAACACTTTGGATCAGTTCGCGAAGATTAAAGTAATTGGCGTGGGCGGCGGCGGCAATAACGCCGTCAACCGAATGATTTCCCTGGGCTTGGAAGGCGTGGAGTTTATCGCAATCAACACGGATGCACAAGCACTTTTAAGCGCACTGGCTCCAAAGCGTATGCAAATCGGAGAGAAACTCACTCGCGGACTAGGCGCGGGGGCTCGTCCCGAAATCGGGCAGAAGGCGGCAATGGAAAGTCGCGAAGACATTATCAACGCCTTGCGTGGCTCGGACATGGTCTTCATAACTGCAGGTATGGGCGGCGGCACGGGTACTGGTGCGGCTCCGGTCGTAGCGGAATGTGCACGCGAAATCGGCGCGTTGACGGTCGGGGTAGTCACTCGTCCTTTTACTTTTGAAGGTCCTAAGCGTAAGAAGAACGCCGACATTGGCATTGAGAACCTTAAACGCAACGTCGACACGATTATCACAATCCCCAATGACAGACTGTTGCAAGTCGTCGACAAGAAAACACCGGTATCGCAAGCATTCATAATCGCCGATGATATTCTGCGGCAAGGTGTCAAGGGTATCTCGGACTTAATCGCGGTACCGGGGCTGGTCAATTTGGACTTCGCGGACGTTAAGTCAATCATGAACAACGCGGGCGCGGCTTTAATGGGTATCGGCGAGGCCTCTGGCGAAAATGCAACGGTTGACGCGGTTAAGGCGGCGATTGATTCTCCGCTCCTTGAAACGAGCTTGCAAGGTGCTCGCGGTGTTCTGCTTAACATAATGGGCGCGACGGATTCTTTGTCAATGCTTGAAGTCAACGAGGCGTCAACGACCGTGCAAGAGGCTGCTCACCCCGACGCCGAAATTATTTGGGGCGTCAGCGTCGATGAGTCTTTGGGCGATAAAGTTTCCGTCACGGTCATTGCTACGCGCTTCGATGAGGAAGAGGAAGAGCCTTACCGCGAGCCAGTTCGACCTGCTCATAATGAACCGCTTGCACCGACTCCGCCACGTGCAAGGGATGTCTTAAAGCAGTCGCCCTTTGGAAACTTCAATGCTGGCTTAGGCAATACTAATACTCAGGCGGGCGGCGTTGAACTTGATATTCCACCGTGGATGCGTTCGCGCAGATAAGCAAGCCTTCCACAGTAAAAAAAGTCGCAACGTACTTTACGCGGCGACTTTTTTTATCCAAAGAAAATTTCCAATGGCGTTCAATCTCAAACGAACCACGGACGAAATTTTTCTTTGCCAACGGTTGTAGGCTCACTGTGCCCCGATAATAAAATTGTTTCGTCAGGCAAAGTCAAAATTTTTTCCTTTAAATTTTTGTACAAAGTCAATTCGTCGCCGCCAGGAAAATCCGTCCGCCCAAAACTGTTCAGGAAAATAGAATCTCCGACGAACGCAACAGAATCTTTTGCACTGTAATAAATTGCGCCGTCGGTCGTGTGCCCCGACAAGGGTATCATCTGCACGCCGAAATTTTTATTGACGGTCAAAATTATCGCGCTGAAGTCATCAAGGTAAGTCACGGCGTCAAGCGTCATGTCTAAGCCGAAGTAAGCTGACAAGTTCCACACGGGATTTTCAATGTAGTCGCGCCCGTTCCCCTGCATACAAACTTCCACGTTCAATCGCGCTTGCAACTCTGGAACTGCGCCGATGTGGTCAAAGTGCCCGTGCGTCAGCAAAATCTTTTCTATCGTCCAGCCGCGTTCGTTGATGACCTTCAAGAGTTCGTAAGTCTGTGCGCCTGGGTCGATTAAAAAGCCGTGCCGCGTCTCGTCGTCAATGTAAAAGTAAGAGTTCGTCGCGAAGACTCCGCGAACTTCTTTTAGCAAAATCATTTATCTCACCTGCCTTTGGAGGTTGTCATGGAAACTAAAACTCTTGGTTGCCCGCTCGAATACGCGCTAGAGATTTTGGGCGGCAAATGGAAATTGAAAATCATCTGGGCAATCTACAAGTTCAAAGTCATTCGATTTAATCAGCTGAAACGCGAAGTGCCTGGAATAACTGATTTAATGCTCGCAAAAATTTTAAAGCTACTCGCCGAGAATAATATAGTTCAGCGGACGCAGTTCAACGAAATTCCGCCGCATGTCGAATACTCTTTGACGGACAACGGCTTGCAACTCGTCGAATCGTTATCAAACATTCGGCAATGGGTTTCGGAACAAAGTCAGCCATCGAAGTGACAGCCGTCCGCGCCACAAGTCATGCCGTTGAAATTTTCTTCCGTCAGAGCCTCGGTTATGGCTTGCTTCAAAATTTCGGAAGATTGCGCCCCCGATAAGCCATATTTCCCGCCGACTACGAAATAGGGCACCGCGTGAATCCCAAGCCGCGCCGCTTGCGATTCGTCAGCGCGAACCTCTTCGGCAAAACGTTCGCCGCTCAAAACTTCCTCGACTTCATTGCCGTCAAGCCCGCACTCGGCGGCTATTTTTTTTAGGACAGCATGATTGCTAAGCTCAAGATTTTTCGTGAAGTAAGCGTCAAAAAGCTTCGTGATAATCTCATCGTGCCCTTTCTCTTGAGCAAATTTCGTCAGGCGTAGCGCGTCAAAAGTATTCGTGTAACGTGTCGTCGCGTAGCGGAAGTCAATGCCCTCGCGCCTGCCCATAAGGGAAATCTGTTCAATCCTCTCCGTTGCCGCCGCCATGCTCAAGCCGTATTTTTCTGCGAAACGTTCTGGCGTTGAGGACATAACTTTTTTATCGGCGTAAGGGTCAAGCTCGAAACTTTTAAACTCAACCGTGATATTTTTGTCGCCGACCTCGACCAAGGCGCGTTGTAATCTCTTCTCGCCAATGTAACAGAACGGGCAAGCATAATCCGACCAAATCTCAATCTTCATGTTGTAACCACCTTTCGCGCCTTATTATATCGGCAAAGGATTTTCATGCAAGAACGCAACTTTTATTGAGTAGCTAAGCAAAAATATAGTTATAGATTTGGAAGGGGATTTGACATGAAAAAAGTATGGTGATAGAATTTTGGACATTGACGGGCAGGAGAGGCAATCGCGGGGGATTTTATCCAACGAGGAAAGTCCGGACTCCACAGAGCAGCGTGCCGGATAACGTCCGGTGAGAGTAATCTTAAAGATAGTGTCACAGAAAAGAAAACCGCCGCCACAAGCGGTAAGGATGAAAAGGCAGGGTAAGAGCCTACCGGTTGTCGAGTAATCGGCAAGCCTGATAAACCTCACGCGGAGCAAGCCTAAATAGGAAAGGGTTGAGGTTGCTCGCTGACCTTTCGGGTAAGGTGCTAAGACTTGGGCGGCAACGTTCAAGCAAGATAAATGATTGCCATTAACAGAATCCGGCTTATTGACTGCCAGTCAACAAAAAACGTCGCTACTCTGGACAAGGGGGCGACGTTTCGGCTTTAAAAAAACTTTCCGTAATTCATTTATTAATCACGTCAAAAGATTATAATATGATTAGATTTCAATTAGAAAGGAAGTGGCTGATTTTGAGGAGTTTCTTGCGAGCGTTGATGGCGGTGATTTTCCTGTTATCGATTAGTGCCACAGGCTATGCAGCGGGTCAATTCAGAGTCGGCGACCAAGGCGAGGA
>JAFWCT010000022.1 GCA_017534385.1 Selenomonadaceae bacterium
AATTTTATTCTGTCCCATTGCTCATCCGTTAAATCCTTGTGATAAAATAAGTCTGACATAGGCAATCCTCTACTTTCAAACTTATTTTATCAGATTTTTGCCTGTGTTTTACTTTTACCTGATTTTACCAACAACCCCTAGATACGAACCGTCTTGCCCCGTGACGCCCGTGATAATTGCGCTTTTCATCAATAAGCCTCCATGATTTTTCCGTTTAATATACTCGATTATATTTGCTAAGTCAAACTTCACGGCTTGCCAAAAGGTTGCGCGTCGATTATAATTCAAGCGGCAAAACAAAATGCCCCGCGAAGTTTGCGAGGCTGAAATTGCTTGAAGGCGGTTTAGCCCCTCATATTTAGGAAGAATTGCTTTGGATAGATTTGCAGACAGTCGTTTAGCTTGTCGGAGCTTAGGCGGCGGTTTTGCTGAGGAGGAGTAAAATCACTCCGGTCAACAATGTCACGCGGACAATGAACTTAATCAAATCAAGAGTCGTCTTAATGCAAGGCGGCTCTTTTCTTCTTGCAAAGTTCAGAGTGGCTGATTATACTTGCGCGCGGGAGGTTTTGCACTTTGGAAACGAAAAGATTACTTCGCGGCTTCTGGTCGCTGTTCAAAGGTTATTGGTCAAGTGAGGACAAGTGGAAGGCTCGCGGGCTGTTAGCAGTCGTCATTGCTATGAACTTCGCGATGGTTTATCTGCTCGTCAAGCTCAATGAATGGTATCAAATTTTTTGGGACGCCCTGCAAAATTACGAGCAGGAAAGATTTTTCCCGTTGCTAGGGCAGTTCACTGCGATTGCGTTCATTTACATAATCATTGCGGTTTACGCGGTGTACTTGCGGCAGATGCTCCAAATCAAATGGCGCACGTGGATGACGAATAATTACCTGCGCGATTGGATGGGCGGGCAAACGTATTATCGACTGCAGGACGCAACTGACAACCCCGATCAGCGTATCTCGGAGGACATCGGGCAGTTCGTCAACTTGTCGCTCACCTTGCTTATCAACTTTTTAAAGCAACTGACGACGCTTGCGGCGTTCGGCGTGGTGCTGTGGAATTTGTCTGGCTCAATCACAATCGCCGGGCTAGTGATTCCTGGCTACATGTTCTGGTTCTCGCTCGTGTATTCGGGCATCGGAACTGTCTTCGCGCACAAGGTCGGACGCAAATTAATCGGCTTGAACTTCGACCAACAGAAATACGAGGCGGACTTCCGTTTCAGCATGATGCGCGTCCGTGAGAATTCGGAAAGCATTGCATTTTATCGCGGCGAACAGGCGGAAATGGAAGGCTTCAACCTGAAGTTCTCCAACGTCATAAAAAATTATTGGCAACTCATGAAGAAGACTAAGCACCTAAACTTCTACGTGAACGGCTACGCGCAACTGGCAGTTATCGTGCCGTATCTCATGGCGTATCCCAGATACTTTGCTAAGGAGATTCAGCTCGGCGGGCTAATGCAAATCTCGTCGGCGTTCGGAAGAGTTCAAGACGCGCTGAGTTTCTTCGTTGATTCATACGACACGTTAGCAAGCCTCGCCGCCGTTATAAATCGTCTTACAGGCTTTACTGAACACATGCAAGAGGCTAAGACTGTTCAAAGCAAGGTCACGACTGCGACGGCTCCCGAATTAAAAATCTCTGCGCTGAACGTCTCACTGCCGACGGGTCGTGAGCTGTTGAAGAAACTTTCCTTGCAACTGCAGAACGCCAAAGCCTTGCTCGTGACTGGTTCATCTGGTTGCGGCAAGTCAACGCTCTTGAGGACGCTTGCGGGGATATGGGCTTATGCATCCGGGGAAATCTCTTTGCCGCCGAATGCCCGCGTGATGTTCTTGCCGCAGAAACCTTATCTGCCGTTGGGAACACTTCGACGCGCATTAATCTATCCCGCCGCTGAGAAGGACTCACCTTCCGACGACAAACTCAAGCAGACGTTGCGACTGGTCGACTTGCCCGCCTTGATTGATAAGCTTGACACTGCGGACGATTGGAGCCGAATACTTTCCCTCGGCGAACAGCAACGCTTAGCCTTTGCACGTGTCCTGTTGACTGCGCCCGATTATGTCTTCCTTGACGAGGCAACTAGCGCACTCGACGAGCCACGCGAACTGGAGATGTATGAACTCCTGCGCGAACAACTGCCAAAGGCGACAGTGGTTAGCGTGGGGCATCGGTCGACGCTGTTTAAGTTGCATGACGTGGAATTGAACTTGGACGGCGCAGGCAACTACAACTTAAGGACTATTGGAGGTTAATAGCATGTGGAAGAAGATTTTACTGGTAATCTTGGTGATTTTGGCAATTATCGGAGCGTTCACGATTTACGGCAGCTACAAAGTCGTTGACAACGCGATTCAGGCTAAGGAGCCACAACTTCGCCAATACGTGCAAATGGACGAAGCCGCGCAAAATAAATACATCACCGACAACTACCTGGAGATTATGGACGGCGTAGACATCAACAAGGACGGCACGCCCGAAGAAAAAGCAGAGCTCGAACTTTTAAAGCAGGTGAACACCAATCCCGACGTTCGGCAGGCACTTGTCGAAATGGGACGCTCGTTAATGGCGACCGCCGTCCTTATGTCCGATAACGTAACCAACGAACTCAGCGCGGACGACAAGGCGAAATATCAGCAAGAACGCAGCCAATTGGAGACGCGCCTCGACAAGTACGGCAAACTGCTTGAGGCGGCGGGCATGAAGATAGATAAAGACTAGAGCACGTCAAAGAAGTTCGGATAGGAGATGTTCACGCAGTCCGCGTCGTCGAGTTCAACACCCTCAGCCGCCGCTCCGAAGATTGCCAAGGACATTGCCATACGATGATCGGCGCGAGTGTTGCACGTCGCAAAAGTTTTCTCGTGTCTGCCGTGAATAATCAAAGTGTCGTCCGTTGCCTCGAAGGTGGCGGGCGATATTTTATTGAATTCCTCGACAATCGCCGCTAGCCTGTCAGTCTCTTTAACGCGCAGTTCGCCAACGTCACGGATAATCGTCGTACCTTCAGCGAAGGCGGCAGCCACTGCTAACGCGGGAACCTCATCAATCAGTCGCGGAATAATCTCTCCGCCGAACTCGATGCCGTGCAACTTCGACGCGACAACCTTTAAATCCGCTGAACGTTCGCCGCCGCTTATGCGTTCGTTGACAAGTTCAATCGTCGCGCCCATACGCCTTAGCACGTCGATAATCCCAGTGCGCGTATCGTTCACGCCGACATTTTTAATCGTCACGTCCGAGCCGCCCTTAATCGTCGCTAAGACAATCCAATAAGCCGCAGAGGATATATCGCCTGGCACGTCGATTGATTCGGGAGCAGTGAACTTGTTGGTTGGGAAGATTGTTATTGCGTTGCCAATGCGTTCAAGCCGAACTCCGAAAGCCTTAAGCATTTTCTCTGTATGGTCGCGGCTCGGATAAGGTTCGATGATTGTCGTCGGTGAGTCTGCGTAAAGCCCCGCCAACAGGATTGCCGACTTGACCTGCGCGGAGGCGACTGGCATTGCGTAAGTTATGCCGTGAAGACGTTCGGCGGGCAGGATTGTTATCGGCAAGTTGCGGTTGAGGTTGCGCCCGACGATTGACGCGCCCATTAACGTTAGCGGCTTGATGACTCGTGCCATTGGTCGCCGTCTTAGTGAGTCGTCGCCTGTGAATGTTGTTAGGAACTTCTGCGGCGCGAGCAATCCCATTAGCAATCGTAGCGTCGTGCCGGAGTTGCCCGCGTCCAAAATGTTATCTGGTTCGTGAAGTCCTTGACCCGTGATTAAAATTCTGTCGTCAGTCCGTTCAACAATCGCGCCCAATGCCTTCATGCAAGCGACGGTTGATAAGCAATCCGCGCCCGCTAAAAAGTTCGTGACCTCAACAGGGCTATCGCCGAGGCTTGATAAGATGATTGCGCGATGGGAGATTGACTTATCGCCAGGAACCTCGATAACTCCGCGCAGTCCGTGTGTTAGCGGTGAAATCTTTTTCATGAAACATTCGCCTACCTTGATTGACAATTTTAATTGACTGTGATAAATTTCCGAGCGGTTAAACAAGCTTAAATGTAGTGGTAGGTAGCCGATGCTGGATCGTCGACTCCTTCCCCCGTTAGTTATACTGGTTTAGGTTCGTGAGCCGTGGCGACGGCTTATTTTTTTCCGTTGAAGTGGTCGATGACGGCGAGGATGAAGCTACCGACCGAGCAGATAAGCTCAAGCCACTCATGAATTTCCATTCGCGTAACATTATCACACGCCGATAAACTTTTCAATAAAAAAGCGACCCGCTCCGAGTGAAGCGAGCCGCTTTTCTTTATAGCTGTCCTTCCAATTCCAAGTTGATTAGGTTGTTCATTTCCACGGCATATTCAAGCGGCAACTCTTTGGCAATCGGCTCGACGAATCCTCGAACAATCATTGCGCGAGCCTCCTCCTCCGATATGCCGCGTGCCATTAGGTAGAAGACTGCCTCCTCCGAGATACGTCCAATCTTAGCCTCGTGACCAATGTCAGCCTCGTCGCCTTCAATGTCCATTACGGGCAGAGTATCCGAGCGTGATTCGTTGTCAAGCATGAGTGATTCGCAGTTGACCGAGCATTTGGCAAAGGGGGCGTTGCGTGTGACCTTGACCGCTGAACGATAGGTAGCCGCGCCGCCCGACTTGCTGATTGTCCGCGTGTTTATGTTGGCTGAAGTCTTCGGAGCCGCATGAACGACGATTGCGCCGGTATCGAGGTTCTGTCCATGTCCCGCGAACGTCACGCCAGTAAATTCAGCGCGTGCGCCTTCGCCGTGCAGGACGCTACAAGGATAAAGCATAGACACTCGCGAGCCAAATGAGCCACTGACCCATTCAATCAAGCCGCCTTGTTCGACGAGGGCGCGTTTAGTGTTGAGGTTCATCATGTTGCGCGACCAGTTCTCTATCGTCGAGTAGCGCAGGCGTGCCCCTTCCTTAACAAAGAGTTCGACGCAGCCCGCGTGCAAGTTCGTGACGTTGTATTTTGGAGCCGAACAGCCTTCTATGAAGTGAAGCTTTGCGCCTGGTTCGACGATTATCAATGTGTGTTCAAACTGCCCTGCCCCCGCCGCGTTCAATCGGAAGTAAGACTGCAGAGGTATCTTAACGTCGACGCCCGCCGGCACATAGACAAAACTCCCGCCCGACCAAACAGCTCCATGCAACGCCGCGAACTTATGATCCTTCGGCGGGACAAGCGTCATGAAGTATTCCTTAACAATGTCCTCGTGCTCAATCAAAGCTTTCTCCATGTCGGTGTAGACGACGCCCAAATCAGTCAGCCGCTTCTGTATGCTGTGATAGACGACCTCCGAATCATACTGCGCCCCGACTCCCGCCAGCGATTTCTTTTCCGCGTCGGGTATGCCGAGCCTGTCGAACGTCCGCTTAATCTCGTCGGGCACCTGCGACCAGTCATCAACCTGCTTAGCGTTCGGCTTGACGTAAGTGACAATCTCGTCCATGTTTAGTGCGCTGATGTCCGGCCCCCACGTCGGCAAGGCGAGCTTGTTATAAACCTCCAACGACTTCAGCCGGAACTCAAGCATCCACGGCGGGTCATTCTTGCGTTTGGATATGTCGCGGATAATTTCCTCCGTCAAGCCCGCGTCCGATTTGTAAACGGATTTATCCTCGTCGCGCACGTCATACAGTGCCCGTTCTATGTCTTGAATATAGTTCTTCATAGCGTTGCCTCAAATGGTGCGTAGCCGTGTTCAGCAACCGCATTGACGAGTTCCGAGCCGCCGCTTATGACAATCCGTCCGTTCAAGAAGATATGCGCACGATTAACGGGCAAGTGCTTAAGAATCTGCGCGTTGTGCGTGATGATGATGCAGGAATTGTCCGCGTTATGGAACTTCGCCACGCCCCTCGAAACGATTTCCACTGCGTCAACGTCAAGCCCTGAGTCCGTCTCGTCGAGGAGTGCTAGCTTTGGTTTCAGCGTTAGGAGCTGGAGAATTTCATTGCGTTTCTTCTCGCCGCCGCTGAAGCCGACGTTCATATAACGGCTTGCGTATTCGGGCGCAATCTGTAGTTCCTTCATGAGCGCGAGCAGTTCTTTATGGAAGGCAAGGACTTTAACCTTGTCGCCGGTGATTGATTGCTTTGCAGTGCGTAGCATGTTCTCGACGGTGATGCCGGGGATTTCCTCTGGGTTCTGGAAGGAAAGGAAGATACCACGCCGCGCCCGTTCAAAGGTCTTTAAGGTCGTGAGGTCTTCGCCGTCAAAAAAAATTTCGCCGCCCGTGATTTGATACTTCGGGTGACCTAAGATAACGTTCATCAGCGTGGACTTGCCGGAGCCGTTCGGCCCTAAGATGACGTGAACTTCACCCTTGCCGACGTGTAGGCTAAGCCCGCGCAGAATTTCCTTATCGCCCGCGCTGACGTGCAGATTATTTATCTCAAGCAAATTGATTCGCCTCCTAATGTTCAAAAAGGAGCAGGGATATTTTGCTATTCCCTACTCCCTAGAAACTAATCCCTAATCAAGGTTTGGGCTTGCCACATTCGGCGCAGAACTTGCCCTTGTTGACTGTGCCGCATTCGCAAGTCCATTCGTTACTGACGGGTCTAGGTTTGCCGCACTCGGCGCAGAACTTGCCCTTATTGACGGCTCCGCACTCGCAACGCCATTCATTGACGACGGGTTTAGGAGCACCGCACTCCGCGCAGAAGTTCCCGCGATTGTCCTCGTGACCGCAAACAGAGCATTTCCACGTTGGAGGCTTCTGCTGTTGAGTTTGAGCTTGCTGCTGTTGTTGCTGAGCCATAGCGAACAAGTTGCCCGCGTTTATGCCGCCCGCTTGATTAGCCATGCCCATGCCCATAAAGCCAGTCATAGCCCCCGCTGAGTTTTGAGCCGCCGATTGCATTGCCGAGGCCTGTGCGCCGGTCAAATGAGCCGCCGCCATTGCCGGATTCCTCAACGCGCCATTGAGTTGCATTTCCTTAATCTTGTTGGCATCTTCTTCTGAAGCGGAAACATTCGATACGCCGAACGATACCACTTGCAAGCCGCGCAGGTCGCCCCATTTCTTACTAAGGACTTCGTTAAGGGCGTCGGCAATCTCGGTTGTGTGCGCGGGCAGTGCGGAGTATCTAATACCCATCTCGGAAATTCTCGCGAAGGCTGGCTGCAACGCCGTCATAAGTTCCGTCTTCAACTGCGCGTCAATCTCGGAGCGGTTGTAAGTGTCCTTAACGTTGCCGCAGACGTTCGTATAAAACAGAATCGGATTGACAATCTTATAGCTGTAGGAGCCGAAGCATTTAATCGCAATGTCCACGTCGAGTCCGATATTGTAATCGACGACGCGGAAGGGAATCGGGCTGGGCGTTCCGTACTTGTTGCCGATAATCTCTTTGGTGTTGAAATAGTAAATGCGTTCGTCGCGCCCGGCATCGCCGCCGAAGCTGAACCGTTCCTTCATGGCAAAGAAGATGTCTTGAATGTTTTCGGCTACGGTCTTGTTGCTGTTAAAGATACTCGGCTCGGTGGACTTGTCGTAAATGTATTCGCCGCTATCCGCGCACAGTTCGACAACCTTGCCGTTCTGAACAATCATCATGCATTGCCCGTCGTTTACGGAAATCTTCGAGCCATTGGTTATTACGTTGTCGGAGCCGTCGTTGGAACTCCAACTGCTTGATTTGCGCCTATGACCTTTGGCAACGAGTATCTCAGGCGAGAGGCTGTCGCAATAAAAATATTCCTTCCACTGGTCGCCGAGCACTCCACCCGCCGCCGCCAATGCCGCTTGAATCAATCCCATTGTACAATCCCTCCTAAAAAGTTTTCCCGATTATATCACGCCGCCGCCCTAAGCGCAAAAAAATAACCCGGCGTCTTAACCGAGTTCATAAACCTTGCCGCAGAATCAATAAATGTAATGTTCCCAGCCAGTTTCAGTGAAGGTTCTGCGCATTGACAAAATCCTCCCATTCTTCTTCCGTGAACGATATGACTTTGCCTTGCTTGTATTGCTCTGTACTGCGTTCGATTTCGGCGTAGAAACGAGCCGCCCGAAGAACCTTCAAGATGTCGACGCCTTTACCTTCCGCGAGTTGGTCATTGATTTCCGATTTGAAGAAGAACCATTCCCGCGGCGCAAAAGTTATCGGCTTAGTCTCGTCGATTGCATCGGGGTTAAGTACTTGCGCTTCAGCCATTTAAATCACCACCAAAGATTTACGAGGCTTGCTTGACGAGCCGAACGATTTCTTCCGCGCCGCCTTCCATAGTCTCCGCCATGATGACGTTGGCAATCGGTGACTCCTTGAGAATTTCTCTGCCGCGTTCGACGTTCGTACCTTCAAGACGCACGACCACTGGCACGGGGATTGATTTGCCGTCGGGGGAAATAATCTTCGCCGCGTCGACGATACCTTGAGCAACGAGGTCGCACTTATTGATACCGCCGAAGATGTTCACGAAGATTCCTTTAGCCTGCCCGCCCTCCAACATGATTTGGAAAGCCTCAGCAATCTTTTCGGGGGTGGAGTCGCCGCCGACGTCTAGGAAGTTCGCAGGCTCTCCGCCGAAGTGTTTAAGTATGTCGACAGTCGCCATAGCCAAACCCGCGCCGTTGACCATGCAAGCCACGTCGCCGCCCAGATTAACGTAATTCAAGCCGAGCTTAGCCGCGTGAAGTTCTTTAGGATCTTCTTCAGTCTCGTCGCGCATTGATTCAATATCGGGGTGACGATAAAGCGCACTGTCATCGAAGTTAAGCTTAGCGTCCAATGCGATAACGTCATTTTCCTGCGTGACGACGAGAGGATTGATTTCGGCAAGCGAGCAATCTTTCTTCACGAAGGCGCGGTGCAGATTAATCATTAGCTTTGTAACCTTGCGGATTGTCTCCTTAGGAAAATTCATTTTGTAAGCCATGCGCGTGGCTTGGAAGGGTGCCAGCCCTATCGCCGGGTCAATGAACTCCTTGACGATTTTTTCGGGAGACTCTGCGGCGACCTTCTCAATCTCTACGCCGCCTTCCTCCGAACCCATCATCACGACGCGAGCCGTTTGCCTGTCGACGACGAAGCTTAGGTAATATTCCTTCTTGATGTTCGAGCCAGCCTCAATCAGCAGACGCTTAACGACCTTTCCTTCCGGACCTGTCTGATGAGTGACGAGCGTTTTGCCTAAAAGTTCTTGAGCGTATTGGCGAACCTCGTTAAGGTTGTGCGCGAGTTTGACGCCGCCAGCCTTACCGCGTCCGCCCGCATGGATTTGAGCCTTAACAACAATCACGTCCGCGCCGAGAGTTTGTGCCTGCTTAACTGCCGCTTCGACAGTGAACGCCGCCCCGCCGTCAGGGACGTTCACGCCGTAGCCGCGCAGGATTGCTTTGCTTTGATACTCATGGATATTCAAAATCTCACTTCCTGTTCTTAATCATGTAAACCGTCTGTCCCGAATTGCCGCTGGTCTTGAGTGCAAAGCCGCCGTCGACCGCCTGAGCTTGAATCTTATCTTGCGTGGCGTAAATGATGATGTCAATGCCAGCCTCAGCCGAGAAAAGGTTAGCCGCATTCTTCAAGCCCGCGTTAAGGTAATCAATCGGGCAACCGGGGTCATAGCCGAACATGCCCAATTCCATTTCGACTTCGGCAGGCTCCGTCACGGGATAAGACTTCTCGCCGGCAATCTTTTCCCATGCCGCACCCTTTTGGCAAGCTCTGATTTCAAGTTCGGGCAAAGCCTCCGCGCTGAAGGTCATCGCCGTGGAAATATCTTCAATGCCCGCCGACTCGTACTTAATGCTGATTTCATTGTCGTTGGAAATGCTGTAGGTCACGACCGCCGACTTGCCGCCGAGCGTCGCCGAAAGCTTGACGCCTTCAAGAGTCTGCTCGCCTTGCCAAGTGACGTTTGCAAAGTCCTCTCCGCCGTCGACGACAACAAAGTTTGCCTCGTCCTTGAGCAGAAAACAGTTCTTGAAGTCCTTGTTGCGGAACCTCATCGACACCAGACGCGCCCCAAGCTCATTGACCTTAAGCTCGTTGCCTTTGGTGTTGCGCAGTGTCCAAACGGTGCCTTCCTTTTTAATTGACGGCATGTGAATCGTCCCCCTTAATCAAAAGAAATTTATCTAAAAATGCTTCGTAGTCACGAATCGGCAACGGTCGCGAGAAGAAATAGCCTTGAATCGCAACCTCGCCCAAGCTAGCCACGTAATCGCGTTGGAATTGAGTTTCGACACCTTCGACGACGATGCCCATCTTTAATTCCTCCGCAAGCTCTACGACGAACTTTAAAATGACTGCTACGCGTTTTGATTTTTCAAGTTCGCGGATAAATGCCATGTCAACTTTCACGGTATCAAGCGGCATATCCTTAAGCATGTTCAGCGACGAATATCCCGCTCCGAAGTCGTCCATTAGAACCGTAAAGCCAAGACTCCTAAACGTGGACAGCATATCAAGCAGTTGCAATCGGTTATCGGTGTAGGCACTCTCTGTGACTTCGAGTTTAAGCATCCACGTCTCCAATTTATATTTTTCCACTAAGCTTGAAAGGAATTCGGGCAAGTCATTGCTGTAAAAGTTAAGCCGTGACAAGTTCACCGAGATAGGGACAATCGGTTTGCCCTCGTCTAGCCGCCTACGTTGAAGACGACACGCCTCCTCCCAAACAAAACGATCTAGCTGAACGATAAAGCCGTTGTCTTCACAAGCCGGAATGAACTTGCCGGGCGAAATCATACCGTGCACAGGATGAATCCATCGGACGAGAGCCTCCGCACTTACGACGGTATTTTTGCGCGGATTGAAAATCGGTTGCAGGAAAATCGTAAATTGTCGTTCCCTAAGCGCAAGCTCCAAGTTTTTCTTTTCCATTAACTCATCAATCATCTTATCGCGCATCTCTGAATCGTAATAGGCGTAACGCGTCTGGTAACTGCCTTTGACGCGTTGCAGTGCTAATCTCGACCTATCATACATTTGACTAATCGGCAACTTCCCCAAGTCGCGCTTATCAATGGGATAAATGCCTGCGAAAAATAAAATGTGATGGCTAATGTGTAGCGATTGAATCCTTTCGTCTAGGTCGTGAATAATTTTTTCAATGTTAAGTTCATCGCTTGGTATACACAAAATAAAATGGTCTGCTTCAGCACGACAGCCTATTGACGTTCGCGGATTGAGGGTTGCTTTGAAGTAATCAGCCGTCGTCTTTAGAATCAAATCGCCCGTCTCCATGTGGAATAAGTCATTGACAATTTTAAAACAACTTATATCCAAGCAAACGATGTTGTAATTAATATCTTTGCAATCCTTTAAAAGTAATGTCGCCTCCTTATAAAAAGCTTCACTGTTGTAAAGCCCCGTCAATGAATCAAAATGGCTATCTGTATCAGGTAAACTTTCTTTAAAATTCAATGCAACTCGCTCCCTTCAGTTTGCTATTGTTAAAATTTTTTTCAACTATTCAACGCAAAAAAATAAATCCCTGCAAAACAACCTAAGGGATTGAATCTGATTTTGCCTTTGAAGCCCGCCAATCAAAAATCTTTAAGCCCAAAGCTTTGAAGTGCGCCGATTGAGTTTCGCCAGTCGCGTTTGACTTTAACCCACAAATCCAGAAAGACTTTCGCGCCGAGGAGCATTTCAATTTCAGGACGCGCCGCCTTGCCGACTTGCTTTAACATTTTGCCGCCCTTGCCGATTAGAATTCCCTTCTGCGAGTCGCGCTCAACATAAATCGTCGCCCGAATAAAAATCGTGCCGTTGTCGCGGGGCGTGAACTCTTCCAAGTCCACGGCGATTGCGTGAGGTACTTCATCTTGCGTCGCGTGCAAAAGCTTTTCCCGAATCAGCTCGGCGATAATCAAGCGTTCGGGCTGGTCAGTCACCATATCAGCAGGATAATATTGCACGCCTTCAGGCAAAAACTTCTTCGCTTCGTCAATCAGTGCGTCGACATTAGTACCGTCCGCCGCGCTTATCGGAACGACTGCCGCAAAGTCTCTGCGCGTCGAATACTCAGCGATTATCGGCAGAAGCTTTTCGCGGTCAAGGAGGTCAACCTTATTCACGACGAGTATCACGGGCTTAGTCGTCGCGGCTAATCGTTCCAAAATATATTTCTCGCCGCCGCCGAATTTCTCTGTCGCGTCGATTACAAAAAAAATCGCGTCGACTTCCTTAAGTGTGCCCTCCGCCGCCTTTAGCATGTACTCGCCGAGCTTGAGCTTAGGCTTATGGATGCCGGGCGTGTCCAGGAAGATAATCTGCGCGTCGTCTTGCGTCAAGATACACTGAATGCGGCTACGCGTAGTCTGCGGCTTATCGGAGGTTATCGCGACCTTCTGCCCGACGATTTTATTAATCAGAGTGGACTTGCCGACGTTCGGACGACCAATGACTGCAACGAATCCCGATTTATATTCCATGTCAATTCCTCCAAAATTAAAAGGAGCCGCGCTTGCGACTCCCGATAATGTCAATCCAGAAAATCTTTGAGCTTCTTTGAGCGTGCAGGGTGACGGAGTTTGCGCAACGCCTTAGCCTCAATCTGTCGAATGCGCTCGCGGGTGACGTTAAAGCTCTTGCCGACTTCCTCAAGTGTGCGTGCCCTGCCGTCCTCAAGCCCGAACCTTAGCCGCAAAACATTTTTCTCACGTTGCGTCAAGGTGCCAAGTACATCTTCGAGTTGCTCCTTTAACAGCATGAACGAGGCGGCGTCGGCGGGGGCTGGGGCATCGTGGTCTTCTATGAAGTCGCCCAGATGTGAATCGTCCTCTTCGCCGACGGGTGTCTCTAACGATACCGGCTCTTGCGAAATCTTTTTTATCTCGCGCACGCGTGCCACGTCGACTTCCATTTCCTTGGCAATCTCTTCATCAGTCGGCTCACGTCCGTTCTTCTGCAAGAGGTTCCGTGAAACTCGTGTAAGCTTGTTAATCGTCTCGACCATGTGCACAGGGATTCGGATTGTACGCGCTTGGTCAGCTATCGCCCGTGTTATCGCTTGACGTATCCACCATGTCGCGTAGGTTGAGAACTTGTAGCCCTTGCGATAGTCAAACTTCTCGACCGCCTTAATCAGTCCTAAATTGCCCTCTTGAATCAAATCAAGGAACCACATACCGCGCCCGACGTAGCGTTTGGCTATTGACACGACGAGCCGCAGATTTGCTTCGGCAAGCTGTTTCTGTGCCTCGGAATGTTCCTCTTCGTTCTTTGATTCCATTCGCATGGCGAGTTCTTTTTCTTGGTCGGCGGTAAGCAACGGTACTCGTCCTATTTCTTTAAGGTACATGCGGACAGGGTCATCGATTGAAACCGTTTCAGGTATCATGCTTTCCATATTGGGCTTAATCGCCTCAAGATCGTCTGCTGAAACTTCACCTGTGTCGACTGAATTCAAAGAGCTGTCTTGGTCTAGCGTTACACCCTCTGCTGCCAAATCGTTTTCGACATTGCCGCCCGTTTCGTCAATATCCTCAAGAGGAGTGTCATCGTCAGTTATCGATATACCTTCGCGTTCGCAAATGCTAAGGATCTCATCAATCTCGTCAGTATCATTTTCCATACCAAGAGATTGAAGAATGCTGTCTAAGTCATTCCAGGTCAGCTTGCCGCCAGTTTGCTTTGATTTTTCCGTTAAGATTGAAACGATTTTTGGCGGACGACCTTTGACGGTTTTGTCTACACCCTTCGACGCGGCAGGTTTGCTTTCTACCGTCGTATCTTTAACTTCCACGACGGATTTTGGCGGCGATTCCGTATAAGGCTTAGGCGGCGATTCTGTATAAGGCTTTTTGTCTGAGTCGGTATCTGCCATTTCTATTTTTATACCTTCTCTTTCACAGATGCTAAGAATGTCTTTAATCCTTTTCTTGTTGTCCGATATGCCTAAGGTTTGAATAATTTTGTCAAAGTCATTCTTGCTCAACTTTCCGCCTGTCTGCATAGCCCTTGATTTAAGGAGCGAAACAATTTTTGACGAACTACCCTTGGCAGCTTGAATTCCTGCCGCAATGTTTGATTCTTGTTTGTTTTCCGACAGGCTGCCGCTCAAGCCGCCTTCTTTCGGCTCGACAGTTTTATTCTCTCCTGTCATATTGCAGCCTCCTTTCAATAGCAATTCACTTTGTGCGATTGCCTTTAAGATTGTCTACTTTCTCTTTTATCTTAATCAATTCTTTAACAGTTTTATTATAAGTCATTTCATCATCTGGAATATATTTTTCAGCTTGAGAACTGAGTTTATAAAATTCCTTCATGAGCACGATTTGACGCAATGTGGCAAGCGATTCTTCAAATAAGGCAACTTCCTTTTGTCCGAATTCGTCCGTGCCGTTCATCAGTATTCGTGAAAGTTCTAAGTTTGCTTCTTCGCTTAATTCTTCTGCCGCACTCATTTTATTAGGTCTTCGTTCTTGCTTCAGACAAGTTTCAAGCCAGCTTATTATTTCCCTTTGATAAGGATTAAAAATCTCTGGCGGCAATAACATCAACACATAATCAAGAATATCCCCTTCGTGCCAAGCCATTCGCAAAATCTCTTCGGTTGCCATTCTTATTTTTAAGTCTTCTTCGCCGTAATGTTTTGTTTCTTTGACGACGACTTCTTTTTTTGGCTCACTTGAGCGTTCTTGTTTTAAAAGCTTAATGTATTCGTCTTTGACAAGACGTTCATCCAATAGGAGTTCGATGGCAATTTTTTTACAATACTCATCTCTCGTGATAGGATTATTAACATTGACAATGACTGGTAAAATCTCCTGCAACGCTCGATGTTTGCCTTGGATTGTAGAATGTTCGGTGTTCGTCAAGATATAGCTTATACGATAATCAATCAAAGTCACCGCATTTTTTATAAGCTCCTTAAACGCTTCTTTGCCATGCTTGCGAACGAATTCATCAGGGTCTTTGCCGTCAGGAATTTTTACAACAAAGACTTCTGCGCCTGTTTGCTGAACAACCGGTAAAGCACGAATCGTAGCGCGTTGCCCTGCCTCGTCGCTGTCGTAGCAAAAGATAATCTTCCTAGCATAACGCAGAATCAACTTAGCATGTTCGGGCGTGAAAGCAGTTCCTAACGTTGCGACAACATTTGTTATTCCCGCGCTGAAAAGTGAAATTGCGTCCATATAACCTTCGACAACTACCGCCACACCCGCCGAGCTTATCGCGCGATTTGACTTATCTAAACCAAAGAGCAAGTTCCGCTTATTAAAAAGTACAGTCTCTGGCGTGTTGAGGTATTTAGGAGTTTCTTCGTTCTCTGAAGTCAGAACGCGACCGCCGAACCCGACTACATGCCCGAATATGTCTGCGATTGGAATCATGACACGTTCGCGGAATCTATCGTAGTAGCCGGAAAGACTTTTCTTTTTAATAATGAGTCCAACCGATTCTAATTGCGGAGCTGTGTAACCTTGACGCGTGAGTTTTTTTAAAAGACTATCCCATTCTTCGGGCGCGAGTCCCAAGTGAAAAGTTTTAATCGTCTCCATTGTAATTCCACGTGCCGCAAGATATTTCCTGCCGACGGAGCCGCGAGCTGTTTTGATTAAACATTCGTGATAAAAATCCTGCGCCAGCTCGTTAATTTTGAGCAAAGTTTTTTCTTCACGTCGTCGTCGCTCTTGTTCGGGAGAAGATTTTTTTTTGGGAAGGTCGATGCCCAATCGTTGTGCTTGAAGCTTGACTGCCTCAAAATAGGTTATATTTTCAATGAGCGAAAGGAACTTAAAGACATTGCCGCCCGCCCCGCAACCGAAGCAATAAAAAAGTCCTTTATCGGGGCTTACGCTAAAAGATGCCGTCTTTTCATTGTGGAAAGGACAACATCCCCAATATCGTCCGCCCTTTTGAGTTAGCGTCACATATTGACTAACGACTGAATAAATATCCGTTCTTTCGCTGACTCGCTCAACAAAATCATCAAGCTCCGCACTTCTCACAGCCTTTCAACCTCCGTAGCATTTATATTCCCTGTGTCTTTTAAATTTCCTTTCAATCGCACAAGAATTTTTCGGCTTGAGAAAAGCCACCATATTTTATATAATGGCAAAAATTTTTCAGGAGGGCGCGGCAATGCCAGAGAAAATCAGCTTGAGGAAGCAGAAAAAGTTTCAGGCGCGGCAGACAATCCTAAACGCCGCAGCTCAACAGTTTGAACTTAACGGCTTTGCTAACACGTCAATCGCAGGTATCATGCAGGCGGCTCGGCTCGGCGTCGGAACGTTTTACAATTACTTCAGCTCCAAAGAAGAGGTCTTGCTTACGTTGGCTAAGAACATACGCGAGCAGGTTTCAAAGAGTCTTTCGGCGGCGAGCAAAGTCAATCAGTCGTCGCTTGAACTTTTGGAGCTGTGTTGCTTGTGCACGGCTAAGCTAATCGACAAGAACAGATTTATCCTGCCGCTGTTCATAAGCGCAAGTGAATATTCCGATAAGCCCGAACAAATCCCGCAGAGTTTATCGCCAGGTTTCCGTGAGCTGTTCGAGGAAATTATTTTACGCGGGCAGGAGCGTGGCGAGTTTCGTTCGGACGTGCCGTCAAATATAATCTCGGAGATAATTCATTCAATTTATCAAACGACGGCGTTTAGCAAGCTGGAGATTTCGTTTCAAGAGAACATACGCCTCAAGGTGAAGATACTGCTTGACGGAATAAGGGAGAGATAATCTTTTATGATAAGCGTGACGAAGTTGCTTTTTGCCGACGATTACTTCGGCGACACTTTGCGTTATACTAAAGACGCGCACAAGATGACTAACGGGGCGGCGGTTGGCATGGGACCTGTCGTCGTGTGGAACTCTACACGCACTTGCAATTTGAAATGTCGACATTGTTATATGGATTCGGATTCGCGCAGGTATAAAGACGAGCTGACGACTGACGAGGCTAAAAAATTCATTGACGACCTTGCCGCGTTCAACGTGCCTGTGTTATTATTTTCTGGCGGTGAACCTTTGATACGCCCGGACTTCTTCGAGCTTGCCGCATTTGCCGCTGAAAAAAAAGTTCGCCCGACGCTCTCAACTAATGGCACGCTGATTACCCGCGAAGTTGCCCGCGAAATTAAAGCAATCGGCGTGGGCTACGTAGGCATATCCCTAGACGGCTTGGAAGATGTCAACGATAAGTTTCGCGGCGTCAAGGGTGCGTTCAATCTGGCGATGCGTGGCATTGAAAATTGTGTGGCGGTCGGGCAACGAGTCGGCTTACGCTTTACGATTAATCATCACAACTTCGAGGAACTGGATAAAATCTTTGACTTCATTGAGGCGGAGCAGATTAACCGCGTGTGCTTTTATCATTTGGTTTACTCTGGTCGTGGTAGTCAAATGCTTGATGAGGACGTTACGCCTGAAGAGTCGCGGCAAGCAATGGATACGATTATCCGACGCACTAAAGACTTTGCACGGCGTGGATTGGCTAAGGAGATTCTAACTGTCGACAATCATTGCGACGGCGTTTACATGTACCTTAAGGCTTTGGCTGAAGGTGACGCCTCAACCGCCGCGCAGATTAAGAAATTCATCAGCATGAACGGCGGCAATCGTTCGGGCATTGCGTTTGGTGAGGTTGACCCCCTCGGCTACGTACACCCCGACCAGTTCACGCAACATCACACCTTCGGTAATGTCCGTGATAGGAAGTTCGGCGACATTTGGACGGACTTAAGCAATCCAATCCTCGCGGGGCTGAAGAATCGCAAGCCGCTGTTGAAAGGTCGTTGCGCCAAGTGTAAGTTCCTAGACAGTTGCAACGGTAATTTTCGCACGCGAGCCGAAGCAGTCACCGGAGACTTTTGGGCGTCCGACCCATCTTGCTACCTCACCGACGAAGAAATTTTTTAAGGAGGAATGTCTATGTTTAGAGTTTTAATCTGGGATTACACCGGAGAAAGTTCAAAGTGGTGTGAAACTCATCTCGACAAAAACACAGTTGAACTTGTTCAAACTATAACGCCCGCAGAAATCGTGCCTAAAATCTTGCTCCAAAAAAACATGTGGGATTGGTTGTTAATCTTTGAACGTAACATGCGGATTTCTTTTGAAACGACTGCTAAGACGTTAAAATTGCCGCTTGAAAAAATAATTTACGCTCTCGATGGTAAAAGCTGGGTAAAACACCCTAAAGCTATCTACACATTGTTAAATGACGGGGGGGGGGGTATTTCTTAACAGATTATTGACCATAAGTAACTGCCAAAGCATAAATGATTTTGTCACTTGTACAGTTGAAGGTTGTTCTTACATTGCTACTTCTAAAGATGATATTATAATGCCTCGAATGTTTGTTCAACGTATAAATTGGGCAAATAAAGAGATAAAACGTTTCTATGAACTGACGAAACAATATTACAATGTCGATGATAGCAAGGGGTATTTCTTGGACTTAGGCGCAAATATCGGCACGACAGGGATTTACTTTTTAAAGAAGTTTACGCCTAATTTGAAACTGCTTGCCTTCGAGCCTGATCCTACGAACTTTAAACTTCACCGCCTCAATTTAATTCTTAATGATATGGAGTCCATGGCGACTGTCGTTAATTATGGGTTGGGAAATGAATCGATTGACCTTCCGCTACAACGGAGTTTGACAAATCCTGGCGGTAACAGCATTGTTAGAAAAGATATAAAAGGTTTGACCGAAATTATTAAAGTCATTCCTTTGGATATTTACATAGCCAAGAATAAGATTGACGCGCAAGAAGTTAAGTACATTTGGATTGATACAGAAGGCTTCGAGGCACAAGTATTGCTCGGCTCGAAAGATTTACTCAAGGTGAATCCTCTACCTATTTTTATGGAATTCAACTTAAAGGCTTGGGACAATTCCGGATGCTTTGAAGATATGATGACGTTGCTCGCGGAAAGTTATTCGCACTTTATTCATATGTATCGCGGCAAGGAAGTTTTATATCCGCTGGAGACTTTACGAACGTTTGAAAGACCAAACAATCCGCTCGGTCAAATCGGCGACATCTTCCTTATCAAAAAAGGCACGATTGCTTAAACTTGCAAGACCTCCCGAAATTCGCTACAATGGGCGGACTAAAGGAGGTCTTTTTATATGGAAGTTGATATCAGCAAAGTTAAATTCAATAAGCATGGGCTTGTACCGGCGATTGTTCAAGAGGAAAGCGGACAGGTTCTCATGCTCGCCTACATGAACGAAGAATCACTCAAAAAGACCCTCGAAACGGGCTACACGTGGTTTTATAGTCGCAGTCGTCAAAAACTTTGGCAAAAAGGCGAGCAAAGCGGCAACGTTCAGCAGGTTAAAGCACTTTACTATGATTGCGACGGCGACGCGCTCTTAATTAAGGTTCATCAAACGGGCGTTGCGTGTCATACGGGCACTTATTCTTGTTTTAGTGGTCGCAGACTCGATGAAAATAAAAATCTTCCCGCAATCGTCGAACAACCGCCGGAAAATTTATCGTTAGTGCTGTATGAATTGTATTCCGTGATTAAAGACCGTCAACGCCACCCCGTAGAAGGTTCTTACACCAATTATCTTTTCGACATGGGTCACGATAAGATACTAAAAAAGGTCGGCGAAGAGGCTGTCGAGACAATTATTGCGTCGAAAAATAATAATATTGAACAAGTCATCTACGAAATGGGCGATTTGTGGTATCATTGCTTAGTTTTGTTGGCTTGGCACGGAATTAAGCCCGAAAATCTCTTTGCAGAGTTAATGAATCGACGTAAAGGCGGAAATTATCATAAATTCACGGGCAAAACTGGTGAAAGACCCGCTGATTGACATGAAAAAGTTATTTTTAATCGCGATGATGATTATCGGGCTAAGTTTTTATCATTCGCAAGCGCAAAGTATCGACGAAATCAACGAAATTGCCGTAGGACCAAAAATAATCGTGCTAAATTATCATCAAATCGACAACAAAGCAAATCCGTTATCAGTATCGCCGGCTGATTTTGAAACGCAGATGAAATTTTTAGTTGATAGCGGTTGCATAACGATAACGCCCGATGAATTGTATGCTGGGCTTAATGGCGAGCTTGAATTACCGCCAAAGCCCGTGCTTATCACGTTCGATGACGGTTATATTGATAATTACACTAATGCTTTTCCGATTTTGAAGAAATACAACTTGCGGGCGACAATTTTTATAATTCCGTCGTTTACGAGCGTTTATCCAGGCTATATGACGTGGGAACAGCTAAAAGATATGGAAGCGAACGGCATAACGATTGAATCGCACACGTTGACGCACCCAAAACTTGAAGAATTACCCGATGATGAGATTCGCAACGAACTTTTGAACTCTAAAACGCTGCTTGAAGAAAATTTAGGACATCCCATTGAGTTTTTAGCCTATCCGACCGGCACTTACAACTTGCATATCGCCGGAATTGCTCAAGATAGCGGTTATAAAGGCGCGTTTACGATAAAATATGGCGTTGTCGATAAAGGAAGTAATTTTTTTGCATTGGAACGCGTCCCGATATTCAACACTGCGCAAAATACTATGAAAGACTTTTACGAGCGGATTGCTTGGCGTCAAAGCTTTGAGGAGTTCGGTTGGATAAAAAAATAAGGCTCAAAAGAGCCTACCGACGCGATAACCGAGAAATTTAGCGGCGTCCCTGAAGATTGCACCGACGCAATCGAGGGGATTTTTTTTTGCAAGCAAGGAAAGCTTCATCAAGACGAATTTTTTACCTGCGCCCTCCGCCGAGCCGAAATTTTCCCGAATCCAACTTTCTTGCGCGTGAAACTTTCCAATCTGAACATAACGACGGAATTCCTGCGCCGCCGTGTAGTTATGAGAGTGATAAACCTGCGCGGACGCCGCATAAAAGATTTTCCAGCCGTCAATTAACATTTTCGCCGCAACGTACATATCTTCGCACAAAGGAACGTTCGTTGGGAAGCCTCCGACACTTTGCAAAGCCGACACTCGATAAGCCGCAAACGAATTCGACGCAAAAGCCGTCTTGATTCCGTAAATTTTTCTGTCGTCGAAGGAGCGCAACTGATTTTCCGCCGGATAATTGAACTGTCGCAGAATTGCCGCCTCGTTAGTGGCGTTTTTATGTGGCAGTTGCCGCCCATAGCTCATTCCGACCGTTGAATCATCGCTGAAGATCTCTACAAGCCGTGCAAGTGATTCGTTGTCGTGAAGTAAAACGTCCTGCGTTAAAAAAATTATCACGTCGAGGGGCAAAATCCTTTCCAAGGCCAGCTGACGTGTTGCCCCGTGATTAAAAGTCTTGCGCGGTATCGTTAAGACCTCAATGCCGAAATTTTTTGCAAGTTGTGCGGTGTTATCGGTTGATTCCGAGTCAACGATTAATTTTTTTGTCGTCAAAGACTGCGCGACGAGCTGTTCAAGTAGCGTTTTGAATTGTTCGCCGGCGTTCAGCGTAGGAATTATCAATCCGCAATTCATTTTTAGTCCTTTCTAGCCGCCTTCATTGCCAATTTATTTTTATACATGTCCGAATCAGCACGTTTGAAGACTTCTTCAGCCGTTTTATCAATTCTTTCGTCAAAATAAGCCACGCCGACTGCCGCAGAAACTTTTTCCCAGGGCTTTAACGTCGAATCTGCTTGCAATTTGTTAATCGTGCTTCTAATTTCGGCTACCTTGTCATTGACTAAGGCAATTTGTTTATCTTTGAACAGCACAACGAATTCATCGCCGCCGATACGATAAACATTTTCCTCGCCGAAGACAGAACAAACGAGTTTACCGGCATTTATAAGATAAGTATCGCCGTATTCGTGCCCGTAAGTGTCATTAACGCGCTTAAGGAAGTTTATATCAATCATAATTATGGAAAACTCAGCATGACCGGCGGAAATTTCTTTTTCAATCGTCTTAATCTTCTCTGTGTAAGAAGTTTTATTCTGCAAACCCGTCAAAGCGTCCTTATGAGCAAGTTCTTGCATGACTTCCGCTTGAATTTTTGCCTTCTTAAAGCTTCTAAAGTAAAGCATACCGTCATTAGTACTTTTTAAGAAAGCGGAGTAAAGATTTTCTATTTCGTCGTGAGTTTTTATATCTAAGCTCCTCATGCGTTTAACATTGTGTTCGCGAGCTTCGTCGCTGTCATAAGCAAAATTTCTAGCGCAATAAGCCATCGTGTTGACCGGCAAGATAATATTATTCTCAACGAACATCAAAACGAGCAAGAAAATCATAATTACAGCCCCGGAAAAAATAGCAATGACTCTAGCGATAAACATTCTGCCGTAATCGTGCAATATATCCATAGAAAAATCTATTCCGGCGTAACAAACGCATTTACCTACGCTGTTGTAGACTGGTTTATAAATCGTCAGCAGGTGTCCATACTTATCATCGCCTATTATTGGCTGAATTGGTCTTCCCGCAAGCAAATCTTCGCGGTACTTCTCAAAATACTCGTCGAAAGGTTCAATATCACCAGGTGCAGACGCTTCCATCTCAGCCGTATCCAAATCAAAGACGACGTGACACCCGTCATCCATAATTTTATAGACGTAAAGATAAATTATATCGGAGTTGCTGGCGCGAATCTTATAAAGTTCCCGCTCAACTTCCTTATAGCCTTCCGCCTGACAGCCTTTCTCCAAAAATTCATCTACGCGCTTAGGGTCAATCTCATTTACGACCATTGAAACGATTCCATCGGCAATTCTCTTGCGGTCTTCTATGATTGAGTCTTGATACATCGTGTAGCTTATGACAGAAATAAAAACGGCGACAAAAAGAGTTATCGACATGAGATTAAAAAGCATTTTCGTGCGCAACGAGGAAATAAATTTGCTACTAGAATTCATAGCGTGCCGCATATCAGACGGAATGGGAGCTTGCATCTTGCCTAGGGTTTTAAAATGTTCTTTTATTTGTGGCGGAACAAATTTCAGCGCGAAAAAGCTAATCATAATTGCCAAAGCTTTATCGGGAAACTCAAGGTTCATATGATTTAAGAAGTTTTCTTGAACCTTTGCAAAACTTTCCCAAGAATGCGAAAGACGCAAAGTTTCTTCAATAATCGTGCCATCGAGGCTAACAACTAGCACAGTCGCAGGGATTGTCAAAAGGATTTTCGGAAATTTATCGTAATAACCCCTGCTTGCTAAAAAAGTTGTCATTATCGCAAGCAAAATACTGACAGAGCCGTAAAATATCTCCTCGGTGTCGAATAATGCGCCGATTAAGTTCGTGAGGAACCCGACGGCAACTCCAGGAACATATCCTCCGAGTGCCGCAATAAAAACTGTGCCCAAGGTGTCGAGATAAATAGACATATTTAGTTGCTTAGTGATGATAACGCCGATAACATTTAAAGTTATTCCAGCCACGCATATTGCCGCAAGTTTGAGGTAAGTTTTATACAGTTTAAACATACTTCATTTGCCCTTCCAAAAAAATTTTGAGCAATTATATCACGAAAACTTTTTAATTAACATAAGCGGCATTGCTAAAAATTTGTTTAGGTGTTAAATTGATTTGGGAGGTCGATTACATGAAGAAAATAATTGCAGTAGATGGACCAGCTGGCGCGGGCAAGAGTACAGTTTCAAAAATCGTGGCGGCGCGGCTCGGTTATACTTACATTGATACCGGCGCAATGTATCGGGCGGTTGCGTTGAAGATTTTGCAGACTGGAAAGCCCGCCGAAGACGTTACAGGCGACATTGACATTAAATTAGACGACGCGGCAAGAGTTTTCCTTGACGGCGTGGAAGTCACGAAAGAAATTCGCACACCTGAAGTTAGTCGCGGGGCTTCGGACGTGGCAAAGTTCGGATTCGTTCGGAAAAAGCTTACTGAACTTCAACGAGCAATGGCGATTCAAGGCAAAGTCATAATGGACGGACGCGACATCGGAACGCAGGTCTTGCCCAATGCCGATTTAAAGATATTTTTAACGGCAACAGTCGATGAACGTGCTCGGAGACGTTTTGAGGAGCTTAAAGCCAAAGGCAACGTCACCGACTTTGAACAGGTACGGAAAGAAATTATCCTGCGCGATAAACAGGACAGCACTCGTGAAATTGCGCCGCTAGCTAAGGCTGAAGACGCCATATTATTAGATTCGACGAATTTGACGATTGAACAGGTCGTTGCGGAGATTCTGCGGCTTGCTCGGTCGTAAAAAGTCTTGACGTTGCCTTGAAAAGCTTAAAAACGTGTTGTATAATCGCAAAAGATTTTTCAAACAATTTATAAGGGGGAAACAGTAAAATGATTTACACCGTAACTTTTAATCCCGCGATTGACTACATTATCCGCCTCGACAAGCTCACCACTGGCGCGATTAATCGCGTGACTTATGAACAGGTGCTCGGCGGCGGTAAGGGCGTCAACGTTTCAATCGTTTTGGGCAATCTCGGACATGAGTCGACGGCTACGGGATTTTTGGCGGGCTTTACGGGCGATGAAATCGTTCGCCAGCTCCGCAACTTCAAAGCCGCTGATGACTTCGTTAAGCTCGATGACGGTTTCTCCCGCATTAACGTTAAGATTAAAGCCGACGTTGAGACGGAAATTAACGGTCAAGGTCCGAAGATTAGCGAGGCTAAACGCGAGGAACTCTTTGACAAGCTTTCAAAGCTCGGCGAGGGCGATACGTTGATTCTTTCCGGCTCAATCCCCAACACTTTGCCCGATGACATGTATGAACAGACTTTAAGCCGCATTCAAGGCAAGGGCATTCGTTTCGTCGTCGATGCAGAAAAAGGTTTGCTCCTCAAGATTCTGAAGTTCAACCCGTGGCTTATCAAACCGAATAATCACGAACTCGGCGACATGTTCGGCGTCAAGCTCAAGACTGACGAGGAGATTGTCGAACACGCTAAGAAACTTCAGGACAAAGGCGCACGCAACGTCCTTATCTCTATGGCGGGCGACGGTGCAATTTTCGTTCCCGAAGGCGGCGAGACTTACTTTAAATCACCAGCTCCAAAAGGCAAGCTCGTCAACTCGGTTGGCGCGGGCGATTCAATGGTTGCGGGATTTGTCGCGGGCTACATTGAAAGTAATGGAGACTATGAACGCGCCTTTAAAATGGGACTTTGCACGGGTTCAGCGTCGGCATTCTCAGAAAATCTTGCCACGCGTCCTGAGGTCGAGGCTCTGTTGAAGACTATTTAACTCCCCTTGCCAAAAACGACAAAGGCGGTGTTCCTTATGAAAATTACAAACTTTATCTCAAAAAAATCTGTCGCGCTGAACGTGCACCCGACCGACAAGAACGAAGCTATCGATATGCTGATTGATTTGCTCATGACGGCTGGCACGGTCAAGGACAAGGCGACTGTCAAACGCGACATCTTAAAGCGCGAGACTCAAGGCTCAACGGGTTTGGCGAATGGCTTAGCCACTCCGCACGCACAAAACAACGCCATTAAACGTCCGGCAATCTCGATTATCACAGTGCCTGAAGGCGTCGAATTCAATTCGCTTGACGGCAAACCTGCGCGGCTGTTGATACTGTTCGCGGCACCTGAAAAAGCCGACGATACCGCAATGACTAACATGGGGCGGCTGGCTGTCTTGCTTATGGACGACGAGTTCAAAGAAAATCTCATCAAGGCAAGCACGCCCGCAGAAGTCATACAAATCATCGACCGCAAAGAGGCTGAACGCTCCAAAAATGAGACGCCTGAACCAGACGTTTCTGCGAACACTAAGATTATCGCAGTCACGGCTTGCCCGACAGGTATTTCATCATCGTTCATGGCTCGTGAATCCCTTAAGAAGTGCGCCGAGAAACTTGGCTTGAGTATCCGCGTTGAAGTGCACGGGGCAGCGGGCGTCTATCATGCACTAAGCGACGAGGAAATTAAGAACGCCGATTACGTCATAATCGCGGCTAGCAAGAAAATTCCTATGAAACGTTTCGACGGCAAGCTGATGATTCAGACGGCAGTCAATACTGGCATCCGCAAGCCCGAACAGCTCTTTAAGCGTATTGAGGCGGGACAAGCTCAGCCCTTCCAAGCCACAGAGGACGACGAGACTTTAGGCGAAAAGCTCTTCAACAAGATTAAAAGTATCTTTTCATAAGTCAACAGTCGGCTTAGTCCGATTGATATAACCGCCGTTGAAGTTTTGACGGCGGCAGAAATCATTCATTCATTAGTAGTAAGGAGAAGTGCACTATGAGAGTTACTGATTTGCTCAAAAATGCGAGCATTGATCTCGGTGCCAAAGTCAAGGACAAACCCGATGCAATATCGCATTTGGTTGACTTGATGGAAAAGGGCGGCAACCTCAAGAACAAAGAACAGTACAAAAAAGATGTTCTTGCTCGTGAGGCGTCCGGCACTACTGGTCTAGGCGACGGCATTGCTACCCCGCACGCCAAATCCGCCGGCGTCAAGGCTCCAGGTCTGGCGGCGATGACCATTCCCGAAGGTATCGACTTCGAGTCAATGGACGGCAAACCTTCCCGCCTGTTTTTTGCTATCGCGGCTCCCGACGGCAGTGCTGACGAACACTTACAGATTCTGTCGAAGCTCGCCACTATGGTTATGGACGACGACTTCAAAGAGGCTCTGATTAAGTCGAAGACTAAGGAAGAGTTCTTGAAGATTATCGACGACAAAGAGGACGGCAAGTTCCAAGCTCCTGAAAGTGCGTCGAGTGCGCCCGTTGCCACTGCTGACCATATCCAAATCCTCGCAGTCACGGCTTGCCCGACGGGTATCGCGCATACGTTCATGGCGGCTGAAAGTCTCGAACAGCACGCTAAGAAACGCGGCATTTCAATCAAGGTCGAGACGAACGGCTCCGGCGGTGCTAAGAACGTCTTAACGGCTGACGAAATCGCTAAGGCGGACGGAATCATTGTTGCGGCTGATAAGAACGTAGCAATGGCTCGTTTCGACGGCAAGCACGTTGTCATTACCAAAGTTGCCGACGGTATCAACAAGGCTGACGAACTCATTGACAAGGCGTTAAGCGGCAATGCCCCGATTTATCACGCTAAGGCGGGCGAATCTGCTGGCGATTCTGGCGGTGGCGGCGGCGAAAACGAAAGTATCGGGCGTCAAGTCTATAAGCACTTGATGAACGGCGTCTCGCATATGCTCCCGTTCGTTATCGGCGGCGGTATCTTAATCGCGCTTGCATTCTTGGTTGACGGTTTCTCCGTTGACTTGAACAGCTTGCCCGCTGAAGAGCGCGGAAAGTTCGGTTCAATCACTCCAGTCGCCGCAACGTTCATGGGCATTGGCGGCGCGTCGTTCGGATTCATGCTACCAGTTCTCGCAGGATTTATTGCTATGTCAATCGCTGACCGTCCTGGACTTGCGGCGGGCTTCGTCGGTGGTGCGTTGAGTGCCTCGAACGGCTCCGGCTTCTTAGGCGCGTTGCTCGCAGGTTTCCTTGCAGGCTTCGTCGTCAACTGGCTCAAGAAAGCTCTCGGATTCCTGCCGCCCTCATTGGAAGGTACAAAGCCGATTCTCTTCTATCCCTTGCTCGGCGTCTTGATTATCGGTCTTATCTGCAACTTCGTGATTGGTCCCCCCGTGTCGGGTATCAATGAGGCTCTCAAGGATACTCTCGCTAACATGGATCCCAATGCTAAGCTCGTTATGGGTGCGGTTATCGGCGGCATGATGGCTGTTGATATGGGCGGTCCTTTGAACAAGGCTGCTTACGTTACCGGCGTCGGTCTCTTAGCTGACGGCAACTACTACGTTATCGCGGCGGCTATGGCTGGCGGCATGGTTCCCCCGATTGCCATTGCCCTTGCTACGATTTTCTTCAAGAACAAGTTCACCAAGAGCGAACAGAAGACTACCGCAACGAATATAATTATGGGTATGTCGTTCATCACTGAAGGCGCGATACCCTTTGCGGCGGGCGACCCGCTCCACGTTATCCCCGCTTGCGTAGTCGGCTCGGCTATCGCGGGTGCTGGCGTCATGATGTTTGGTTGCACGCTTATGGCTCCTCACGGCGGCATATTCGTCGTCCCGACCATCGGCAACCCCGGAATGTATCTGGCGTCAATTATCGTTGGCTCGATTGTCGGTTGCGTGATTCTCGGCTTTATCCGCAAGCCTAGACCTCAAGACTGATAAACCAATTCTCGCATAAAGAGAAGCGGCAGGCTCCAAAGTCTGTCGCTTCTTTGATTCTATGGAGGGAATGCTTTTGGATTCGATAAAGATTCGCGGCGCACGCGTCCACAACCTAAAGAACATCAGCGTTGAGATACCCCGCGATAAGCTCGTAGTGATAACGGGCGTCTCTGGTAGCGGGAAAAGTTCGCTGGCGTTCGATACGATTTATGCTGAAGGTCAACGCCGTTATATGGAGTCGCTGTCTAGTTATGCGCGGCAATTCCTCGGCTTGCCCGATAAACCTGACGTTGAGTTGATTGAGGGCTTGAGTCCGGCGATTGCCATTAACCAGAAGACAACTAACAACAATCCGCGTTCGACAGTCGGAACCGTCACGGAGATTTATGATTACCTGCGACTGCTCTTCGCTAGGATTGGCAAGCCGCATTGCCCGAAGTGCGGCAAGCCCGTCCGAAGTCAGAGCGTCGACCAAATCCTCGCGCAGATACTCTCCTTGCCCGAAGGCACGCGACTAACTTTGCTTGCCCCGATTGTCAATCAGCAGAAGGGCACGCATAAAAATATTTTCGACAAGCTGAGCAGTGCGGGCTTCGTGCGCGTGAAAGTCGATGGCGTGATTCGCGAACTCGGCGAGGACATTTCCCTTGCCAAGACAAAGAAGCATTCGATTGAACTCGTCGTCGACCGGTTGGTTAATCGTTCGGGAGTGCGTTCGAGGCTTGCTGACTCGTTGGAGACTGCGCTTAAGTTCGGAGGCGGGATTGTCTTCGTGGAGACGGACGCGAGGCTTTTGACTTTCAGCGAGAAGAATGCTTGCGTTGATTGCGGGATAAGCTTGCCTGACATCACGCCGCAACTTTTTTCCTTTAACAGCCCTAAGGGCGCGTGTCCGAAGTGCAACGGGCTTGGAAAGATTTTCGACGTGCGCGAATGGTCGACTATGTTTGAGTGGATGGCGGCGGTTCACGACTTCAAGACGACGGACTTGCCCGAAGACGCTTGCCCGGCTTGTCATGGTCACAGGCTCAAGCCCGAAGCCCTAAGCGTCACCGTTGGCGACAAGAACATTGCGCAGGTTGTCGATATGTCCGTTGACGCGTGCAGAACGTTCTTTAATGCCCTTGCCCTTGACGAAACTGACAAGAAGATTTCCGCGCAGGTTCTCAAGGAAATTAATTCGCGGCTGAAGTTTCTGTGCGACGTGGGATTAGATTATCTCAGCTTGTCGAGGAAGTCAGCGACGCTCTCCGGCGGCGAATCCCAACGAATCAGATTGGCGACGCAAATTGGTTCGGCGTTGACGGGCGTGCTTTACGTCCTCGACGAGCCGTCAATCGGTCTTCATCAACACGACAATCAAAAACTCTTGACGACGTTGAAAAGTCTTCGCGACTTGGGCAACACGCTGATAGTTGTCGAACACGACGAGGAGACTATTCGCGAGGCTGATAACATTGTTGACATTGGACGCGGTGCGGGTAAGGCTGGCGGCTCCGTCATTGCGCAAGGAACTGCCGATGACATTGCCTGCGTCGAAGAGTCTTTGACGGGCGACTACCTAAGCGGCAGGAAGATTATCCCCGTGCCCACGATGCGCCGTGATACTTCGCAAGTGCTGACGTTCAACGACGCTTGCAAGAACAATCTTAAGAATATCACCGTGAACATTCCGCTAAGGGCTTTGACGTTGATAACGGGCGTGAGTGGTTCGGGCAAGTCAACGCTCGTTGAGGAAGTCATTTATCCGCGCCTGAAAGACATGGAGCTTGATACGTTTGGGATAAGCAAAGTGACGATGATTGACCAAGACCCGATAGGCAGGACGCCGCGTTCAAACATTGCGACTTATACGGGCGTGGCTGACCATATCCGAAAACTTTTTGCCGAGACTAATGGCGCGAAGCTCCGAGGCTACAAGGCGGGGCGATTTAGTTTCAACGTCAAGGGCGGGCGTTGCGAGAGTTGCGGCGGCAATGGCGTCCTCAAAATTCCGATGAACTTCCTGCCTGATGTCTACGTTACCTGCGACGTGTGCAAGGGCGCGAGGTTCAATGCCGAGACTTTGGAGGTCACCTACAAGGGCAAGAATATTTCCGACGTGTTGAACATGCCCGTTGATGAGGCGTTGGCTTTCTTTGCGAACGTGCCGACGATTAAACGTATGCTGCAAGTCCTCCACGACGTTGGCTTAGGTTATATAGAACTTGGGCAGGCGGCGAATACTTTCAGCGGCGGCGAAGCTCAACGCGTCAAGCTTGCCTATGAATTGGCGCGACCACTCGGCAGGGCGGCGAATATTTACATCATGGACGAGCCGACGACCGGTTTGCACTTCGACGACGTTAAGAAGTTAATCGAGGTGATTGAGCGGCTTGTCGAACGCGGCGATACCGTCATCATCATTGAACACAATCTCGACGTGATTAAGTGCGCGGATTACATTATTGACCTTGGACCCGACGGCGGCTTGAAGGGCGGCGAAGTCGTAGCTTGTGGCACGCCCGAAGAAGTTGCCCACGTCGAAGGCTCTTACACCGGTCAAGCACTGCAGAAGGTCTTGTAAACAAAATTATCCTCCTCCAAAGTCGGAAGGGTTCAGCTTGTAGACAAACTGACTTGGAATAACTTGAGGCGGACAATAGAAGCGTTTTAAGCGACAAGCACCTTTTCCAGCACTTTCCTATACATGAAAAACACCTCCCAAGCTTATTTACTTGGAAGGTGCTTTTTGTCTATAGTCTGAGACCCAGAACAAATCGTCCGGGGTTTTTGTTGCAAAGTTTGGTTATTCTTCGGCACGTGGTGTTAAGTCGGCGGGATTAAGCTTGCCTTGCTTCTTACGTTCGGCGAATTCAGCCGTGGCAGTGAACAGCGCGTCACTCGACGAATTCAAAGCCGTCTCGCACGAATCTTGCAATACACCAATGATAAAGCCGACGCCGACAACTTGCATTGCAATATCGTTATCAATGCCGAAGCTCGAACACGCAACCGGTATCAAAAGCAATGAACCGCCCGCAACTCCAGACGCACCGCACGCTCCGACCGTCGAAATTATGCAAAGCAGTAAAGCAGTCGGCATGTCAATCGAAATGCCTAGCGTGTGCGCCGCCGCTAAGCTCAAAACCGCTATTGTTATCGACGCGCCCGCCATATTGATTGTTGCGCCTAACGGAATCGAAATCGAGTATAAATCCTCGTTCAAGCCCAAGCGTTTACAAAGGCTCATGTTCACGGGGATATTTGCTGCACTCGACCGCGTGAAGAATGCATAAATGCCACTCTCCTTGAGCGTCGCGAAGACTAACGGATAAGGATTGATACCGAGCTTGAAAAATACGATTAGCGGGTTCATGATGAGTGCTACGCTGAAAAATGCCCCCAAAAGCACTGCTAACAGCTTTGCATAGCCTAAGAGGGCATCGACGCCGCTAGTAGCAATCGCGTCCGCAACTAGCCCCATGATACCGAACGGCGCAAAGCGTATGACCCATTGCACGACCTTTGTAACTGCCTTAGCCAAGTCCGCAAGCACGTTATGAAGTTCGTCGCCAGCATGTCGGAACGCTAGCCCCATTATCACACCCCAAGCCAATATGCCGATGTAATTCGCCGTCGTCAGTGCGTGTATCGGGTTGTCGACGACGTTCATTATAACGTTCTGCAAAACCTCAATGATTCCGCCCGGCGGCGTTATGGTCGTGTCAGCGTCGATTTGAAGCTTTAATGTTGTCGGGAATAGGAATGACGCTGTGACCGCTACCAATGACGCTAAAAACGTTCCGATGACGTAAAGTTGGATTATCGGCTTCATTGTCGCGTTAGATTCGGATTTTTGGCTCATGGCGTTCATTACCAGCACGAAGACTAAGATTGGAGCCACGCCCTTTAACGCACTAACGAATAATTTGCCGAAAACCGCGATGACTGGCACTACTGCCGGCACGAATAACGCTAAGATGATTCCGATTACCAAACCGACGGCGATTAATTTTATCAGAGCTGTCTCGCCGTAGACTTTTGCAACTTTCGATAACACTTTGCACCCTCCTTAAAAAATTTCCGTTGCATTATACAACCGAATCACTGAACGCGCAAATATTTGCTACCGGTTGTCAAAGAGAAAATCTTTTGCTAAAATGTGTAACGACTTCGGAATTGAGCCGTATAAAGCATAAAACGTTAGGAAGGCGATAATTATGAAGAAAATTGCGGACGAAGTAATGAAAGATGAAGAGCTTGATAACGTTGCGGGCGGAACTATTGCTGAAACTGCCGCAGACAGCTTCGATTTATACAGACGCGGCTTGGTAGAAAAAATGTATGCGGGTAGCAGTGAGACACGCGCCGCAATAAACGAAATGGGCTATAAGTATGGAGACCATGGCGGACTGTTCAAGCCCAATGAATATTATGATAAGCTGGGCAAGCCGGTCAGTCGCGAAAAATTCTGGAACGACTTCGACAAGGAATATCAAACGGAAGCAATCCCCGTGGCAGAAATAATCGGCGAGCAAATGGCATTGCGTAGAGGACAGCGGGTCTTTGTCGGGCAAGAAATCTTCTGCATGAATAAGTAAGCATCAAAACCCTTTCGGCGGACGGTCGGAGGGGTTTTTCATTGCAAAAAATTCTTCAAGCAAATATAATCGCTAAAAAACTTCACGAGGTAGTTATGCATAAAATTTTGGAAGAAGCACTTCACGACACAACGATTTTAGAGGCGGCGAAGAAATTTTCAAGGCGCGGAGAGTTTTTAATCTATGGCGTGACGAGTTCGCAGAAAGTTTTGCCCGTCGCGGCGGCTTACGAACTAAATCCGCGCCCGATGATTATCTTAGTCAGCGATAGGGAAAAAATTTCCGCTTGGCACGACGATTTAACCGAATTATCCCGCGCCGAGGTCGTCGAACTGCCCGAACTCGATTTAATCGACGTAAACGCCTCAACTGTCGGTATCGAACGTAAATCTAAGCGTTTGGAGGTCTTAGCTCGTCTTTTGCGTCGAGAAAATCTAATCGTGCTCGCAACTACCGCCGCCGCCGTCAAAAAAGATTTTTCGCGGCAGGATTTCTTAAATCTTCAACTGCAACTCAATATCGGACAAAATTTATCGCTAGAAGACTTTTTGCTTAAACTTGACGATTTCGGCTACGAACGCGCTGACGAAGTCGACGCTATCGGAAAATTCAGCGTGCACGGCGGCATTGTCGATTTTTTTCCGATTAATGAGCCGACGCCTTGCCGCGTGGAGTTTTTCGGCGATGAAGTCGACTCACTGCGCGAAATTGACTTCGATACCCTACGTTCAAAGAAAAAAATTCAAGCCGTAACCATTCTGCCTATTAAAAACTTCTCTAAGACTAGCGAACCAGTCCTGACTTGCTGTGAAACCATTATTTTTGACGAGCCAGCGCGGATTTACGAGGCGATTAACAATTTGAACGCCGAAAACCCCGAACTCAAGAAAAAAATCTTCACGTTCGCTGAACTCGTCCAAAGCGCACGCTCAAACACCCTGATTTATCTTGAACTCATGCTGAAAAAGATTAGATTCATTGAGCCGACCGAAAACTTTGGTATCACAGCCGCAAACGTCATGAGCTTTCAAGGTCAAACAAATATTTTCTTGGAAGAGGTCGCACGCCTCACCGAACTTAACCAAAAAATTTATATCCTGTTCGCAAGTCAATCTAAAATGCTAGGTTTGGAAAAACTTTTGGCGGAAAATAATTTAAGCGGCGTAAATCTGCAAATCGGAACTTTAAGCGACGGTTTCACACTGCCCAACGTCAAATTAACCGTCCTGACTGAAAAAAATATCTTCGGCGGACAAATTCAGCGTCGCAAAAAGACTTTCGAGGGCGCGGGCGACAAAATTAAACATTTCAGCGACATTAAGCCCGGCGATTACGTCGTTCACGTCGATAACGGCATTGGTAAATATCTCGGCGTCGAAACTCTCGAATTTGACGGGCAACGCAAGGAT
>JAFWCT010000023.1 GCA_017534385.1 Selenomonadaceae bacterium
CGGTCGGCGCGTTTCAGTCGAAGGATTCACCCTATTACGAGTGGTACGACTTCCGCAACTACCCAACGGACTACGACAGCTGGTGGAACTTCCCGACGCTCCCGAACGTCAGAGAGACGACGCCTTCTTACATGGACTTCATCATTCGCGATAAGGATAGTGTGCTTAAGCATTGGACGCGGGAAGGCATTAGCGGTTGGCGGCTTGATGTCATTGACGAGTTGCCCGCCGAGTTCAGTCGCCTCTTCTTTGCTGAGCTTAAGAAACTCAATCCCGATGCCGTGATGATTGGCGAGGTCTGGGAGGACGCGTCGAATAAGATTGCTTATGGCGTGCAACGTCAATACCTCTGCGGCTACGAAATGGATTCGGCGATGAACTACCCGTTGCGGGCGCATATCTTCGACTTTATCCTTGGGCAGATTGACGGCGAACTTTGTATGCGGCGTATGGAAAGCCTGCGCGAGAACTATCCAAAGGAAAACTTCTACGCGATGATGAATCTGATTGCAAGCCATGACATAATGCGCCCGATGACAATCTTTGGCGAAGCTCCGTACTATGACCAAATGCCCGTTTATGAACAATCGCACTTCCGGCTTGACGAGGCGGCGGAGAAACTCGGTAAGGCTCGACTCAAAATGGCGGCTCTGTGGCAGATGACTTATCCGGGCGTGCCGTGCATTTACTACGGCGATGAAATTGGTATGCAAGGCTTCAAAGACCCGACGAATCGCAGACCGTATCCTTGGGGCGGCGGCGACCAAGAACTGCTTGCCACTTACAAAAAGTTTATCGCCATGCGCAACGAGCATTTAGCACTGCAGACGGGCGAGCTACTTCCCCTGCCGAGCAAGGGCGACATTGTAGCTTTTGCCCGCGTGATTCGTGGCGGTCATGATGTCTTCGGACACGAGGCGACTGACGATATTTATCTGGTTGCGTTCAATCGGAATAAGACGCGCGGCAAGGAAGTTTCCTTCGACGTGAGCGACTTTGCTAATGGACAGTTCGTTGACGCCTTCGACGCGGACAATCCTAAGCGCAAATTTCCCGTGTCGCGTGGGCGCGTGAACTTTAAGCTTGAGGCTTTGGAGGGAATTCTCCTGCACCACGTCCCGCAAAAGCAAAATTACGACCGCCGCGCCGGAATTATTCTGCACCCGACGAGCTTGCCGAGCAAATACGGTATCGGCGACATGGGCAAGGAGGCTTATGACTTTATCGACTACCTCAAGGCGGCGGGGCAATCCCTCTGGCAAATCCTTCCGCTTAATCCTGTCGGCTATGGTTATTCGCCTTATCAATCGCCGAGTGCGTTCGCGGGCAATCCGATGATAATCTCAATCGACGCGCTGATTGCTGACGGACTACTTGACGCGGACGATATAAAAGTTCCGCTTAGACTTGCAAAGACAAAGTTCGTTGACTTCGAGGCGGTCGACAAGCTGAAGACTGCGGCTCTAAAGAAAGCCTTCGAGAACTTCAAGACTAAGCTCAAGAAGGACACCGCCCTTAAGAAAGACTTTGAAACGTTCTGCGCGGCGCAAAAGTATTGGTTGGAAGATTACGCATTGTTCGCGGCGATTAAGCAGAAGAATGGCGGCGCGTATTGGGTCGATTGGGACGTTAAGATTAAGCAGCGCGATAAAAAAGTTCTGGCGGCGTTGAGGAAGGAACTTGCCGACGAAGTTTTATTCACGGAGTTTGAACAGTTCATCTTTGCGCGTCAATGGGATAAGCTTCATGCGTATGCACTTGAGCGCGGGATACAGATTATGGGCGACATGCCGATATTCGTTTCAGCCGACAGCGCGGACGCTTGGGCTAATCAGCAAGAGTTCCAGCTTGACAAGGAAGGTCATCCCGAAAAGGTCGCGGGAGTTCCGCCCGATTATTTCAGCGCGACGGGTCAACTTTGGGGCAATCCTCAATACGATTGGGACGAGATGAAGGCGACGCATTACAAGTGGTGGAAGTTGCGCTTCAAGAGGATTTATGAGATAGTTGACATTGTGCGCGTTGATCACTTCCGCGGCTTCGAGGCTTATTGGTCGATTGACGGCGACGCGAAGACTGCCATTGACGGCGAGTGGATTAAAGGTCCGGGCTTAGGGTTCTTTAAAGAGATTCGCAAGGAGATTGGTGACGCGAATATTGTTGCTGAGGACTTGGGAGTTATCACCGACGAGGTTGAGGCTCTTCGGCAAGATTGTGGCTTCCCCGGCATGAAGGTCTTGCATTTCGAGTTGCACTTCAACGAGCAAGGGCGCATTGGCTTTGCGCCGCCGGAGAATTCGATAACCTACACGGGCACGCATGACAACAATACGACGGTCGGTTGGTTTATGGAAGACATTGACCCTGATAGCAAGACGACGATAGCCGCGCTTATCGGTGCTGACGTTCGCCGCCCCGATGACGTGTGCAAGAAGTTGATTGAGTTTGCCTACGCGTCGAACTCCCGCTTTGCTATCGTGCCAATGCAAGACGTTCTTAAGCTTGACAGCCGCAACCGCATGAATACGCCTGGCACTGTCGGTACGAATTGGGGCTGGAGACTCAAGCCCGATTACTTGGCTGAGGCGGAGGCGGACAAGCTCAAGGCTCTTTGCAATAAATATCTGCGGTGATGTCATGGCTGTTGGAAAAACTTTTATCGTCGAGAAGACTTGCCCCATATGCGAGCAGACGTTTCGAGTAGTCAAGACGCGTTCAAGGATTCCAGTTACGCAACGCGACGACGACGGCTGCACGCATTACGTAGACTTCAATCCCTATTACTACACCGTCTGGGTCTGCGAACACTGCGGCTTTGCGGCGGACGAGAAGACTTTCACTACGAAGATACCCGACCGCCACTTGACGATTCTGCGAGCCGTCTTGCTTACGAAGAACATTAAGATACCGTTCGTGGAGGAACGCACCCTTGGCGAGGCGTCGACGGCTTTTAGGTTGGCGTTGAAGTTCTTGGACTTGATTCACGGCAAGTCGTCGAAGAAAGCTAAGTATGCTCATCAGTTGGCTTGGGTTTATCGGGAGGCTGGCGACACTACGCAGGAGCATGAATTCCTAGCGAAGGCGGCGGAGTTCTATGAAGATGCGTTAATGCGGGAGAGTTTCCCAATCGGCGAGCTGACTGATAACGCGGTGATGTATATTGTGGCGGCGATTAATTGGCGGCTCGGCGAGAGGCAGAAGGCTACGACGTATCTTTCACGGCTGATAAGTGATAAGGGCGTGCGCGAACGCGAACCACGGATTCACGATAAGGCGCGTGATTTGTGGGGCGACATTCGCGCCGCTAAGAAAAAGTAGTTTGGAAGGTGATTCGTTATTATCAAGAAGTGTTTTTGTCGAGTGGCGGCGAGCGTCCTCGTGCTGATGATTTTAATCTGCGCGGGAGCTAGTGACTGCTCGGCGAAGAAAAAGATTGTTCAGGAAAAGATTTTGTACATACCGCACGACAGCCGCCCGATTGTCAACAGGCAGACGATTGAGATCTTGGAGAAAGCTGGCGTTCAAATCGTGTCGCCGCCCGAAGAACTTCTTGGCAACCGTGAACACCTCGGCGACCCGGATTTGCTTTGGGATTGGCTGAGGAAGAACGCTACCAAAGATTTAACGGCGGCGGTCATCTCGTCGGACTCCTTGCTTTATGGAAGCCTAGTTGGTTCACGCAAGCATGAGTATGACGGCGACGAGATTTTGGCGCGGGCGGATTTGTTTAACGAGTTCAGGCGCAAGCATAAGAAGTTGCCGCTGTATGTGTTCGGGTCAATCATGCGCACGCCGCGCACAGGTCTTGCCTCTGGTTACGAGGAGCCTGATTATTATCGCTACTATGGCACGAACATTTTCCGCTTAACGGAGCTTATGGACAAGCAAGAGTTGGAAGGCTTGACGACGCGGGAGATTAAGGAGTTCAACTTCCTGCAAAAGCTAATCCCGCAGAAGGCTCTTGAAGACTGGATGGGGCGTCGCGAGAAAAATTTTGATGCGAACAAGAAGCTAATCGACTACGCCCGCGACAATACGTTTGATTATCTGTTGCTCGGACGCGATGACAATGCGCCTTATTCGCAGACGCATAACGAAGGTCGCAAGCTCTTGGAATATGGCAGAGGCATTGGCGGCGATAAATATCTGACGACGGCGGGCATTGATGAATTCGGGCTGTTATTGTTGGCGCGGGCTGTCAATGAACGTGCAAAGACTTCGCCAAGCGTCTACGTCAAGTACAACTGGGGACGCGGCGCGTTGACGGTTCCGGCTTATTCCGACGAGGAGATTGATACTTCGATTCGGGCGGCAATTCAAGTGACGGGCGCGAAGTTCACTGACGACGAAAGCCGCGCAGATTTTATCCTTGCCGTAAACACCAATCCTGACGGCGTGACCTTCGAGGCTGACAACGTGATTAACGACGGCAAGCCTCGGCAGGGCACAGAGTTTTTTGCTGACGTTGTGCAAGACTACTTAAGCGACGGACGCAAAGTTATCGTGGCCGATGTCGCCTTTGCTAATGGTTCGGACAATGCGCTTATGGAACAACTCAAGCGGCGCGGGTTGCTGTTCGAGCTTAGTGCTTATGCTGGTTGGAATACGCCGACGAACTCAAGCGGCTTTGCCCTAAGCGAGGGAATCTTATCAACGCGCATGAAGGACAACGCTGTTAATGAATTGCTCCTGCATCGCTACCTTGACGACTGGGCTTATCAAGCAAACGTTCGACAGGTCGGCGCAGGTCAGTTGGATTGGATTGCCGGCGACGGTCGCTACGAAGTCTTGGACGATAAGCGGGACGATGCCGCTGATAGTTGTGCATTATTGCTTGAGAACTTCGCGAAGATGAACTTGCCATCGTTCACGGGTAATGATAATATTCGCGTGCGGTTCCCGTGGAATAGAATGTTCGAGGCGGAAATCTCTATCGTCCTTCCGCAACGCCATAGCGAACGAACTACAAAGCCTAAACGTCGACGCGGCTGATTGGAGGGCAACAATTTGCAGGATAAGAACTTCATAACGATTGCTTTGCCGAAGGGAAAACTTTTCGGGCTGAGTGCACAGCTACTTAAACAGGTCGGCTGGACTGCTGAAGGTCTTCACGAGAAATCACGCAAGCTAATCATCACCAACGAGGCGGCGCGTCTGAAATTTATCATCACGAAGACGGCGGACGTTCCCACCTACGTTGAATACGGCGCGGCTGATATTGGCATTATCGGCAAGGACGTTATCTTAGAGTCGGGCAAGGACGTTTACGAGCTGTTGGACTTAGGCTTCGGCGCGTGTCATCTGATGATGGCTGTTCCTAAAGATAAGAAGCGTCCGCGCCTTGAGGACTACGCACATACCCGCGTTGCTACGAAGTTTCCCCGCATTGCCGAAAGTTTCTTCGCGGCGCAGGGAATGCAAATGGAATACATCAAGCTGAACGGCTCGATTGAGCTTGCCCCGATAATCGGCATGTCGGAAAGTATCGTTGACATTGTAGAGACGGGCACCACGCTCCGCGAGAACAACCTTGAGGAAATCGTTACGATTATGAACGCGACGGCACGGCTCATTGCCAACCGCGTAAGCTACAAGCTCAAGTTCGACCGAATCAATCAGCTCGTCAACGACCTCGCCGCGATTCTTAACTAAGCAAGCGTATGGAAATTAATATAGACACTCGCTCGACTCTTTGCGGGCGGGTAATTTTTTTGCGTACAACTTGCGCGGGGAAATGTTCTGTGCTACAATGCGCGTGTCTTTTTTCAGAGAAGAGGTGAATTAACATGTCAGCTTACTGCGAAATTTGTAAAAAGGGCGCGATGTCGGGTATGAACGTAAGCCATTCGCACCTTAAGACTAAACGCAAATGGAAGCCGAATATCCAACGCGTGCGCACTATCGTCGACGGCGAGATTAAACGCCTCAACGTCTGCACTCGTTGCCTTCGTTCCGGCAAAGTCCAGCGTGCAATCTGATTTGAGCAAAATAAAACTCCTCGACTGCTAACGGTTGAGGAGTTTGTCGTTTTAAAAGCGACGGAACAGCGGTCGCGCTTGAGTTATCGACAAGTCAAGCTTATGACCGCGTTTTTTGTTTGTAAATTATTTTAAGGTACCACGTTCGCGAACTTCGTCGGCGGCCTCGCGCATGACTGCAAAAGATTCTTTGACGCCTTCGGAGGTTGGCGCGTAATTCGTCGCGTGCTTGCGGTCAATGCCTATACCGCCCGCCTCCGCCGCTGAGTCAATGTTCGCGCCGATGAAGATATAGTTCCAATCGTATTCCTTAGTTGTCGCCTCGACGAGGGCTTTAACCTTTGCCTTAGTGAATTCCTTGCTGGCGTTCTCGTAGCCGTCAGTCATAATCATCACCAGCACGCGTCTTTTGGCGGGGCAAATCTTTTCCTTTTCCAAACGGCTAAGCGTCTCGGTAATCGTCCTGCCCACGGCGTCAAGGAGTGCCGTCGTACCGCGTGCGTAGTATTCGGCTGAAGTCAGTTCGGGAACGGCGTTAAGGTCAAGGGCATCAGTAATCTTTTCGTATTGGTCGTCGAATAGAACGGTTGTAACCTCGGCAGTGCCCGCCTTAGTCTTTTGCTGTTCGATAAAGGAGTTGTAGCCGCCGATAGTGTCTGTTGCTAGGCTACTCATGGAGCCGGAGCGGTCGAGTATGCAAATTATCTGGACAGGCTCGGCTTGAGTTTTGTTGCAAGCGGCGGTGTGTTTGTGCGCAAGCTGAACTTGTTCTTTGACTTGCGGCTTAGGCTGCTCAACGGGCGGTGTCTTTGAATAGGCTTGCCCGACGAACAAAAGCATTAACACGGAAAGCATCAGTATCCTAAACATTTTAATCGCCTCCTAGTTTTCAATCTCGAAGTCGCTACGAAGTTTGATAGCCTCGGCAATGTGTCGCGATGAAATTAAATCCATGCCGCCCGCAAGGTCAGCAATCGTGCGCCCGACTTTGATTATCCTGTCGTAGGAGCGGGCGGATAATTTTTTCGTCTCGAAGACTTCCTTAAGCAACTCTTCGGCGGCGGGTTCCAATACACACAGCTTTTGAATCAAAGCGTGCGTCATCTGTGCGTTGCAGAAGAGGTGATACTTTTCAAGGCGTCGCGTTTGAATCTCTCTTGCCGCCGATACCCGCTTGCGAATCATGCTTGAAGGTTCATTCCTGCGTTTGGAGCTTAAGTCGTCGTATTTGACGCGCGGCACGCGGATTTGAATATCGATTCTGTCAAGCAAAGGGCCGGACAATCGGCGCGTATATTTTTTTATATCAAGCGTCGAACAGCGGCAGAAGTGGTCAGGGTCGCCATTCCAACCGCATGGGCAAGGATTCATTGCGCAAATCAGAATCATGCTTGAAGGAAAGGTTAAAGTCCCGCTTACTCGACTGATTGTGATTTGCCGTTCCTCAAGTGGTTCGCGCAGAGCCTCAAGAACAGGCTTTTTGAATTCGGGCAACTCGTCAAGGAACAAAACGCCGTTATGCGCAAGCGTGACTTGTCCTGGGGTGGGAACAGAGCCGCCGCCGATTATCGCTGCTGATGAGGCGTCGTGATTCGGGTTTTGGAATGGTCGCTTAGTCATCAGTCCGCTACCTTGCGGGAGCTTGCCGGCTATGCTGTAAATCTTCGTGACTTCCAAAGCTTCTTCGCGAGTCATCTCCGGCAAGATTGAACTCATGCGTTTGGCAAGCATTGTCTTACCTGAACCGGGCACGCCGACCATTAAGACGTTATGCCCGCCCGCCGCCGCAATCTCAAGTGCACGCTTTGCCATGAATTGTCCTTGCATGTCCGCGAAATCGTCAACCAACTCAACGAAACCTTCCGGCTCTTCGACGGGCTGAGGTAATGCGGGGTCAAGCTCAATATCTCCGTCGAGGAAGTCTACCAACTCAATTAAGTTTCTCGGCGCGTAGACTTCCAAGCCCTCAACTAGCAATGCCTCGTTGATGTTCTCTTGCGCGACGATTATCTTTTTGAAACCTTGCTCACGAGCCGTCATTGCAACTGGTAAGACGCCCGCCACGCTCCGTAACATTCCCTCCAATGACAGCTCGGCGACAAATAAAAACTCTTCACACGTCGAAGGGCGCAACCTTCCCTGCGCGGCAAGTAGTCCAATCGCAATCGGCAAGTCCAGCCCAGCACTTTCCTTTTTGATACTGGCTGGCGCAAGGTTGATTGTAATCTTCTCGGCGCGTGAACGGAGTCCGGAATTCTTTATCGCAGTCCTCACACGTTCTTTAGATTCACGGACGGCGATTGAGGGCAAGCCTACAATGTCAAAGGCGGGCATACCGTTTGCGCTGTCGACTTCGACGGAAATTATCAGCCCGTCAACGCCCTGAGTCGTCGCACCAAATGTTCTTGCGTACAAGATCTTCCTCCTTATCTAATCAGCTCTCCTAAAAACTTTCACGAAACGACGGACTCTGGCGGCATGAATCCATTTGCCAATCTGCGCCCCTTCAAGGTCGGACGGCGCATCGTTTCCTCTGATTGTTAAAAGCTCGTCGATAATCTCCTGTGCACGTTCCAAGTAAGCTGGCAAGCCATGATTATCAAAGCGGATTATATCACAGAAATCCTTTATGCAAAACTTTATGCTCAACAGCAAGTCGACAATCTTGCCCGCCTTAGTGAGCCGAGGTGCCCGCATGTGTTCGCGAATGACTAATGCCGCAAACTTCTTCCAATCGTTCGGCAAGGTCATTCGCTGATTCATTTGGTTAAGAACGTCAAGTCCTCGTCGCTCGTGTCGATAGTGGTGCGGAAGCATTTCAAGCGGCGTAGTGCCCTTGCCAATGTCATGCATGAGTGCCGCGAACCTAACGACGGGTTTAGGATTGACTTTTGCCACGTCGTCGACAATCTTTAACGTGTGTTCGTAGGCGTCGCCTTCGGGGTGATAGAACGTCGGCTGAATCTTCCCGCGCAACCTCGCAACCTCTGGGAAGGTTATTTCGAGTAAGTCCGCCCGTTCCAGGCTCCTAAAAAAAATCGACGGCTTGTCGGTCTTTAGTGCCGTCTCTAGCTCGTCGAATATTCTTTCTGCCGGTTCGTTAGCAAGTTCCTTTCCGCAACGCCTCATTGCCTCGATTGTTCCCGCGCAGATTTCAAAGCCGAATTGCGCCGCTTGCCTAGCCGCCCGCAATGCCCTTACTGGGTCGTCTGTGAAGTGTTCACTCACGGCGCGGATTTTTTTATTAAGAACGTCCTCGCGTCCGCCGAACGGGTCAATCAGCTCGCCGCTTAGCAAATCAATCGCCATAGCATTAATCGTAGTGTCGCGCCGGAATAAGTCTTGCTCAATCGTCACGTCCGGAGAAAAGACAACCTCGAAGCCGCGATAGCCCGTGCCGACTTTGCGTTCTGTGCGGGCGAAGGCGACTTCACAATAAGCCGCGTCAATGTCAACTGAGTAAACTGGGAAGGACTTGCCGAATTTCTCCGCATTAGGGAAAGCCTCGGCAAAAGTTTTCTCGTGGACGCCAGTGACGCAATAATCTTTGTCGTGAGCTTTGACACCTCGGAACTTATCACGGACTGCGCCGCCGACTAGATACGCCTTGCCGCCCAGCCCGTGAACCCTTTTAGCAAAATCAAGTTCAGTCATCTCAACGCAATGTCCTATTCAAGAAGTCAACGATTATCCCAAAAGTTTTCGGTTGATAAAAATAAGCCGCATAGTGATCGGCACCGTTTATGATGTAATGTGTGGAGTCGACGCCGTGTTTAATTAGCGCGTCATGCAAAAGTTTTGATTGGCTCGGCGAAATGGTCTTATCCGCGTTACCGTGCATGATAAGGAAAGGCGGTGTGTTCTTGCCAATATAAGTCAGCGGGTTTGAATCCTTAGCGGTTTCGAGTGTGTCTAGGAGAGAGCCGCCCTTGCTATCTTTATAACAAGGCACGCCATTAACAAAAAGTGCCGGAGGTGCCCCGGGTGAATAATACATATCTTGCGTCGCTTTAGGATAATCATCGGCGACTTTGGTTAAATCAGTCGGTCCGAAAATATCTACGACGGCTTGAACGTCAACGCGCTCATTGAGATAGTCGCCGAAGTTAAATTTATTGACGCCGCTTGTTACGCCGACCATTGTTGCCAGATAACCGCCCGCCGACATTCCTATCACAGCGATTTTGTTTTTGTCTATGTTGAAGTCGTTGGCGTGTGCGCGCAGGTAACGAATTGCCGATTTAACATCGCCGATTGAATCAATGTAATTCGCCGTGCCAATGGTTCGATAATCGATTGACGCCGCGACAAATCCCGCCTGCGCCAGTTGGACACAAATTTGCATTCCCGCAACTTTCGGAGCCGTCAACCACCAACCGCCCGGTATGAATATCACGGCGGGAACTTTTCCTTTGACGGCGGGCATATAAATATCCATTTGCAAACGACTTTCAGGCCACGTGAAATATTGCGCGAAAGTCACGTTCTGATGAAGACCAATTTCCGGCACAACATCTTCCGCGTCAATGATTTCGCTTTTGGACGCCGCGCAGGTCGAAGTTACAAACATAACCATTGCAACCAGCACGATAAGAAATCTTTTAAGCATAATCAATCACTAATCCTATCTCTCAATATAACGTCATGACTGCCGCCCTCGACAATGCTCGTTGCGGAGACCAAGGTTATCTTAGCCTTGTCGCGAAGTTCAGCCAGAGTCAACGCGCCGCAGTTACACATCGTCGAACGAATCTTAGACAGCGTGCTATTCATGTTGTCCTTGAGTGAGCCGGCATAGGGAACGTAGGAATCAACGCCCTCTTCAAAGGACAGTTTCTTATCGCCGCCGAGGTCATAGCGTTGCCAGTTGCGTGCACGGTTAGAGCCTTCGCCCCAATACTCCTTGTAATAAGTTCCGTTGATTCTAATCTTATCAGTTGGTGATTCGTCAAAGCGCGAAAAGTATCTGCCGAGCATAAGGAAATCCGCGCCCATTGCAAGGGCAAGCGTCATGTGGTAGTCGTGAACAATGCCACCGTCTGAGCACACGGGAATATAAACGCCCTTTTCCTTGAAGTATTCATCACGAGCGCGGCACACGTCGATAACCGCCGTAGCTTGTCCGCGACCAATGCCCTTAGTCTCACGGGTAATGCAGATTGAGCCGCCGCCTATGCCGACCTTAACAAAGTCCGCGCCCGCGTCCGCCAAGAACCTAAAGCCCTCCGCGTCGACGACATTGCCCGCACCAACTTTAACTTCCTCGCCAAAGGTCTTGTGAATGTATTCCAGCGTAATCTTCTGCCACTCGCTAAAGCCTTCGGAAGAGTCTATGCACAGCACATCCGCACCAGCTTTGAGCAAGGCGGGCACACGTTCGGCATAGTCACGAGTATTAATGCCCGCGCCCACGACGTAGCGTTTCTTCTTGTCGATAAGTTCAAGGGGATTCGTCTTGTTGTCGGTGTAGTCTTTGCGGAAGACCATATAGCGCAGACGTTGCTTCTTGTCGACGAGCGGGAGCATATTAAGCTTGTGTTCCCAGATTAAATCGTTCGCCTTCGGGAGGGTTGTAGTGTCGGCATCAGCATAGATTAGCTTATCAAAGGGCGTCATGAAGTCCTTAACGAGTTCATCGCCGGTCATGCGGGAGATTCGATAGTCGCGGCTGGTGACAATGCCTAGGAGCTTTCCCGTAGGCTTGCCGTCGTCAGTGACTGCCATTGTTGAATGCCCTGTCTCTTGCAGGAGGTCAAGCATTTCTCGAAGAGTCGTCGTAGGCTTCAGGTTTGAATCACTAGACACGAAGCCCGATTTGTAATTCTTGACGCGGGCAACCATAGCGGCTTGCTCCTTAATCGGTTGCGAGCCGAAGATAAATGAGACGCCGCCCTCCTTAGCCAGAGCGATTGCCATTGTGTCATTGGAGACTGACTGCATGATTGCCGAGGTCATCGGAATGTTAAGCAGGAATTTGCACCGTTCGCCGCGCCGAAACTTTATCAGTGGTGTGCTAAGGTCGACGTTCGCGGGGATGCAGTCTGTGGAAGAGTAGCCCGGCACTAGCAGATACTCTCCGAAGGTGTGTGATGCTTCTTGATAATAAAATGCCAATTCAATCCCTCCCGATAAAATTTACGAATAACACAAGGTTTTAATTCTTGCTTGTCTGCAAGTCTTGAGCGAAAGTCGCAAGTGTATCTTCCTGTAAACGAAAAGTATTGTGCGTGTATAAGTTCTGGGTGATTAGAGACAATGTGAAAGCATACCAATATTGCCGTGCAGGAAGTCATTATACGCGGCGACGCCCGCTTTATACGCCGCGCCTTTGGTAGGATAGCCGCCACGTTCGACGACTTTGCGCTTGCCATAGTCATCAAATATGCGCGGCGGATACCCCTTGCTTTAGCTATGGGGAGGAGCCGCGCCCCTCCTTTAAATGGTATCGCCCGAAGGCGAGCGGGCATAATGTCTGGTAAAAGTAAACAGACCGCCGCCCGCTAGCGTTGCAATCCTTCGCCAAAGTTATCCTGCGGTTTTTACTTACAGCACCGTTCCTACCCCTAAGAACTGTTTAACCATAAGCCGTAGAGCGGCAGATTAGGATTTACGTCCGCCGGTACCTATGTATTCGCAGGTAACTTAGTCAGTTAAGACTTAGGCTAGTCAAAAAGAGCTTTTACAAGCTCCCGCCTTTAGGCGTGGAGTTTTTGACCAAGCAATTCTAGTTCGTCTTTGTTGACAGGCTTGTAGAAGTGTTCGGCATCGTCTATGCCCATTATCAGAAGAGGTGAAACCCTAAAAGCATTAGCAAGACTAGCAATTGATTGGCGCGTTTGACTAACGTGAGGCGTATGATTAAGTCGATTAGTTATCTTATATATCGTTACCATTGTCATCACTATTTTTTTAATGATAGCACAAGCAAATGGTTTTTACAATATTAGACAAACCTATCACGTTAATCACTTCCTTTAAAAGAAATTATAGCATAAAGAGGATTGAGCATTGATTTAGAGGCGTTGCGGCGATTCACGGAGCAAGTGCAGAAGTTACAAGCCATTGCTCCCGACGTAATGCCGATGATTGAGACAGTGCGTGACCTTGACGGGGCGGCGATTATCCCGACGGACAGATTGATTCGGACAAGCGAGGCGGCTGACATTTTAGGCGTCAACAAGTCGAATCACCTAAGCCCAAGCTCGAAGTATCAAAGGAAATGGGCTTTAACAAGAATCAGGTTGCACAGTTCCAAAAGCTGGCTTTGAATCCCGACGCCGTGCAAGAGGCTATCGACTATGCAGAAAACAACAATACCATTCCCACACGTACAATCGCGCTGATGAAAGTCAAACAAGCCGAGCTCAAACGCGACTTAATAGTTCAGGCAGAGGCTCTCTTAACAAGCATTGAGAAACTCGACGGACTCTTTGACGTAATCGTCATCGACGCTTGGAAGTCCAAAGCTTTGAAGTCGTCGTTGAGAACTTTGAATTCGCTGGCGGCAAGAAGGATAAACCCGTCGACGATGATGACACGCCCTTTTGAGGAGTGAATCATGAGCTATGAAATTATTCCGCAAGCTCCACGCTATGAAATGAGTAACATGAGCTTGATTCGCAATCGTGAGACGGGCAAAGTTCTCAAATCAAGTGGCTTTACGAGTGGGCAGTCTATCACGGGTGCAAGGCTCCAGAAAAAAATTTCTACATGAACTTCGCTAAGCTCATGAACAAGACGCTGGGCATTAACCCGAATAGCCGCGACACTCTTGCCGCTTGGCAGTTGTTTGAGATTGAAAGGCTCCAATTTATTGCGCGGACAATTATCACAGGGCTTGTTCGCACGCGGCGGAGATTATCACTTGCCGTATCGTGACTGCAAGGCGGCGTTTGAAAGCTATGCAAGGTTATCGTATATCAATCAGCGACTGTTGAAGTAAAATGCCGCCTCCGATGAAGCGGCTCTGCTCTTTGAAAATCTTTTGAGTGATTCTGGAACTGTCATTTTGAACACCTCCTATTTGTAAGAATAAGAATGAAGCAATCGCAATCATCAACCGCCTGAACTACCGCTACGACACATTCTGGTACGCAATCACCGCCGAGGCAATGAGAGTTGCGACGCAAGCTGAAATCCAAATCTTTATCACCTTCTACAACGGCGTCTTCAAAGTCAGCGCGGGCTGGGACAACTTCACAATCTACGACACGCCAGCAGAAGTCATTGACGTTATCGCGAGGCTCAAGGCGGCGATTCTACCCGACCCCGCCCGACACTGCGGCAAGGCTCATGGCTATGCTCGACCTTCCACTGCAACTGCCGATATTGGAGCCTTCTGCGGGCACCGGCAACTTAATCGAAGCCTTAAGACATACTGACAGACGCTGGACACGTTACGACGATAGCGACTTCCACTGCATCGAGATTAATCCCGAACGCGTCGCCAGTCTCCGTGGCAAGGGTCTAACAGTCATCTGGAGCGACTTCCTCACATTCAATCCGATAATCCCTTACGGCTCAATCATCATGAACCCGCCCTTCCACGACGGCGCGAAGCATTTGCTAAAGGCTCTAAACGTCCTAGCCGACGGCGGACAAGTCGCGGCAATCCTAAACGCTGAAACCATTCGCAACCCTTACTCCAACGAGCGCAAGATTTTACTTCAGCAACTAGAAGACGCCGATTATCAATGCGAGTTCATGCAAAACGCCTTCGACGGCACCGACGTTGAGATTGCCCTGATTCATGCAAAGAAAAAAGCCTCAACCGTCCGGTGCGAGACCTTTGAAAACTTCAAACGCTTAATCGTCGACGAGCAACAGCCGGAGACTTCAACTGCCCTGATTCACGGCGAGGAGGACAATATCAAACGCGACATCCTCTACTATCAAGCCACAGTCAAAACCGCGTTGAAACTCTTCGACGAAATTCAAAATTCAACGCTATCACTCAAGGCAAGGACGACTTCCGCGCTATCTTTGAGCTGAAAGACCGTTAACACCAAAGACGGAATTTGTGGTAAATGCTGTTCCAATTGCTGTAGCGGAATGAAAACCTTACGAGGATTAAGCGACGGCGTCCCACTTTCTTCACTTTCTCAAACAAACATTTGTTTTTTCTTTATTCGACTTTACCAACAGCCCCTAATAACTTATTCCCGTTTATGACGCTTTGGGAAAGCAAAGTTATGAACGTTTAATATGTTTATCGAATTCTTCCTTTGACCTTAGATTCCAACCTGTCGCGTAACAATTTCTTAAAGTCGTCCGCGCCCGCTTGAAACTTCACCTCGACGCTTATAACGTAAATAGGAATGTTCCACGTCTCTTTAGCGACCTCTTCTGGGATTTTAACGGCGTCCTTCTCCGTGACAATAATCATTTCCGCCGCGAACGAATCAGCTTGCCGCAAGATGTCTTCCATCTCCATAATCGTATAGTCGTGGTGGTCGGGGTATCGCAGGCTTGAAACAATCTCCGCGCCCAAATCGCGTAACGTCCTCTCAAACGATGCCGGATTGCCAATAGCCGAAACCGCCATAACTTTGCGCCCATTAATCGTCGCGACGTTGATACCTTCGCCCGCAAGATTCGTCGACCACTCGGCAAGCGGAATTAGGCAGCGCGGCTCGTGAATGCTTTCAACTAAGAGCGCGGAAGGATTGTACTTGCGCACGGTCTGCCTAATCAAATCGCGGGAACCTTCGCGGGCTTGGTCAACCTTAGTCATCAAGCAAACGTCTGCGCGGCTGATATGGGACATTGACTCACGAAGAGTGCCACGCGGGAGCAAATGCCCATTGCCGAAGACTGACACCGCATCGATTAAGAGAATGTCCAAATCGCGTATAACTTGCCAATGCTGATAGCCGTCGTCGAGTATCACAACCTCCGCGCCGAAGTTCTCAATGGCGTATTGCCCTGAGACAGCTCGACGCGCACCGATTAGCACAGGGACGTTCGGCAAGTGCTTAGCCAACATGTAAGCTTCGTCTCCAGCCTCAGTCGCGTTCATGTTGAGGTTTTTGCCATCGCTGACAATGCCGACCTCGCCATAGAACTTTGCACGATAGCCGCGATTGAGAATCACGACGCGATAGCCCATATCCCGAATCTCCTTTGCAAGACGTTGAGCCGTAGGAGTCTTGCCCGTGCCGCCGACAGTTATGTTGCCAAGGCTTATCACGAAACAATTCAAACGTTCCTTGCCCGAAAAGCCTAGCTGATAACCCATGAGCCGCAGATTGACAAGCGACTTATAAATCAATGAGAACACGAACAGCACAAGCATAACCATTTGGTCAATCGGTCCGTGAACTTCTTCGCCGTGGACGAGCCGCAGGAAATAGGTTTGCAGGTTCTCAATCTTCTCAGTCGTGCGCAGGTGTCGACCATTCTCCCTAGCCTCGTACTCAGTCAACATCTTGCGCAGGAGGATTGCCGACTTGCGAGAGGCTCCGCGATTCTCATGAACAATCTTAAGCGTCTCCTCTTCAAGGCGGCGGCGTTCGTTGGGGTCGTCGAAAAGTTTCTTAGCCTGCGCGGCAAGTTCTTCAGCATCGTTGACGGTGATACAAGCGTTGCGGTACTTAAAGAGCGCGTGCAAGTCCTTAAAGTTCTCCATGTGGTGCCCGACGATAATTGCCTTGCCATGAGCAGCCGGCTCAAGGATATTGTGTCCGCCGTGGGATACGAGACTGCCGCCGACATAAATCACATCGCCGACGCTGTAGACTTGTCCGAGTTCGCCGATTGTGTCTAGGATAATTATGTCCTCGTTAGCGGGCGGACGCTTCTGCAGTTCAGTCCTCGTGCCGACAGTAAAGCCCGCCGCCTTGCACAGGGCTACGACTTCACGGGTGCGCAAGAGTTCACGCGGAGCAATGATGAGCCGAGCCTTTGGGTGATTATCGCGGATTGCCTTGAACGCCTTAAGCACAAAGTTTTCCTCGCCGCGATGAGTGCTACCCGCTAAAAAGATTTCCTTAGCGTCAGTTAAGCCCATGTCCGATAAAATCTTATGCCGTTGCGCGTCCGTCACGTCGGTATAAGTCTGGTCAAACTTCGTGTTGCCCGTGATAGTTATGAGTTCATCGGGTGCGCCGAGCTGTTTAACGTAACCCGCGTCGACCGGTGACGCCATAGCGAAAAGCTTAACCGTGCCTATCATGTCGCGCAGGATTGAGAACATGTACTTATAACGCTTAACGCTCTTTTCCGATATGCGCCCATTGACCATCATGACGGGCACGCGATTTTCCCTTGCCGCCTTGAGGAAGTTTGGCCAAAGCTCCGTTTCGACGTTTAGGAAGACACGCGGGAAGATTCTTCGGAAGACAGCCGCCGATACAAATGGCAAGTCTAGTGGGAAGTAAATTATGCTGTCTGCGTCTTTGATGATACGGTTCGCCATTTCGTAGCCAGAAGTTGTCACGACGGACACGAGGATTGGTGACTTGGGAAATTCGCGGCGGAACTCTTTGATAAGCGGACTGGTCGCCACAATCTCTCCGACGGACGCCGCGTGAACCCAGATACAATTTTTCTTCGCCACGGGGTCAAGTGCGCCCTTAGGGAAGAAGCCGAAGCTCTGCTTAATTCTCTCGACGAATCCGCGCTCACGTATCGAACGAATCATGAACACGGGGATTATTAGAATCACGACGAGTATCGCCGCTAGGTTGTAAAGTACTTGCAATGAACGCGCTCCTTAACATAAAAATTTCGTTGATTATAACATAAAATCTGCCACTGTGATATAATTTGAAAAAATTCTTAGCAAGGGAGCACGTCAAGTGTCTGCAGGAAAAATCATTCTACTTTGCATAGGTGGCTTGCTGTTGAACGTGGTAGGCTCGGCATTCGCGCAATACTTTAATTTGCCCGTCTACCTCGACTCGGCTGGCACGATTTATATCGCGGCTCTAGGTGGCTACGTGCCCGGCATCGTCGTCGGGTTCCTAACCAATCTCTTTAAAGCTGTCCTCACGCCCTCTGAAATGTATTACGGCTCTGTCAGTATCTTCGTCGCAATCTTTGTGGCATTCTCTGCGCGGCGAGGCTTCTTCGACAGCTATGCTAAGGTTGCCCTCTTGATTATCCCATTGACGCTGATAACTAGCACATGCGACTTGCTGATAGAAGACTTCCTGAACTCGACGAACTTCCTTAAGTCAGTCAACGAGTTTGAATCAAGCTTCGGCGGCAACTTACTTAACGAGGTTCTCGATAAGGGCTTGTCCTTGCTCGTGGCGGTTGTCCTGTTGAAGTTCTCATCGCCAAATACCAAAGAATCATTACGTTCACTGGGTCGCAAGCAAGCTCCCCTATCCGCCGAAATGAAAGACGCCTTGAACGAAAGAAATTATCTGTCGTCATCACTGCGCACCAAGATGCTTACTATCTTAATGCTTAGCTCACTGTTCGTGGCGTTCTCTATCGCGCTGATAAGTTATCTACTCTTCAAAGACTCTGCCATTGAAGACCGCATTAAATCCGCTGACGCAATGGACAGCGTTATTTTGAGCAACATAAACCCCGAACACGTCGACGAGTACATAAAGCATGGGCGCAACCTTGAAGAGTATCGGACGATTGAAGAAAAGCTTTACACTATGAAGAACACCAATAGCGACATAAAGTTTATCTACGTCTACAAAGTCGCGGCGGACGGTTTTCACGTTGTCTTTGACTTAGACACGGCGGCGGTTGAGGGGGATAATCCTGGCGATGTCGTGGAGTTTGAAGAAGCTCTCATGCCTTACGTTGATGATTTGCTTGCGGGCAGACCCATTCCGCCGATAATCACTGATGACGAATACGGCTACTTGCTAACGCTTTATAAGCCTCTTTACGACGTGAACGGCAACTGCCAATGTTATGCGGCGGTGGATTTGTCAATGAACGTTCTATCCGATTATGCTCGCACTTTCGTTATCAAGTTGATTGCTTTATTCGTAGGGTGCTTTATCTTTATCTTTGCAATCGGGCTTGCGTTCGTGGAAAACAATATCGTCTTGCCGGTCAACACGATGGCTTATTGCGCTAGGAATTTCTCTTATGACAGCGAAGAGGCTCGCGAAAGAAATATTGAACGCATGAAGAGCTTGAGAATCAAAACGGGCGACGAGATAGAAAACTTATACTCCGCGCTGATTCGGACGACTGAAAACCTTTTGAACTATTTCAGGTATCTGCAACGCGCTAAGGGTCAAGTCGCTGATATGCAAGTAAAAGTCTCAGCCATGGACAAGAAGGCGCATATTGATTCGTTGACGGGCGTTAAGAATAAAACTTCTTACGTCGAGGCGATTGAACAGCTTGATAAAAAGATTGCGGCGGGCAACGCGGCGTTTTGTATAGTGATGGTCGACGTGAACTATCTTAAGCGCGTCAATGACACCTACGGGCACGAACGCGGCAATGAGTATCTGGTTAATGCTTGTCGGCTTGTATGTGGTGTCTTTGGCAAGGAACATGTCTATCGCGTGGGCGGCGATGAATTCGTTGTGCTAATCGAGGGCGATAAGGTTTCCTTGTGCAAGTACTTTGTAGCGCAATTCAAAGTGGAAATGAATCATAAGCTTTCCAATGAAATGCTCGCTTTGTGGGAGAAAGTTTCTGCGGCAATCGGCGTTGCCTTCTACGAGGTAGGCAAAGATAAGACGGCTGATGAAGTCTTCAAGCGGGCGGATAAGGAAATGTACGCTAACAAATTGGCTATGAAGGCAGCAAGGACTGATTAAGGAGAATGATTAATGCAAGGAAATAATTTGCCGTCCCCGATTGTGATATGCGTTGCGGCAGTCGCTTTGAACTTGTGCGGATTGTTCGTCACGAGGAATTTTTACTTGCCGTTGTATTTGGATACGTGCGGCACGGTTCTAATCGCAATGATAAGCGGCTACGTCCCAGGTATCGTCGTGGGATTCGCTACGCACTTCCTAACGTCATTTGTCGACGAAACCGAGATGTATTATTGCTCAGTCAGTATCTTCACCGCGATTTATATAACGTTCCTTGCCCGACGCGGTTGCTTCCAAACCTTCCTAAAGACAATCCTGACGATTCCCGCGCTGGCTTTGATAGCGACAATCTTAAGCGAGTTCATCGGGAGGTTTTTATTCTGCAATGGCGTCGTCCAAGCCCTAAACGAAATCCAAATGCACTTTGCGTCGATTTTCCTGCGAGAGTTCATTGACAAGGGCTTAGTCGTCATTGCGGCATTCGTGCTGTTGAAGGTTCTGCCGCCGCGTGTGAAAGATGCCTTTAACGGCTTAGGTCAACGGCAAGCACCACTAACCGCCGAGATGAAGAGCGCAGTTTACGCCCGCAAGTGTCTGAGGTCATCGCTCCGCGTGAAGATTCTTTTAATCCTGATGTTGAGTTCGCTTTTTATCGCGGCGTCGATTGCCTCAATCAGCTACAGGATTTTTGAGCAAGCCGCCTTTGCAGTGCAGGTTAAAATCGGCGACGGATTAGCGACTATTGCCGCCAGTCAACTTGCTACCGCGCAGAGTCCCGTTTACCTTAAAGAAAACCTCCTAAGCATAAGGAATAGCAATCCCGACGTTAGGAACTTGCGCGTGGAAAAGTTTTCTGCGACGGGCAATCAAATCCTCTTCAACAGCGACGATAACTCCGCCATAGACGAAAAACTTTCACCGCACGTTGACGACTTGATTGCGGGCAGACCCATTGCCCCGATAATCGCCGGCGACCTCTTGACGATTTGCAAGCCTGTCTATGACGCAGCGGGCAAAGCTCAATGCTACGTCGTGATTGATTTGACTTTGGACTTAATCTCCGACTACGGCAGGGCGTTTACTGCTAAGGTGCTCGCGTTGTTTTCAGGGTGTTTCGTGTTTGTCTTTGTAATCGGCTTGCGATTCGTGGAAAATAATATCGTCCTGCCCGTCAACACGATGGCTTATTGCGCGAACAACTTTGCCTATGACAACTCCGAGTACTGCGCCAATAACGTCGAACAGATAAAGCGGTTGAAGATTCACACGGGCGACGAGATAGAGAATTTATATCACGCGCTGTTGAAGACGACGCAGAACGCTAAGGATTACTTCGAGAGGTTGCGGCGGGCTAAGAAACAGGTTGCCGAGATGGATGAACTGGCGCATAAGGATTCGTTGACGGGCATAAAGAATAAAGCCGCCTATGACGAGGCGACGGCTCTGCTTGACGAGAAAATTTCTGCGGGTGCGGCGAAGTTCTGTATTGCTATGGTCGACGTGAACTATCTTAAGCGCGTCAATGACACCTACGGGCACGAGAAAGGCAACGCTTACCTTTTGAACGCGAGCAAGCTAATCTGTTCAATCTTCGGCGAGGAGCATGTCTATCGTATTGGCGGCGATGAATTCGTCGTGGTGATTGATGATGATAAAGTTTCGCTGTGCAAGTACTTCGTCAAGCAGTTCAATGCTGAAATGGCTAGGAAGAATTCCAATGAGACGTTGGAGCCTTGGGAAAAAGTTTCGGCGGCAGTCGGCGTTGCCTTCTACGAGGCTGGCAAGGATAAGACAGCTGATGAGGTCTTCAAGCGGGCTGATAAGGAAATGTACGCTAATAAGTTGGCAATGAAGGCGGCGAGGACTGATTGACTTGCAAAGGGAGGATTCGTAATGGGAAAGATTAATCGCGTGTTCTTAATCGTTTTGGACAGCTTAGGCATTGGCGGCGCATTGGACGCAAAAACTTTCGGCGACGATAACCCAAACACTTTAAAGACAATCGCTACGTCGAAGAAGTTTCACACCCCCAATCTAGCTAAGCTCGGCTTGTTTAATATCGACGGCGTTGAAAAGCAATTAGGAATGAGGAGTGAGGAAGGAGGAATTCCTTTAGGAGCGTTCGCCAGAGTTCGAGAGGCGTCGGCTGGCAAGGATACTACGATTGGACATTGGGAGATTGCCGGCATTATCTCTGAACGACCCTTGCCGACTTACCCTGAAGGCTTTCCGCCGGACGTGATTGCCGAGCTTGAAGAAAGTTTCGGGCGGAAGATTCTATGCAACAAGCCCTATTCGGGGACGCAAGTCATTCACGACTTTGGGCAGGTTCACGAGGCGACGGGAGCTTTAATCGTCTACACGTCAGCTGATAGTGTCCTTCAGATTGCCGCGCATGAGGCAGTTGTCCCTGTCGACGAGCTTTATAATTTCTGCAGGACGGCGCGTAGAATTATGCAAGGCGTTCACGGTGTCGGGAGGATTATTGCGCGTCCGTTCGTCGGGAAGTTTCCAAACTATGAACGCACGCCCCGCCGTCATGACTTTTCTTTGACGCCGCCTGCCGAGACTATCCTTGACGCTTTGCAGAGTAAAGACTTCGCGACGATTGGCGTTGGCAAGATTCAAGACATCTTCGCGGGGCAAGGGATAAGTCGTTCACTTGGCGTCAACGTCGACAACTCTGACGGCATGAACAAAACCTTGCGCCTTATGGACGAGGACTTTCGCGGGCTGTGCTTCGTGAACTTGGTTGATTTTGATATGAAGTTCGGACACCGTCGCGACGTTGACGGCTACGCGCAAGCCATGACGACCTTTGACAGCGAGCTTGGAGAGTTCTTAAGGCGGATGCGTGCGGACGATTTGTTGATGATAACTGCCGACCACGGTTGCGACCCCGCCGCTAAAGGTACTGACCACACCCGCGAGAATGTCCCGCTTATTATTCACGGCAAGACAGTCCGCGCAGGCGTTAACTTGGGCACGCTGTCGACCTTTGCTGACATTGCCGCGACCATTGCCGAAATCTTCAACGTCAAGCTTGAGACGCAAGGTAGGAGTTTCCTACACAAAATAGAAATGTTCGTAGCAGATAAGGAGTGATTTTATGATAAATAAAAAGGAGCAAAGATTCTTCGCGGAGCTAGCAATATCTTCGCCACCGCAGAGGGTCAACTTCGTTAAGCCACGCTCACTAGTGAGGACTTCTCGTGCTTTGGTTCCTAACGTCCCAATAATTATTCCGAAGAACAACGTGGACAAGTCTTTGATTCATGTTTGCTTTGCCCTTTATGACGGAACAAAAACTTATTCAAGATTCACGGGCACGGCGATGCTCTCGCTCTTTGAAAACACTAAGTCCAAAGTTACGATTCATCTTTTGCACGACAACACGTTGACGGACGACAACCGCGATAAACTTATGCAAATAGTTGAACGTTACGGGCAACAGTTAAAGTTCTATAACGTCGAGGAACTTTGCGCCGATAGGCTCGCTGAGATAAATAACTACTTTCCACAAGCTAAGGAGTCGCATTTCAGTATCGCAACGTTTTATCGATTCTTTATCCCAGATCTTCTTCTGCCGCAGGGGATAGAAAAGGCGATTTACCTGGACTCGGATATTGTCGTCAATCTCGACATTAAAGAGCTTTGGCAGATTGAACTAGGTGATAAACCGCTTGGCGTCGTTCCGGAAATTGATAATGACGTTCCAGTTAAAGAAGTTACTCTTTTTGTTAAGGAAGATGTGATACCGAAAGAAATTTATTTCAATGCCGGAATTCTGCTAATGAACTTAAAAGTTCTGCATAATGAAGAGGCTACCATACTTGCGGGAATGAAGTTTGTAAGCGAGTACCCGTCGCGAGTTTCTTGCTTTGATCAAGACATCTTAAATTATTGTTTTGCGGCTTCTTCTTTAAGGTTGCCGATAAAGTTTAACCGCTATGTTAAGTTTGCACGACCTAGAAACGACTGGACTATTGGCGAAAAGATTTATCATTACGCAGACGGAAAAAATAGCTTGGGCATGGATTTAAATGACCCTTATAATCGGCTATTCATGGACTATTTCATTAAGACGCCGTGGATTGACGACGATACTAGGGTCGCCTTGGCTGGTGGTATCCCTTCTCGAAAATATCACCTCGTCTCTGTGGTCATTCCAATGTACAACGCGGAAGAATTTATCAGCGAATGCCTCGATAGCCTTTTGATTCAGACGTTCCAAGACTTTGAAGTAATCGTGGTGGATGACTGTTCTACGGATAACAGCGTTGAAATAGTCGAAAGTTACATGCCGAAATTTAGCGGACGGTTTAAAATCACTAAGACAAAAAAGAATTCGGGTGGCGGCGGTTACATTCCGCGAAATATCGGAATGATGTTAGCTCGTGGCGAATATGTTTATTTTCTCGACGCCGACGACATGATTTTGGGCAGTGCGCTTGAAACGTTTTATAGGGCGGCACTCCTCTATGATGCTGATGTAGTTTACACCAGTTCTTACTACAACTTTACAGCACCGAATGATGGTTTTCTGTGTAGAGATGGCAATAAGGTTTACGGCAATAAGAATTTAACTATTGACGACATGGATAAAAATCTTAGTCGGCTCCTACCTAAAAGTGGCTTTGGAGATTTTCATACTCCATGGACGGTATTCTGTCAGCGTGATTTCTTGCTTGAGAACAAAATTTTCTTTCCGAAGATATCTCATGGTGGAGATTTTCTCTGGGTTATCAATGTCTATTGCCACGCAAGGCGGTTTTTGAGAATCTCGACGCCGCTTAACTTGCACAGGATATACAATGACAATTCAATTACACGTCGAGTTAGGGCACCGCAAGAACAATGTATTTATTGGTTTTCGGATTTCGAGAATTTCACTAGAAATTTTTTAGACTTGGAAAAGGAACATGAAGTCTTAGCGGAAAATCCTTTCTATGGCTTATCAGCTTTAAATCAGGAGGTTAGGTGGTATCTTAATCGAACCGAAGCCGCCCGCAAGGAACTCGACAGCGATGAGATTTACAAAATCTTGCATGACGAGTTCGCCAAAACATCTGATGGTTCGTTGTCAGTATTATTGCCGTTCCTCTTTAGCTCTATCGATAAGGAGAAAAAACTTAGAGATAATCAAGCTGAACTAATTAAGAGTTATGTTGAACCAATTAATAAATTTAAACGTTTCCTTACTGCTAGGATAGATATTAAGTTGATGTCAACCGAAGGCGATTTCCAAATCCTCTCCGTATCAGACAAAAAAGCAACAGTGCAAAAGCCCGACTGGTTCCAAAAAGACGGCGTGGGTTATATAATTTGGTCCTTCATTGGGAACTTGAAAATCGTCGCTAAAGTCACTACAGACGGGCAGATTAATTTGTTGCTTAGGGGTATGTGGGTTCCTGACCCGAATGATAAATCTAAACTCATTCCTTACTGGATTGATTACACCAAGCTGACCATTAATGAAGAAATGATATTCGACACGATAAAGTCTGCTTGGTGCAATAAGCCTTATCGTTACTCCATTGAAGCAAAAGCGGATGAGGAAATCGTCATAGATATTGATTGGCTCCCGCACAGAAGCGATATTATTGACCAAAAACCTGCAACATTACCACCTAAGATAGAAAATCCGATTCCAGACAAATTCCTTCCGTTTATAACTTCTAGGGTAGATATTAAGTTGTTATCAACCGAAGGCGATTTCCAAATCCTCTCCGTCTCCGACAACAAAGCAACAGTGCAAAAGCCCAATTGGTTCCAAAAAGACGGCGTGGGTTATCAGATACAATCCTTTAATGGGGAATTGAACTTAACCGCTAAAGCCACAACGAATGGAAAAATTAAATTGTGGCTCAGGGGATTAGATGTTCGCAAGTCTGAAGATTGGAAGAAAGGCATTGCCAACCGCATTCCCTATTGGATTGACTACACTAAGCTGACCGTCAATGAAGAAACGATATTCGACACGATAACTCCCACTTGGTGCGATAAACCTTACACTTATATCATCGAAGCAAAATCTGATGAGGAACTAGCAATAAAGATTGAGTGGCAACCTCACAAAATCGACGCTTAATAATAGTTTTATACACGAAAAAAGACGGAAGCTCTTGCCTCCGTCTTGATTTTTTATTTGAATACCTGATTATTTCGTCATATCTCACCTCCCGATTGCGACGCTTGGTGGGCACCGCAGTTTATTTGCCGCCGACCTCGATGCGGGGACATCTTTTCGGCTCTGTGGCGTTTATGTTTTAATGGGATTAACGGGAATTATATTTTAAGATGATTAGAGGATTGTTAGAACCAGATTAATTTTTCTAGCATCTCATCCCTCCCGTCGCTTAACTGTAGCAGAAAATATTTTCGTTTGCAAGTCACTGTTCAAAATTTTTTCAGACGGGCAAAAAATATTGTATTCAAAGGAATACGGGCTTGAAATTATTTTTTACGCCGAATATAATAAGCCGCGATTATTGGTAAGACATGACTTGAAAGGATGAATTAAAAGTGGCAAACGTCGACAAGGAAGCACTTGCTTTGCACAAGGCTAATCACGGCAAGTTGGAAGTTAAGAGCAAAGTGCCGCTGAAGACGAATAAGGACTTAACGCTTGCATATACGCCGGGCGTTGCGGCTCCCTGTCTTGAGATAAACGCAGATTACGATAAAATTTACGACTACACAAACCGCGGCAACCTCGTCGCAGTTGTCACGAACGGCACGGCTGTCCTAGGCTTAGGCGATATTGGCGCGGGCGCAGGTCTTCCCGTCATGGAAGGCAAAGCGATTCTGTTTAAAGGGTTCGCGGGCGTCGATGCAATTCCCATTTGCCTTGATACTAAAAGCGTGCCCGAAATCATCAAGACGATTCAGCTTATGGCTCCGAGCTTCGGCGGCATTAACCTTGAGGACATTAAAGCTCCCGAATGCTTCGACATTGAACAGGCATTGAAAGATAGCGTCGATATTCCCGTTTTCCACGATGACCAACACGGTACGGCGATTGTAGTTGCGGCGGCTTTGATTAATGCGCTTAGGCTTGTCGGCAAGAAGTTCGAGAATATAAAAGTCGTCGTCAATGGTGCGGGCGCAGCTGGCATGGCGATTACTTATCTGATTCAAAGGATGGGCGCGGAAGATGTTGTGCTGTGCGATTCGACCGGTGCAATCTACGAGGGACGCGGCAAAGGCATGAATCCTTATAAAGACCAAATCGCCGCAGTCACGAACTGTAATCACGAGGCGGGACAGCTCGTCGATATTATTCACGGCGCGGACGTGTTTATCGGCGTGTCTAAGGCTAATCTGTTGACTGAGGAAATGGTTAAGTCAATGAACAAGGACGCGATTATACTTGCAATGGCTAATCCGACGCCTGAGATTATGCCCGATAAGGCTAAGGCGGCAGGTGCTCGCGTCGTTGCCACGGGTCGTAGCGACTTCCCCAATCAAGTCAACAATCTGCTTGCCTTCCCCGGCATATTTAGAGGTGCGCTTGACGTTCGGGCGACTGATGTCAACGAGGAAATGAAGATTGCGGCGGCTTATGCGATTGCCTCACTTGTCAGCGAAGACGAACTCAACGAAGAACACGTAATCACGACTCCTTTTGATGAACGCGTTGCACCGACGGTTGCGGCGGCTGTCGCTAAGGCGGCCATTGAATCTGGCGTGGCTCGCAATAAAAATATCACGCCTGAAGACGTCGCTAAGCATACCAGAGAACTTCTTGCTAAGCTGTGACGCTTTGTGCTCGTAGTCGAGTGGATAAGACGTTAGCCTCCGGAGCTAAAAATCGCGGGTTCGACTCCCGCCGAGCACACCAAATAGAAATCATTAGCCCTTCCAAACTCGGAGGGGCTTTTAAATTCCATTTAGCGCGGTCATGAGCTGAAGATTATCATAGACGCCGACGCGTTCACTGGGTCAAGCGTTCACGCTTGCGCCGAGCATACCAAATAGAAATCCCTAAGCAGTTCCAAACTCGGAGCCGCTTTTAAATTCCATTTAGCGCGGTCATGAGCTGAAGATTATCATAGACGCCGACGCGTTCACTGGGTCAAGCGTTCACGCTTGCGCCGAGCACACCAAATAGAAATCCCTAAGCAGTTCCAAACTCGGAGGGGCTTTTAAGTTCCATTTAGCGC
>JAFWCT010000024.1 GCA_017534385.1 Selenomonadaceae bacterium
ATGGAAATTCCGTTGTTCGGCGGCGCAGGTGGTCTCGCTGAAACTGTCATTGAGCGTCCGACTTATGTGGAGCCAATCCCGATGCCCGCGCCCGATTATCGTCCGCCCGTTGATTACACCCCGCCGACTATCCCCGACTATCAGCCGCCGACTCGTTCCAGCGGCAATTATACTGGTCTTGTCGTCGACTGCAGGGGAATTGGAACGCTTAACCCCGTCATGAGTCCTGTTATCAAAGACGAGAGCGGCGCGAAGATTTACGGACATAAAAACCTTGATTACGATAGAATCATTCGCGAGGGCATGGCGACTTATGCGCAAGACATGAGCCAAGCTAGCCGCGCCGGTTCCAATCCGTTGATTGTGCGTGCCGTTCGCCTCGACGACCTAAACGCCAATCCCGTCCTGAGCATGGAAGATTCAAACATGGTTCTCTACGAAAACAAAAGCTCGCACTTCCTTGAAGATATAGCGGTTGTCTTCCTCTACTAAGAAATTTATCGGCAAGCTCTTCCCGTCGACGCGGCGGGATTTTTTTTGCCCAAATTCGTTGCGCGGGCAACAACAGCGGAAGTTCTTCAATGTTATAATCAGCAAAATTTATCGGAAGGAGGCGCGGCTTGTGCGAAAAGGTTTGTTGATAGCTTTACTAATCGGTTTCGTTGCCTATGCGGGACTGAACCTCGCCGAGAACGTTACACCATACGTTAGCATTGCCGAGGCGCGGGCGTCTTCAAGCGGCGTGCAAGTCAAAGGTCTTCTCGATAAAAAGATTGAACCTCAACAGCGCGGCGACAAGTTCAACTTCAGCCTGCAAGACGAGCAGACGGGTGAAACTATGCGCGTTATCTTCGACGGCATGAAGCCCGACCAATTCGACGAGGCTTATCACATTGTCGCAATCGGCAAGTATGAGGCGGCGGACGAAACCTTCCATGCGAAGAAACTTCTAATCAAGTGTCCGTCGAAATACGAGGGACAGAAACCGAGGTGAAGTCTTGACGGGAAATTTACTTTTAGGCGGCGGCTTAGCGTCGGCTCTGGCGGCAATGACAATCTGCTTTGCACAAAGGATTCCGTCGGCGCGATTGGTCAAAGTCACCGCATTAATCTCCGCAGGATTCATCACGGCGGCAAGCTTGCTCCTGTGGATTCTGATCTTTGAAAATGATTTCAGCGTCGAATACGTCGCGGCTTACTCCTCAACCACAATGCCGGCTATCTACAAAGTCTCGGCGTTCTGGGCAGGTCAGCAAGGCTCTTTTTTATTATGGCTGTTGATTCACGCGATAACAGGAGCCGTGCTGACTTTCAGAAGAACTTCGGCGGCGGCGTTGGGAATATATTTCTTATTGCAAAGCGTGCTAGTCTTCTTAGTCTTAGCGAAGTCACCTTTTGCCGAACACCCCGCGCAAGTCTTTGAAGGCGTTGGACTCAATCCTTTGCTACAAGATTTCTGGATGGCGATTCACCCGCCGATAATCTTCGTGGGCTACGCGTTGTTAGCTGTGCCGTTCGCGTTGAGCTTGGGAACTTTATTGACGGAGGCGGCGTCGCAATCGTGGCTTGAAGAGGCGAGACGTTGGACGCTCCTAGCATGGGCTTTCTTGGGCGCGGGAATATTCATCGGCGGCTATTGGGCGTATAAAGTCCTCGGCTGGGGCGGCTATTGGGGCTGGGATCCCGTCGAGAACTCGTCACTAGTTCCTTGGCTGTTAGCGGCAGTCCTCCTGCACATGATAAACCTTGCGCGGAAGAAACCCGCCGTCTTAGCTCAAGCTCACATGGCGGCGACGTTCACATACTCGCTTGTAATTTATGGGACGTTCTTAACGCGGTCGGGTGTTCTCGGCGATTTCTCGGTTCACTCGTTTGCTGGCTCAAATATCGGCTTAGCAATCGCGCTGGCTAATGCACTCGTCCTAATCGGCGGGCTGTTAATAATCCTAATCAAGGCAAAGGCACTTCCGCAGGGCGAACTGTATAAGTCTTACTCCGACGCGTCGTTCATAGTCTTGCTAAGTTGCCTGCTGATAATCTTCATCGCGACGATTGTTTGGATAGGAATGTCAATGCCTCTGCTCAGTCAAATGTTCGGCGAGGCGGCGGCGGTCGATTCGGACTTCTACATTAAAAGCACAACGCCAATAGCCTTAACCTTAGCCGCGCTGATGATTTACACATTCGCGAAGTTCGCACGCATGATAAGCCTCGGCGGGAAGGTCGCGCACGTCGGCTTCCTGGCAATGTTGGTGGCGATTATAATTTCATCACGCGGCGAGACGATTACACAGGAACTTCAACCGCAAGCTAAAGCGTCAATCGCGGGGCATGAAGTCATCTACGAGGGGCAAGTCTTTCAAGAGGACGAGACTCAAAAGTTTTACGTCTACACGGTCGACGGCGAGGCAGTCCGCGCATTAACTAAATTACACGGTAACGGCACGGACGCGGCTCGTGAACCGGCTATCTTGAAGAGTTTTAGCGGGGACGTGTATATTGCTCCGCACGCGCCGACGATTGAGAGTGTTCAGGAGCTTATGCTTACCAAAGGAGTTTTTGCTATGGACGGCGAGCTTGGCTACACTTTCAACGACGCGCATATTGATTACGACGACAACGGCAATCCGATTCAAGCGACGGCAGTTATCACGATAACCGACGGCGACGTTGAAGAAGTGATTCACCCGATGATAGTCGTTACACCTGACGGCGGCTCGTCAAAGTCGTTGGAAGTCTTCAATAAGCGGCGGCGCGTTCGACTAACGGGCATATCGGGCGATTTGGACAAAGCGCGGCTTGAACTCTTGCCGACGTATGAAAGACTTTCAACCATGCCGATAACCGCCACGATAAGCACTAAGCCTTTTATCTGGCTTTTATGGTTAAGCGTTGCGGCAATTTGTTTAGGAACTTTATTAGCGATTAGAAAATAACTTTAACGGAAGGGAGGTTACGAGATGTGCTTAAAGAGTTTGTTTGAAAAGCATACGCTGAAATGCTTAGCGGGCGGATTCGTCTTGGGCGTGGCGGCAGTAGGCTTTGTACAGTTCGCCTTGCACGCGAGCGGCACGAAGGAATTTTGCGGACAATGCCACTCAATGAAACACGAGGCGGCAACCTTCGAGATGTCAAGCCACAGGAATCAAGATTGCGTCGAATGCCACCTGCCTCACGACAACACGGCGCATTATCTGTTTGAAAAGGGGCGTACAGGTATCGTTGACATGTATCACGAGGCAATGCGCGATTACCCCGAACGAATCAAGCTAGACGCCGACGCCCGCAAGATGGTCGCTGAAAACTGCGTGCGTTGTCATGGCGCGACGATGTCTTATGTAGAGACTGCGCCCGAAGGAACTCAAGAGGACTGCTTGAAGTGCCACAGCAGGATTGCGCACGGCTCGAATCATTTGGAAGGGGGTATAACAGTTGAGTAAGATGCAAAAATGTATCGCGGGCGCACTCGTCTTATGCGTGGCATTCTTCGGACTCATGTTCGCAAGAGTCATCGCCAAGCCCGCCACTAAATTTGAACTGGCTCAGATTCCCGAAGACCAGAAATTAACGCGCATGGGATACGCCAAAGCTTATCCGTTGCAGTTTGAATCGTTTAAGATGACAATGGACACCTCGCCCAGCCCGACGGGTTTTGGCGGAGCGGATGCGTATTCACACCTTACCGAACAACCCGAACAGATTGAGTTGTTCAAAGGCTACAAGTTCTCGATTCAATACGACGACGACCGCGGGCATTGGTATGCCGGCGTCGACCAACTTAATTCTAAACGTATTCCCGGTCAGTTGGGTTCTTGCATAGTTTGCAAAAGCTCCTACATGTACGACGTTTACTTTAAGCAAAGCGGTTGGGATTTTGCGTCTAAGCCGTTCGCTGAAATTGCCGCGCCGATTAAAGAGGATGAATGGTTCGGTTGCTCCTCTTGCCACGACCCCGACACTATGAAGCTCCGCATTTACAATCAGGGCTTTATCGAGTCAATGGCGGCAATGGGTGTTGACGTGAACAACGCGACGCATAACGAAATGCGCGCTTATGTCTGCGGACAGTGCCACAATGAATATTACTTCCGCAAGAATGAGGACGGGCGAGTTAGTATGCCGTTTGCTAATGGTCTCGACCCCGAAGCCGAATTCAAATACTATCACGACGGACACGACCCGAAGTTCACTTACGATTGGATTCACCCCGACAGCGGAGCCGAGATGTTGAAGGTTCAGCACCCCGACTTTGAATGCTGGACTGATTCAGTGCACGCCCTTAACGGCGTCACCTGCGTCGATTGTCATATGCCGTACATGCGCAAGGACGGTCAGAAGTACACCTCGCACTGGATGACGCACCCGCTTAAGCATTATGATACCGGCTGTGCAAAATGCCACGACGAATCCTATGAGACTATGCTCCACCGCGTGCAGACGATTAACGACAACACGTTTAAGATTTTGCGCATAGCAGGACAGACGACGGCTCGCGCTCACAAAGTCATAAGGGCGGCGCACTTCGCAGGCGCAACCGATGAACAGCTTGCCGAGGCTCGTCAACTCGTCCGCGAGGCTCAGTGGTATTGGGATTGGGTATCGGCTGAAAGTTCCATGGGCTTCCACAATCCTGATAAGATGATGCGTTCGTTGGGACTGTCGATTGACGCGGCGCATAGAGCTATCGAAAGTGCAACCGCCGCAGTCAAAGGTGGTCAGCTAGCGATTGAACCTATGCCGACCGAACCTTTCACAGATACAAAGTTCGACGACGCGATTAAGCCTGGTATGCCCGCGCCGACTCCCGCACCAGCTCCCGCGCAATAAACACGACTCAACATAAAGATTATCCCCGATTGAGCGTCGGGGATTTTTTGTTGCGTTTTCGACGTTCAAAAGTTCGACGCACTATGATACAATCGACGTATCAATTCGTTGAGGAGGTATCGCCTTGAATCTAAAGAACTCTCTCCAAGCCTTCAACGAGGCTAAAAGGTTTATGCCGGGCGGCGTTAATAGTCCCGTCCGCTCGTTTAACAGTGTCGCTAGCAATCCGCCGTTCATATCGCATGGCGCGGGCAGTCACATCTTCGACATTGACGGCAACGAGTATATCGATTACGTCGGCTCGTGGGGATCGCTTATCCTTGGTCATGCTAATCCGCGTGTTGTTGAGGCTTTGAAACGTGCTGTCGAACGCGGCACAAGCTACGGTGCTCCGACTCTGCTTGAGACTAAGCTGGCTCGGCTCGTGAATAAAATCTTCCCATCAATGCAAGTCATGCGCATGGTAAGTTCTGGTACTGAGGCGACGATGAGTGCGTTGAGGGTTGCACGCGGCTACACGGGGCGTGAGAAGATTATAAAGTTCATTGGCTGCTATCACGGGCACAGCGATAGTCTTTTGGTTAAGGCGGGCAGTGGTGCGGCGACGTTCGGCGAGCCTTCAAGCCCAGGTGTCACGCGTGGCACGGCGCAAGATACGATTGCTTTGCCTTACAACGACCTTGCCGCCGTCGAAAAGGTTTTTGCTCAATGCGGCGAACAAATTGCGGCAGTTATCGTCGAACCAGTCGCGGGGAATATGGGACTTGTCTTGCCGAAGGAAAATTATCTGCGCGGACTGCGCGAGGTCACAAAGAGATTTGGAGGGTTGCTAATCTTCGATGAGGTCATGTGCGGCTTTCGAGTTGCGTTGGGCGGTGCTCAGGAAAAGTATCAAGTCACGCCCGACTTGACGTGCTTAGGCAAGATTATCGGCGGCGGCTTACCATGTGCGGCTTATGGCGGTCGCGAAGACATAATGCGCAACGTCTCGCCCGACGGCAGGATTTATCAGGCGGGCACGTTAAGCGGCAATCCCTTAGCGATGACTGCGGGCATTGAAACGTTGACGGCTTTGCTTGAGGACAACTTGACTGACAAAATCATTGCGAAGACTTCAAAGCTCGTTGAGGGTCTCAAGTCAGCCGCGCAGAGGTCAAACATCACGATTCAGACTCCGCAAGCCGGTTCAATGTTCGGAGTGTTCTTCAGCGCGTGCGAAGTCACAAACTACGACGAATCAGTCGCCGCTAATCAGGAGCAGTTCAAAAAGTTTTTCGCGGCGATGTTGAAGCGGGGAATTTATCTTGCGCCGTCACAGTTCGAGACTTTGTTTATGTCGGCGGCGCACACTGATGAAGACCTTGCACGGACGATTGAGGCGGCTAAGGTTGCCTTCGAGGTGTGCAGATGATTGACGAACTTAAAGCTTTTGTCGCGGACGGTATCGGCTCATGCAAGGTGCTTGTCGTCGGCGACGTGATGTTGGATAAGTATTATTTTGGCGAAGTCAGCCGCATATCGCCTGAAGCTCCCGTACCGATTGCCCGCGTCATGAAGGTCAAGGAGACTCTCGGCGGAGCGGCTAACGTCGTGCACAACTTAGCTTTGCTCGGCTGTCAAACGTCGATAATCGGGCAGGTCGGTCGCGATAACCACGGAGAAATTTTCCTCGGCAAGCTAAAGGCTCTGGGCGTCGACTATTCTGGCGTGATTGAGACTTCTAAGCCGACCACAACTAAGATTCGCGTGATAAGCGGGCATCAGCAGATGATTCGTTTGGACTTTGAGGACACGGGCGAACTTAATACTTTGGCAACTGACGAACTCTTGAAGAATTTTTCCGAACGATTGCCGAAAGTCGACGCAGTGATTATCTCTGACTACGGCAAGGGCGTCTGTACGAAGAAGATTTGCCGCGAAATTATCGGGGCGTGTCGTGCGCAGAAAAAGTTTGTCGTCGTCGACCCGAAGGGCGATAAGTGGCAGAAGTACTTCGACGCGAGCTTCATCACGCCGAACCTTAAAGAGCTTAACGCCGTCTTGCCGAAGAAGATTGCTAACGTCGACGCGCAGATTGAGGAGGCGGCTCAGAAAGTCATCGACGAATTCAATTTAAGCGGATTGGTCGTCACTCGTTCGGCGGAGGGCTTGAGTTTGATTGACGGCGATAAAGCTTCCCACATCAAAGCGCGGGCGCAGGAGGTCTTCGACGTATCGGGCGCGGGCGACACGGTTATTGCAGTCTTTGCGTTGGCTTTGGCGGGCGGAATCGATTCAGCGGCGGCGGCTTACCTTGCTAACGTTGCGGCGGGGGTCGTCGTGGCGAAGGTCGGAACTTATGCCGTAAACCGTGAGGAATTGTTGAATGCGTTATGAACTGCCGCAAGTCATCTTCAGCAAGATAATTCGTGCGGTCGTCGAGTTCGAGCTGATTGACGACGGCGACAAGATTTTAATCGGCGTGTCGGGCGGCAAGGACAGTTTGCTTTTAATTCACGCGCTATCAACGCTTAAGGAACGCACTAAGAAAAAGTTTTCACTAGCCGCGCTGACTATTGACCCGAAATTCAGCGATGACTTAAACGACAAACTTTCCGCCGTCAAAAAGTTTTGCAACGAGCTGGGAATTAGTCATGAAGTCCGCGCAGTCGACGTTGCAAGCATGATTCGCGAGCAAGGGGATAAGAGTCCGTGCTACACGTGCGCTTACTTCAGACGGGCGGCGATGAATCGTCATGCCAATGAACTCGGCGCGAATAAAATTGCCTACGCGCACCATCTCGACGACGCGGTTGAGACTTTTTTTATGAGTTTGCTATCGAGTGGACAGCTTACGACGTTTCAGCCGAAGACTTACCTTGACCGCACGAATATAACCGTAATCCGTCCGCTAGTTTACGTTCGCGAGTCCGAGATAACTAAGTTCACACGCGGCTTTGATATTTTGAAGTCGCCGTGCCCATTTGACGGCTTGACTAATCGTCAGCGGATAAAAAAACTAATCGCGGAGCTTGAAAGGGACTTCCCAGACCTTTTTAATCATTTGGCGGCGGCGATGCGTAAAAATTCAATCGGCGAGCTGTGGGACGCCCCTAAAACTCGTCAGCAGATGCGCGAAAATTATTTTGCTTTGAAGTTCGGAGGGAAGGACAATGTTTAAGGAGCTGTGGAAGCGGAGAGTTAAGCTAATCGAAGCGGATTTGCTAAAAGAATTGCGGCAGACGCGGTCGCTTGACGAAAATTTAATGCGGGCAATGGAATATTCGTTAATGGCGGGCGGAAAACGCTTGAGGCCGATACTTTTAATGGCGGCGGCGAATTCTGTTAATGGCGACGGCGAAAAGTTCATCACGGTGGCTGACGCGTTGGAAATGATTCACACCTACTCTTTGATTCATGACGATTTGCCGGCAATGGACAATGACGACTACCGGCGCGGCAAATTGACGAATCATAAAGTTTTCGGCGAGGCAATGGCGATTTTGGCGGGCGATGCGCTGTTGACGTTGGCTTTTGAAGTCGCATTGAGGCAAAAAGACGTTCCGCCCGAAACTTTATTGACGGTCGTAAAGGAAATAAGTATCGCGTCCGGTTCAGCGGGCATGGTCGGTGGTCAAGTGGTTGATTTGCGTTCGGAAGGCGTTAAAATCGACTTGGCGACGTTAAAGCTAATGCATTTAGGCAAGACTGGCGCATTATTCAAAGCCTCGATACGTTCGGGAGCAATTTTGGCTGGCGCGACGCCTGAACAGCTAGAAAATTTGACACGATACGCGGAGAACTTCGGCTTAGCCTTCCAAATAACGGACGATATACTTGACGTGACGGGCGACGAAAAACTTTTGGGCAAGCCGACCGGTTCCGACGCGAAGAATCACAAATCAACCTATGTAAGCCTGACTTCCCTTGACGAAGCTAAACGATTGGCTAAAGCGGCAGTTGACGCGGCGTTGAACGCGCTAGAAAGTTTCGGTGCTGAGGCGGATTTCTTGCGCGAGCTAGTCGAATATCTGATTGCCCGCGAAAAATAATTTTATACGAAAGGATTTTGCATTGACTGCGGCGAATAGTTCATGAAATATTTTTAAGGAGATGTTTTGCAATGAGAAAAGTTTTTATGGCAACGTTGATGGTGGTAATGATGATTGCGGCGACGGCTCTGGCGGCTAACTGGCAACAGATTTACACCGACAACGACGATAACGTTATCTACTTCGACACGGATTCAGTTAGTGCTAATTGGCAAGGTGCCATGCAAGATACTGGCGATGTCACGTTCAGCGCGATGTTCCGTATGAATTACAGTGACAAAGGTCGCAACGACTTGATTGACTGGTACCGCAACTATTCTATCGTTCCGGCGGGTATCGAAAACCTTTCCTACGACATTTCAACGATTCAATTCAAGAAAGAAGGCGACAAGAGGTATTATCACATTTCGGAGCGCGTCTCTTACACCGCAAGCGGCTCACAAATTACCGGAATGCACTACGTGAACTCTGAGCCTAACTGGCAAGAAATTCCTGTTGCTTCGGTTGTTGATGTTGAATACAACGAGGCAAAGTTGATTGTTGACGGCAAACTCTACAAAAGAGTCGACTCAGCAGATCTTTAAACCTAAGGAGAGATTATCACGGGGCTGTTGAAGAGATTAAAATCACCCGCAGAACTTCAAAAGATGAGCCTGGCTGAACTGGAGGAGCTAGCGGGCGAAATTCGCGAGCTAATCTTAACGACAGTCGCCAAAAACGGCGGACATCTTGCGCCAAGTCTCGGCACAGTCGAGTTGACGCTTGCGCTATACTCGGTGTTTGACTTTAGCAAGGACAGACTCATTTGGGATGTCGGACACCAGGCTTACACGCATAAAATTTTAACAGGGCGACGCGACACATTCCACACACTGCGGACTTTGGGAGGAATTACGGGATTTCCAAAGCGTGTCGAGTCGCCTTTTGATTCTTTTGGCGTCGGTCATGCCTCAACGTCAATCAGTGCGGCTTTAGGCTTATTAATCGCCTCAGAAATTGAAAAAATCCCGCGCAGAGTGATTGCGGTCATCGGTGACGGTGCTTTGACTGGCGGCATGGCTTTTGAAGCTTTAAATCACGCGGGACAACTCAAAAAAAAGTTACTTGTCGTCCTAAACGATAACGAAATGTCGATTGATAAGAATGTCGGCGCATTATCGGAATATTTTTCTAAAATTCGTCTCAAACCGCAATTTCACCGCGCAAAGAAGGAATTTGAAGACTTCGTTAAGAATCTGCCTTTCAGAGACGTTAGCGAGAAAATTTTGCTTGCGGCGAACTCAGTTCGGGCTGGAGTGACGGCTGCGGTTATTCCTGGCGCAATTTTTGAAACTTTAGGCTTTACATACCTCGGACCGATTGACGGACACGATATTAAGGGCATGAAAGACATTTTTAGCCGCGTAGATGTGATAAATGCGCCTGTACTTATCCACGTGAACACTACGAAGGGCAAAGGCTACCCGCCGGCAGAAATTTCGCCCGAAAAGTTTCATGGCGTCGGCAAATTCGACAAGGCAACGGGTCAAGTCATTAAGAAGAAGTCGCCGCCGAGTTATACGGAAATTTTTTCGCAATCGGTGATAGATTTAGCGTCACGAGATGAAAAAATCGTCGCGATAACTGCCGCGATGCCTTCCGGGACTGGTTTAAAGAAATTTGCAGAGAAATTTCCGCGCAGATTCTTTGACGTAGGCATTGCCGAGGAACACGCGGTAACTTTAGCGGCTGGAATGGCGGCTGGCGGATTAAAACCGGTCGTAGCGATTTATTCGACGTTTATGCAACGAGCCTATGACCAAATTCTTCACGATATTTGCTTACAGAATTTGCCGGTGATTTTATGTTTAGATAGGGCAGGACTTGTCGGCGAGGACGGAGCAACTCATCATGGCGCATTTGACCTGGCATATTTGCGGACGATACCCAACATGAATATTCTTGCGCCGAAGGACGAAAATGAACTTAGGCAAATGATATTCGCGGCGTTCAGGCAGAACAAACCCGTTGCAATCCGTTATCCGAGAGGCGCGGGCTTAGGCGTCATGGTCGAGGCTCAACCGTCAGATATTTCTTGGGGCAAGGCTGAAGTCATCAAGCAAAGTCAATCGGCTGAGGTCGCAGTCTTCGCGGTCGGAACGATGGTTAAAGCTTGCGTCGAGGCGTCAAAGCTCCTTAACGATAAAAAAATTCCCGTCGAGGTGGTGAACGTTCGATTTGTCAAACCATTCGACGCGGAACTTATCAAACAATCTGCGCGGTCGGCAAAACTTTTAGTCACGTGCGAAGAGGGAACATTAAACGGCGGCTTTGGGGCGGCAGTAGCGGAATTCTTAGCTGACGAGAAGATTTCGACGCCGATATTGCGTTTGGGCATTAAAGACGAGTTCATAGAGCAGGGAACACGTGCCGAACTATTGGACATGTGCGGCTTGACGGCGGAAAAGATTGCTCAGCGGATACTAGTTCGGCTAAACGAATTAATCTTTGACTTCTTAACGGAAACAAGGTGAGATAATGCAAAGAGAGTATCAAGTTAAAGTCGATTATGACAATGAAGCGGGCGTTTGGATAGCGACTAGCGACGACATAACTGGTTTGATTTTGGAAGATGAATCGCCCGAAGATTTAATGAAACGTGTCGTAGAAGCCGCGCCGGAGCTAATCAGACTTAATAATTTATCCACGTGCAAAGCAATTAATTTCTCAATGACAAGGAATGAAAGAATGGCTATCGCATAATGGCTGAGTATGAAAAGAAAGTTCGTGAAGTCCTAAAACAAAATGGTTGCGAATTTGTTCGTCATGGGAAAGGCGACCACGACATCTATTACAGCCCGATTACAAGAAATAATTTCACTGTGGACAGCAAAATAAAATCTAGACACACGGCAAACGCCATAATGAGGCAAAGCGGAATAAAGTATCACTTTTAATAAGCCATTGAGGAATTAACATGAAGGAAAGACTTGACATGCTCTTGACGGAGAAAAAATTTTTCGACAGCCGCGCCCGTGCTAAGGCAATGATTATGGCGGGGAAAGTCCTCGTGAACGGGCAGAAGGTCGACAAGGCAGGCACGCTGATTGCTCCCGACGCGCAGATTAGGATTCTCGGCGAGGAAATGCCTTTTGTAAGTCGTGGCGGCTTGAAACTTCAAAAAGCCCTTGACGAATTCAAGATTAACATGGTCGGACGGATTGCGGCGGATATTGGCGCGTCGACGGGCGGATTTACTGATTGTATGCTTCAACGCGGCGTAAAAATGGTTTACGCTATCGATGTTGGCTATGGTCAGCTGGCGTGGAAGCTCCGTAGCAATGTGCAAGTCGTCAACATGGAGCGGACGAATATTCGCAATGTCACGCGGCAAGATTTTCATTACGGCGTTCCGGACTTCGCGTCAATCGATGTGGCGTTTATTTCGTTGGAAAAAGTCTTGCCAGTTGTCTATGACGTGTTAAAAGATTCCGGCGAGGTCGTCGCGTTGATTAAGCCACAATTCGAGGCGGGTCGCGAATTCGTTGGCAAACGCGGCGTCGTCCGTGATAAAAAGATTCATGCGGCGGTTATCGAACGGGTTTTGACGTTCGCGGCGAGTGTCGGCTTTGGAGTCGAGGCTTTGAACTTTTCGCCCGTAAAAGGTCCGGAGGGAAATATAGAGTATCTTGCACACTTGATAAAGGACGGGGCGTGGGCGGGCGTTGAAGTTTTAGCGGTGGTTGATTCGGCGCATGAGGAATTAGATTGATATTTTCGGACGATGTTTGGAGTTGATGCGGGTATGATGCAGTTGGCGGTTTTCCCGAATATAAGTAAGCGGCGGGCAGGTGAGATTGTTGACCGCATTTTTAATTTTTATCACAATAAGGACGTGCGATTAGTCATGCCCGCGACGGAGGCTCGGCAGTTTCGCAAAGATGAATACGGTTTGCCCTGCGTAGAACGTGTTCATGTCGATATGGCACTGTCAATCGGCGGCGACGGGACTTTATTGGGCGTATGCAGAAGGTTCAGCGGGCAAAGCGTTCCTGTTTGCGGAATTAATCTTGGCACGCTCGGATTTTTGGCTGATATTGAGCCGCGGGAACTGGAAAGCCGCCTTGCTAAGATTTTGGCGGGACAATATCGAGTTGAACGGCGACTTTTACTCAGCGGCTACGTTCGCAACGAACTCGGCGAAAAATTTCTGGGCAATGCAATCAACGACGTTGTAATAACTAAAGGCGGCGTCGCTCGTATGCTTCGGCTCGGTCTTTATATCAATCAGACGCACCTCATGGACTACAAAGCGGACGGTATTATAGTTTCCAGTCCGACGGGCTCCACGGCTTATTCATTGAGTGCTGGAGGACCAATCCTCAATCCGACGATTCGCGCCCTGCTTTTGACGCCGATTTGCCCGCATACCTTCCAAATGCGCCCGATTATCGTAAACGAGAACGAAGAAGTTTTAATCAAGATTTCCGCCGCTCAAGATGTTATGGTCACGCTCGACGGGCAAGTTAGCTATAAAATTCAGCCCAATGACGAAGTTGTTATCCGCAAGGCTAAGGATTCGGCGCAGATTGTCAAGTTCGACGACAAAAACTATTATGACGTGCTCAAAGCAAAAATGTTGAACGTTTGAAGGAATTTTCCAGCCAATAACAAATATCAACCTTGATTCGGAAGAGTTAAGGTTTTTTTATGGAGGAATTATTGATGTCGCAGTTTGATAAAAGAAATCTCTCGATGATGATGGATTTCTACGAAATGACGATGGCAAACGGCTATTTTGTCAACGGCGGGGAAAATACTCGCGTGGCGTTCGATGTCTTTTATCGTCGCAATCCTGACGCCGGCGGCTTTGCAATCTTCGCGGGGCTTGAACAGGTTATCGAGTACGTCGAGAACATGCAATTCAGCGCAAAGGATATTGATTACCTGCGCGAACAAAAAATTTTCGACGAAAACTTCCTCGACAGCTTGAAGGACTTCCATTTCCACGGAGACATTTACGCTTTCCCCGAAGGAACGATTATGTATCCTAACGAGCCGTGCATAACCGTCGTAGCCAACCTGATTGACGCGCAACTTGTTGAAACGGCTATCCTTGCACAGATTAATCATCAATCGTTGATTGCGACTAAGGCTCGGCGTATCGTTCGGGCGGCGGAGGGGCGTTTCGTTTCGGATTTCGGAGCCAGACGCGCTCACAACATGGACGCCGCGACTTATGGAGCTAGAGCGGCTTTTATCGGCGGCGTGAACGGTACCGCGACTGTCTCGGCGGGGCAACTCTTTAATATCCCTGTCAACGGCACCATGGCGCATAGTTGGGTTATGTACTTCCGCGACGAGTTCGACGCTTTCAAACGTTATGCCGAAGTTTATCCCGATTCGACGACTTTGCTTGTTGATACCTATGATGTTGTCCATAGCGGCATTCCAAACGCGATTCGAGTTGCTAAAGAAGTTTTGGAGCCTAAAGGCAAACGACTTCGCGGAGTTCGGATTGATTCGGGCGACTTGGCTTATCTGTCTAAAAAAATTCGCAAGATGTTGGAC
>JAFWCT010000025.1 GCA_017534385.1 Selenomonadaceae bacterium
ACGTAATCTCGTTGAGCGGTTCTTCCAACGTATCAAGAATTATCGGCATATCGCGTTTCGCTTCGATAAATTGGCTGACTGTTTTCTTAACTTTGTCTTACTTGCCTCCGTTGTCATTCATTTTTAATTTACCAACAGCCCTAATTCCACACTCCAAATTCCTAACTCCTAACTGATAAAAGTTTGGCAGGAACTTTTTTTGTGTGGTATAATGAACATGTAGTTTAATTTTGGAGGTAGGTTTTATGGCAACACAGCAAGAAGTAATTTACAATTTCATTCAGAGCTTAAAGAACACCAATAAAAGCGGGCGCGCCGCACTCGATGAGGCAGTTCGAGCAAGTTCTGATTTCGACAACTATCATGAAGTCAAAACAAAGTTCATGGACGACCTCAAAGCCGCCAAGAACTGGCATAGGTTCCTGGTGGAAAAATGCGGTATCATTCTCGACAACGCGGACACGGGCGCAATTTCGGGTTCGGACGCGGGCGGCACTGAAAAAACAGCTACAACTGTCATTCCCTCGAAAGGCAAGGCAAAATATCCCGAAGGTACGTCGTTTACCGTCAACGGCTTGACAATCTACGGCATTCCCGATAAAAGCAAACTAACTTCTGACCAACAATATATTGTCAGAGGACTCTACAGCTGGTGGATTCGCGATTCGCTTACCTTGATTGATGAAAGCTACGGGTTAACCTTTGACGGCGCGAACAATTCCCGCCTCAGATTGAAATTCTTTGACGACGAGACCAGCTCAACTTTGGCTTATGTCTCGTACGATTCGGACAACCTTGAGGCTTTTGAAGACCGCGAACTGGCTGTTAACGTGGCTAGGTTTAAGAATATGAAATCCTCTGATCGGCACGGCACAACAAATACATATAATTTGGACAGAACTTTAGTGCATGAACTTGTTCACGGGCTTATGGCTCCCAATCTCAAATATTTTAACGACCTCCCTATCTTTTTGGCTGAAGGCGGCACTGCCGAATTGATTCACGGCGTCGACGATGAGCGATATAATCAAATTATCTCCTGCGTTCAAGACCCTGACGCTTTAGATAAGGTTTTGGATTCGACTTTTACCGAGTCAGTTATCGAAGCTTATTCGGGCGGCTATGTTTTCATGCGCTATTTCGCCAAGCAAGCCGGAACGGATACTACTTTCGACTATGACACTTATCGCAAAACCGTTTCGACAGATTCCAATGACGGCTTTATCACGAACTATTGGAATACCGTCACGATGAAGGGCGGCGCGGGCGAAGATACCATTACCAACAGCGGCTCGAAAGTTTACATAACGGCCGGTGCCAAAGCGGACATCGTCAAGAATTACTCCGCGAAGGTGTCAATAAACGGCGGCAGCGGCAAAGACACAATAACTAACGACGGTGCGCAAGTTTCGATAATGGGCGGCGCGGGCAATGACTCCGTTGAAAGTTACGGCAAAAAAGTTACGATAGACGGCGGCGCGGGCAATGACAGAATAGAAAACTTTGGCGCGAAATCTTCTGTCAGTGGCGGCGAGGGTGCCGATAAGATACTCAACGGCGTTTCTTACTATGAAACGATTAACGTAGTCAGCTCGACGATTTTTGAGACGGGTACATTTGCTGCCGATGATGAAATTGTTGTAGTCGGAATGGGCAATTCGACAATGAACGCTTACCTCGCGGATCTTACAGGCGGAAACAACTCAAGCATCTTCGGCGGCGCGGGCGACGACCGCTTAACCAACTACGCGACAAAGGCGCAAATCTTCGGCGAAGATGACGACGACGCCATAACTAATTACGGTCTCAGGGCAAAAGTTTACGGCGACGCGGGCGACGATTATATTTTTAACGGTATGGCAACGGTTGAAGTTAAAATACCCGGAATTGACAAAAAAGGTATTGCCAACGTCAGCGGCTACGGAGCACAACTGGCGGGCGGCGACGGCAACGACAGCATAGAAAACGAAGCCAACTTTGCTATAATTTACGGAGAAAAAGGCGCGGACTCGATTGTCAACAGCGGCGAGAATGTCAGCGTTTTCGGCGGCGCAGATAATGATTACGTCAACAACGAGGGCGAAGGTTCTTATATTTCTCTCGACAAAGGCAACGACTCATTTGAAAACTCTGCCGAATCGGTTACAGTTTTGGGCGGCGCGGGTGCCGATTCTTTCTATAACATGGGCGATTCTTCTAAAATCTTCGGCAACGCGGGCAATGATGAGATTATGAACTTTGGCGACTTCAGCTATTTGTCCGGCGACAAGAACAACGATACAATTTATTCATGCGGTGAGGCGGACAGTCTTGACGGCGGCGCGGGCAAAGATTATCTCTACAATGAAGGCGTCAACGCTTACATTTTCGGCGGCGCGAGCAATGACACAATTCACAACGAGGGCGACCACGCAACCATTGCGGGCGGCGCAGGTAACGACTCCATTACCAACAACGGCGGTAAATATACCGTTTATCAATTCGGCACGGGCGACGGCAAAGATACTGTCACGGGCTTTAACGACGGCGAAACGATTCAAATAACCAAAGGCACTTATTCCGCCAAAAAGAGCGGCTCCGATGTCGTAGTAAGTGTCGGTAAGAATAAGTTGACGCTTAAAGACGCCGTGAACAAAGAAATTAATTTTATCAACGCAAAGGGCAAAACGACCACGAAAACTTATTCGGCAAAAGTTTCGCCGCTGTGGTTCGCCGAAGAAAATAATTTCTCGACGACCGATAATCTTAGTTCGCTGGTCAAAAATAAATCTGCGGCGGTCTATTCTTTCGACGATTTGGATTACTCGTCAGACTTAACGAGCCTAAAGCAGAAAGATAATCTCATAACATACAGTAGCAAA
>JAFWCT010000026.1 GCA_017534385.1 Selenomonadaceae bacterium
CTGAAATGCGGCACGTCCCCAGAGTTATAAACCTCAAACACAACCTCGCCGTAACTGCCAATCGAACCGCGCAGTAGGTTTATTCCAAAGTCAAAGACGTCCTCCAATATCGCCACGCTAATCACCTATCCTCTGCCGCGCTACCTCGAAGAAGTGCTCGTCAAGCTCAAAGCCTATGAATTGCCGATTTGTATTCCGGCAAGCCACGCCCGTTGAACCCGACCCCATCGTCGCGTCTAAAACCAATTCGCCCTCGTTCGTGTATGTCTTTATCAGATACTCCAATAAACCAACCGGCTTTTGTTGCGGGTGAAGTCGTTCAGGCAATGCTCCGACTGTCGACAGGTAATAAATCACATCTCGCGGAAATCTGTCGCCGTTTTCACTGCCCGAAGGTGTTCTATATTCGAGTGCATGATAATTTCCGTGCATAGCCTTGTATCCGCCTCTTTTATACGGCTTGCCTTTGGTGAATTGCGGATTATACGTCGGCAGCTTCCGGTAGAACACTAGGATATTCTCGTGACAGCGCAGGGGCATTTTTTTAGCGTTGAGGAAACCGACGCCTAAGCTCTTCTCCCAAATCCATTCGTAGCGGAAGAGCTTGCGCTGACTTTGAATTAAATCGCTCCCGAAGGGCAGCTGACTGAACAACACTATCGCTGCGTTGTGTTTGGTCACGCGCTTAAATTGTTCCCACATCGGCTCAAATGGAATTCTTTTATCGAAAGCGCAATCCGTCGTTCCAAACGGGAGGTCTTGCAGTATCATATCGACCGAGCCGTCAGGGATTTCTTTCATTAGCTCCAAACAGTCGCCTTGCTTTATCATGTCAATCACCTATCCAAATATCGGGGCTACCTTCCATGACTGAGCCTCCGATTGCTACTGCGTCACCAATCCGTCCTGCCGCGCGTCCATTTATATACACACTCTGCGAACCTGCCGCGATTACGTCGTTGTGAGGCAAGTGTTCTTCGCAAGCATGTTCAGCGTAGGTGTCGCCGACTCGCCCCGCGCCGCGCCCATTAAAAAAGACGTCCGAAGACGCCTCTATCAACCTGCGCGGCGGGCATTCGTCATGCCCTGTATTTAAATCGCCTAGCCTCGTCGCTCTCAATTTATATCAACCCTTTCAGCTTTGATTCGCAACCGCCCTTTGACCTCAATCTTTAACTCGTGGCTCGCCCTGTCATATGAAAGGCTCGTCCCATCGCTGAACTTCATCATGCTTACATCGTGACTCTTCGTCGGAGGCTCGGCGTTGTCATGATAGAATGAACCGATTACAAAGCCGCCGTTCGAGTCGTCATTTGCCGGGCAGAGGCACACCACACTTTCCCCAATGTCCGGAAGTCGATAGCTCCTGTTCTTCAGCCCGAAACTCTGCAATACCGGCAACTCTGCACTTACCAGATTATCCCTGTCGGCGAAGGCTACCCTAGCCGTCGCTCGCTCGGGATACACCGCACTCACAATCCCGTAGCGCACCATAGATTTTATATCGCTCATGGCTTATAATCCTCTCAAAAACGGAGTGGTTAAGATGTCTGGTTACTCAAATGGTGGCGCAAGCGTCACGAAAAAGACTTTATCAAGGTGGATTCCCTTACACTTCTCGCCGCGCATGGATATCGACGAACACATTTCTTTGCTTAGGAATCGTGCCTCTGACCTCATACTCAATGATTCAGTGGCCTCGGCGATTGTCCAAACCTTAGTCATCGGCACTATCGGTAGCGGGCTTAAGCTCTTCCCGCGTATCAAAGCCGACGATTTAAACATGACTCCCGCGCAGGCTCGTTCTTGGTCAAGGAAAGTCAAAAAGGAGTTCAACCTTTGGGCTAGCAATCAGAACGCTTGCGACTTCCTCAGGCGTAACAACTTCTTTGAACTTCAGCAACTCGCTTTTCGGGCTATGCTCGTTGATGGCGACTGCTTTGTCCTTTTCAAAAGACGAAACCCCGATAAGTTCATGCCATACACCTTGCGCCTTCAACTCGTCGACGCGCAACGCATTTCCAATCCCCTGCAAGGTTTAGGCTCGCAAGTGGAAATGCTCCTAGGCAACAATCGCGTCATTCGCGGCATTGAGGTCGACAATCAAGGCGCATTAGTCGCAATCCACGTCGCTAACAAAATCCTCGACGAACCTAACCTCCTGCACCCGAACACCTCTTGGCAACGCGTCCTTTGGCACGGCAAGTCAACCGGCTACCCTAACGTCTTGCATATCGCTAAAGACCAAGCCCCAGACCAGTTCCGAGGCGTGCCCGTTATCGCACCCGTTATCGAGAGCCTCAAGCAGATTAATCGCTATTCCGACGCTGAACTCTCCGCCGCTATCATTAGAAGTTTCTTCGCCATGTTCTTTACGCAGAATCAGACGAATTGGAATATGAATCAGATTACCGGCGAAGGTGATGCTGAGGACGCCGCTAAGGCTTTCAAAATCGGCGAGCCGTCGGTTATGAACTTGCCGCTAGGTGTCGACGTTAAAAGTATCAGTGCCTCTAATGCCCAATCGACCTTCACTGAGTTCACTGCTTCTTTTATTAAGAATGCTTGCGCGGCCGTCGGACTTCCCGCTGAAGTCGTCATGAAGACTTTCAACGCCTCCTACAGCGCAAGTCGCGCGGCTCTCCTTCAAGCTGAGCAGGAATTCAGGCAACGTCGCGCCGCCTTCGTCAATGACTTCTGCAAGCCCATTTACGAACAGTTCCTTACCGAGGCGATTGCCCTAGGCCGTATCGAGGCTCCAAAGTTCTTTGACGACCCCATTGCCCATCAAGCCTTCCTCAATGCCGATTGGCTCAATGAACGCAATAACATTCTCGACCCTGTTAAGGAAGTCACTGCTGCCAAATTGCGCCTCGAACTCGGCTTGACTAACAAAGAGATTGAAGTCGCTAACCTTAACGGTATGGATTACGACGACATCAAGGATTCAGAACTCGACGGCCTTAATCCGCCCGCCGGGACTCTCGATTGAGTCAATCTGCGCGGTCAAGTCCTCGATTGTCGCCCGTACCTCTTTTAAGTCAGCACGCACCAATTCGCGATTGCCGACCCGATATGATTGTCCTGAAAGGATTTTCCGTTCCGCCTCCAAATACAGCGCGAGGCGGCTTTTTAATGTCTCTAACTTCATGTCCTTACCCCAAATCCCTACTGATTATGCGCCGCGCAGGTTTAGGCTTGCCCAACAGACTTTCCCAAAAATCAGCCGTGGTTATGCAAGACTTCAATGCCGCCAATGCATACACCAACGTATCCAAGCACTCATTGCGGGCATTCGCCGATACCTTTTCCCAGACCACCGCGCCATTTGCCTTTTTAACTCGTCGCTCCGAACTCAGCTGTTGAAAGAATTCCTCGTCGAAATGCCGCGTCAAAAACTCGTCGTCGCGCCCGTACCTTATCTTCTTTGCAGTCAATGCCGTGTAAATCTCTTCCTTGCCGGCGTCGACATTCAGCACGACCAGATACACCCCAGCATCTTTGATAACGCCAGTCTTCATCACGAACGGTTGACCATAGCGGCTGTAGCCTTTAATCGCAAAGCGGCCTTCGCGCAACCGGCTCCGGCAGTAAGCATACACATAGTCTGTCATATAGCCCGAATCGATGAACGTGCGCTCAATTCGATACTCGCGCCCTGCCGCGTTGGTGAATCGCTCATTCAGCCGAGTATCCAATTCAGCCCACGTAGCCTTGTCCGTCGGCGAACCTTTGACCACTCCGCGCAATATCCCGTAGCCGCCCTCGGCGTGCCAACCATAGACCGCATACTCTAACCTGTCCTTTTGACAGTCAACGCCCGCCGTCAATATCAACGCCTCGTCAGGCACTTGCGCCGGATAATCGTACAAATCCTCCAGTTGTGATTCATCTATCTCTGAGGGCATTTCGTAACTCAATCCAAACCGCGTGTTGAAGACGTTCATTTCCTTCATAGGGTCGCCCTGCACCGTCAACCACTCGCCCATTATGTCTAACCAGCCTAGCCACGGACTAGCAAACCCATTTATGAAAAACGACCGCACACCATTAGCTAGGGCGTCCGGATTCTGTGCAACATACCTCTGCTTAGCATTGCGCATCGTGACTTCATCGAACAATTCCCCACACTTAGGACAACTCCACTTTACCGACTTCATGAGGATTGTCCGCACGCCCGTAGCCCGCCGCCGCATGTCGTAATCGCATATCATCTGTTCATAACTCAATAGCTCCAAACTCCCGCAACTAGGGCACTCGTGACGCCACTCTTCCTGCGTCCCTAATTCATATTCGACATCAATCAAGCTCGCGTCCTTTATCGTCGGCGTTGAAAAGATTCCACACTTGCTATCCCAAAATGTCGTCATCCTCTTTTCAGCTAAACCGATTGGTGAACCTTCGCGACCAGCACTCGGAGGGTACCGGTCTACCTCGTCGCATAGCAGGATTTTAATCGGGCGACTCGCTAGCCCTGAAGGACTATTCGCCCCGACCAATACGACGCTCCCGCCCTTGAAATACTTGCTTAGTATCGTCTGGTTAGCGTCACGACTCTTTTCCTTTTCATAAAAAAGCGACGTCAACGCCTTAGTGTCTCTGATGAAAGGGCTTAGTCTGCGCTTGGAAAAGTCTTGCGCGTCTGAAAGTGTTGGCTGAATTATCATGCATGCGCACGGGGCTAAATGCGCGTATCGCCCTAAGACGTTCAAAAGTGCCGCCGACTTGCCCGTCTGCGACGCCGACTTAACCACCACGCGCTTTATCCGATTGTCCGTGAAGGCGTTCATGACTTCCTTGAAGTAGGGCACCCGCGCAGTCCGATAGCGTCCGGGCTCCGCGCTCGTCGAGGGCAACGTCGCGAATTCATCTGCCCAATCTGCCACACTCTGTCGACTCGGCGGCTTCAGACTCTGCCTTATCAATCTTCTTAGTTCATTGGGATTCTTCATTACCAAATTCCATTAACGCTTCAAAGGCTACCTCCGACGGCTTGCGCCCTTGACTTTGCGCTATCCGTTCTATGTGAAAGTACAGGAATCTCAATTCGTCTCTGGGCGATAGCGACGTCGATAAACTAATCAGTTGCCCGTTCGGTATCTGCTGAATCATTAGGACTGGTCCCGGCGCGTGCGGTACTGCCCTTTTGAATCTTTCCATTAATAATTCGCCCCACTCCATAGTGTCTGTATCTCGCGCCGTCATCTTCTTTTTTATCTTCTTAGTAATGCTCATCAAAGCTCAGCTCCTTCAACGTCTGGTCAATCTCGGCGTCGATTATATCACATATCTGCGCGGAGGGCTTGCCCTCCAACTGTCGCGCCAATTTGTGACCAAGCCCCGTCAATTTGGTTTTGAAATCAGTTAAAGCCTCAAGGAGCGTCGCCTCATACTCTGCCGCGTCGTACACTTCGCCGCGTTCCCGCTGTAGTTTCAATTCAGCTAACTCACGCTTCGCCTTTTCATGACGCGCCTTTTCTAACCAGTAATTCGCGCCCTCGTCAGTTGTCTTCCGGCTTAGAAAATAATTCCGAAGGCTATCAAACAGCATGACTTGCCCACTGCGCGAAGTCTCATCTCGCACGAGGATATTCTCATTGCATAGGTCATTTACCCGCGCCGCTGACAACTTCAACGCTTGAGCCATTTGCCGCTGAGTCACTGCCATTAACTGAATTTCTCCACTGACCTTGACTGTACTATTTTCATTCACGACCGTCCAGCCTCCCTAATCATACAGTTTCACTAGTTTAAAAAGGTCACAGCTACAAAGTCTGAGGGGTCAGTAGCCCGCACCCGTCCTATAATCAGGTAAAACTTATTGAATCGCCTCGCCTGTCGTGCTATCTTTAACTAAAGGAGTGATTCATTATGAAAGTTGAGATTATCGACGACACGCACCAACGCTTTAATGGCGTCAATTATCGGCGCAATAAGCGTGGTTGGTATCAAACGCCGAACACTGCCCTTCATCGGGTCGTTTGGGAATATCACAACGGAACTATCCCAAAGGGCTACGAGATTCACCACGTCGACGGCGACAAGGCTAACAATCAGATTGAGAACTTGCAATGCGTCACACGCAAGGAACATCGCCACTTGCACGTTGAACTTGATAGAGCTAAGGGGCTTATCGCCTCGCCGCCCAAGAAGTATTTCATCTGCCAAAAGTGCGGCAAGGAATTTTCTTCTTCCCTTGATAATCCTAAGCTTTGCTTTACTTGCCGAGCTAAGCCCAAGAAACCTAAGCCGGAGCATGTCATTAAACCCTTTCGCCCGCGCAGATTTCGCACGTGCATTGTCTGCGGCAAAGTCTTCGAGCTTAATGTTCGGCAACGCCATAACGGACACAAAACTTGTTCGCCCGATTGTCACGAGAAATTTAAGCATCGTATCGTCGAAAAGGCTTGTCCTATCTGTGGAAAGTCTTTTCATCCTCATCACTCTTGGCAGAAAACTTGCTCGCCCAAATGCGGCAGTAAACTTAGTGGTAATCCGTCGCGGGCAAAGAGGGTTAAACGCGTCGTTTCCGCTTGCCTTTGGTGCGGTAAGAAGTTTGAACACCGCATTACTCAACACCCTAAATTTTGTTCGCGAGCTTGCGCTGATACCTTTCGCGCTCTCACTCTTCGTAAAGACATCAAATCTTATCAACAATTGCGCGTTTGCCAACACTGCGGCAAGTCTTTCGTCGCTACTAAATCCTCAAAGAAAATCTTTTGCTCCAAGGAATGTCGTCGCTTAGCCCTAACGCAAAGAGGAGCCTCCGGCAGTTGAGGCTCCTCTTTCTTGAACAGAGTTTGAATATGACAGCTTGATAATATCAACAATCAAAATGGGCGTCAAGGTGCGCTATGAACTTTTTATTCAGCTCATAAAGCCGCCGACGCCCCATTTGCATTATCTCACTTATCTCCGTCCATGTCAGGCACTCCGCATACCGATAGATTAACATCGCTTGAATCAGTGCGCTATAATCCTGCTCCAATATCTTTTCCGTTAATAGTTCTTGCTCTTGAAACCGCCGCGCTTGCAACTGCGCTAACTTCCCTTCCGCCATCATGATTTTCACGATTAGTCCTTCTATCTTGCTCGAAGGCGTCCCGCTATGCCCGCGACTAACTTGCCGCTCCATGCTGACCTTTAACGCCTTGAGCCCGGCAAGGTATTCCTCCTGCTTGCGTATTTGCTTTAACACCTTGCGCACCGCCATTATTTCTTCCCGCGTCAATCGGCTCACCTCAATCAAAAAAAAAGGATACGACTCAGCGTCATATCCTTAACTCTATTCAAACTGCGACTTTATCGACAGGGAGGACTAATCCTCGTCGCAGGTTTGAGCACCGTAATACTCGTAAGCTATCTCAGTGTAACGCGTCTCCAATCCCTTAACCAACTCATCGAACGTTTCATCCGCGCCAATCACGCTGTCGAAGTCGTCGTCGTCGCAATAACCGCTACTGTCTGCCGTCGCGTCGTCAATGTCATAGCTCAGCGTGATTTCATAGTCAACGGATTCATCGTCGCAAGTCTGGTTGCCGAAATGTTCGTGGGCTAACTCGGCGTAGCGCGTCGACAACCCTTTAAGCAATCCTTGAAACGCTTCGTCGGCGTCAATCACGTCGTCAAAGTCGTCGTCAGTGTGTCCATAAATGGCAGGTTGCTTGTTACCAAAGGAATATTCCAGCTTAATTTCGTAATCCACGGGTCTTCCCCTCCATATGTTTTGTTAATTCCTCACGCGCCGCCATAGCGTCTTTGGCTCTGGCGAAAGAAAGTAGTTCTTCCCAACGCTCGCCATCGGAACTGACTTCTACTTGCCAAACGACCTTTGTTACCAGTCGTTCGACGCTCCGTCCGATTGCCCGGATATACGGCATGTCCTTCGAGTAACGCGCGTCCAACGTCCTCTTTGCATCATCAAGATTCATCGTCGCTATCTCCATTGAGCGCGGCGACTAAATCCTCCAACGCGTTTTGCGCCTCGGCATGAGTCTCGAACGAATCAAGCACGTATTCATCATCGTCGAAGCCCGCTATCAAATGGTGCCGGCTGTCGCCTTTAGCGTCGACTCCTATCCGCGTGCACAGGTATTCCGCTTGCAACAAGTTCACGTACCGCCCCGTCGTCGTCCATACAAACATTAATCTTCCTCCTTAACCTGCGCGGTCTCTTGCAGATATTCATGCGCGTTCATCAGCCACGAATTACTCAGCCGCCCGATTACTTCTGCCTTGACTGGCGCACCGTTCAATGCGTCCCATAACTGCCGAGGCGTCAACCCAACCTTGCTTGCCAATTCCTTTAAGCTCTTTTTCTTGCGCAATACTACCGGCATGACACGCGCCCTATCTAATCTAAACATTTAAAACCTTTCCTTTATCAAGTCGAAAAGCGTCCAGTTCATGAACTTGCAGACGCGCTTTACTGCGTTGTAAGACATCTCACCCAAGAGGCAACCCTCGGCTATGTTCTTCTCGTGAGTGCCTGCCGCCTTCGCGAACTCCGCCGGACTCATCTTCAACTTTTCCAACGTCGCCGCTAGCTTTATCATGTCCACTTTGACTTTCTTCATCATCATCCGCCCAATAAATTTTCGTGTACAGTCCGCCGTCAAGCTTGCGGACTTTTGCTATCCGAATACGCGCCGGATTCGCTTTGACTTCTGCCTCAACGTCAGCCATGCAACCGCCGTGCTTTTCCAACAACGCTTCCCACAACTTTTTTATGTCGCCACTGCCCGCATAGTATTTGGTAGGCTCTTCCGCGCAGATAAATCCTGTGAAACTTCCGTGCTTACCTTCGCATTCGCCGAGCCATGTCAACGTTACGCCTTCGGGATGCGCCGCTATCAGCGTGTCGAGTTTGGTGTAATCGCGGCCACTCGTCGGACGACTCAGACTCTCAATCGTCTCTTTCAAAGGATTAGCCATCAGTCAGCCTCCATTACTTCTTTGAACATCTGCCTTATCGACTCGTCCTTATCCGCCGATTGCAACAGGATTATCAGCGTCTCGCGCACGTACCTTTTCCCGATAAGCTTGCGCATCAGCCGCAGTGTCCTATGAAAATCAGCCGCCGTCATGTTGCCGGTGAATTCCTCAGCTAACATTCCTTGCTCAAGCTCGCGGCACTTCGCCTGCGCGGTCTGCAGGTCATGCAACAGCCTACGCTTTTCCGTCTTCGTCATCGTCGTATCCTCTCGTGCAGAAGGCGTCCAAGGCGTCCTTCACGTCGATAAAATCTTGCGGCTTATACTCGTCGCGCCGGAGGTTCAACGCCTTGCAGATATTGTCCAGCTCTTTATACGTCGCCTGTCCGTTGCTCAATATCGCAAACAACCGCTCCGGACTCAACTTCGCCGAGTTCGCAAATTCCGGCATCCGATTCGTCCGCTCCGATATCGCCGACTTCAACTCGTCTTTCTTTACATTCATAACCCTGCCTCCTCCTGCAGCTGAAGAAACTTCGCGGGCGTCAAGCCCCATTTGCTCAACAGTTTCCGAGCGCGGGCAATGTTTATCGTGTGCCAGCGATTGTACTTGCGCCGATACCACCGATAACCTTCCGCGTGCAACTCTGCCCTGACCCATTGCCGCGCCAACTCATACTGCGTCATCAATCTGCCTCCTTCAAGCGTAAATGTGCACCGTCAATGCTTGCCAGCCCACGCCCAATTCCGCCGCTAACCTCTTCAAGATTCGCAACGGGATTTCCGACGTGTGCTTTATCGTCTGACCTATGTAAGTTATCGACATGCCGATTTTCAAGCTCAAGCCTCGACGCGTTAGCCCATGTTCCTTTACCAGCTTAGCCAGCAACTCGGCGTTTACTATGAACGTGCAACCGTCATCAGGCTCTGTGATATAGTCGAGGTAGTTCAAGCCTCGCGCCGCGCAGATTTTCCTTAGCGTGCTAACCTTCGCATGACTCCCACTTGCAATCGTCTTGTAAACCACCGTGAACGATAGCCCCGCTAGACTTGCTAGCTTTTCGTAAGTCATGTCGTGCAAGGTGTCGCGCATCAACTTCGCCGAATCAATCCGCACTTTCATGACTTCCTCCTATCGCGATTGCCGAGGCTCCCTACGTAGCACATCTGCGCTAGCCGCGACCCTATCCGCCCTGCATTGAGCTTTTCCTTTTCCGCATAACGCGCTTGCAATTCCTCCGGCGTCAAGTTCGACGTGAAGATTATCGGTAGCTCCGCATTGTACCGCCCGTCGATTATCTGGTAGAGCGTCACCACTGACCAATCCGATACCTTTTCCGTGCCGATATCGTCCATGATTAGCACGTCGCAATCGAGGTAGCGTTTCAAAACCTGCTGCGCCGAAACCGTCGGATCATTGAACGTGCGCCTTATCTCGTCCAGCAACGCCGGCACGTTCCCAAACTCTATCTTCTTGCCTTTTATCACTAGCTCTTTGGCTATCAGGCTTACAAGGAAAGTCTTGCCCGTCCCGTAGCCGCCGTGGTAGTACAAGCTGTGTCCGTCGCCCTTTTGCAGGAACCAATGCGCCATGCCTATTGCCCGACGATTTTCCTCCGTGACCTCGTAATCATCAAAGCCCTTGAACGCGTAACGCTTCGGCACGAATTTTCGCGCAAACCTAAGCATCCGGTCGCGATAGCCCCATTTGCATTCCACGTCGTAAATCGTTATCTGCTTGCCGTGCACCTCAATCACCGGCTGCACCTGCTGACAATTCGGCACGTCGCCATTACAGCCCGCGCAGATTGCTAACCGATTGTGCGCATTGATGAGACTGCGTACCATGCATTCATTTTTCTCGGCGTCAAGCCCATACTGCTCGCATATCGCCGGCGACTTTTCCGCGTACTCAGCCGCAAGCTCTGCCCGGTGTTTCGCTAATAACTCCATTAAGTCTGTCGTCATATTCTTGTCCTCCATTCATGTAACTCAACCAATCCGGCTCCAAAGGCGGCTTGCCCTTCAGCCGATTTTCAGACGCGGCTCCGCCTGCTACGCAGTCGGAGATGGTTAAAACCTGCGCAGACGCCGAGGGCGTCTCCTTAGCCGTCATGACTTCGACGCTTGATTCAAGGCTTGCCTCTACAGACAGTTCCTCGGTCGTGACCTCTGCTTTAGTCGCAAGGCTTGCCTCTACAAGCGGTTCCTCAGGCTTGACTTCAACGCTTGCTTCAGGGCTCGCCTCTACAGGCGGTTCCTCAGGCTTGACTTCTGCTTTAGCCTCAAGGCTCGCCTCTACAAGCGGTTCCTCAGGCTTGACTTCAACGCTTGCTTCAGGGCTAGCCTCTACAGGCGGTTCTTCAGGCTTGACTTCTGCTTTAGCCTCAAGGCTTGCCTCTACAGGCACTTCCTCAGGCGCGACCTCTGCTTTAGCTTCAGGCTCTGAATCAACTCTCGCTTTCACCAACCCTGCATACTCTGCCTCCAAGCTCGCCGTGCTCGTCGCGTATGCCTCGAAGTCTACGACTTCTTTTTCTTTACTTATTTCTTTTTCTTTCTCTTTACTCTCTCCTCTCTTCGCGCGCGCGTTAATAGACTTTTTTTCTTTTACCCCCAACTTTGCCCCCGACTTTGCCCCAATCTTTGCCCCTGCCTTACTTAGCGTCACCACATAGCGCGTTCCGCGCCGGGGCGCTCTCGACTCCGCCTCGTAATTTATCACACCTAATTCCTTCAACCGACGTTTCGCCGCCGTCACTTGCGCTTTGCTCAACTGACTCACCCGACTGCGTATCCCCTCGTCCGTTATCTCGAACCAACCTTCCTCTCGATGCTCATTGTTCTCCGCTAGCAATATCCATAGCACCGTTACCACCGACGCGCTTACGCGCTCCACCTTCAATATCCGATTCACCGCATTCAGGTTGTCTACATACGTCATCTCTCTCTCCTCCTTCCCTTCCCTCACACTTTTGCTTATAACACGGTTGACACCTAAGACTTACTTTATGAAATAAAAAAAAGAGCCGTTTCCGACTCTTAAAGTAATGAAACTATTTAGAAGGACACATTTAACGCCACAAACTAAGCGGGTCAGCATATTGATAAACGCCGTTGACTTTAATGATGTATTCAAGGTGTAAATGCGGTCCTGTTGAATAACCAGTGCTCCCGACCTGTGCGATAATTTGTCCGGCAGTGACCATTTGCCCCGACATGACATGAAGCGTTGAGCAATGGGCGTAGCGTGTATAAGCGTCAATCGCGGGGTGATAAATCAGAACTTGATTACCGTATCCGTCGTCTAAGTTGGTAGCCGAGATAACTTGCCCGTCGAAGAGCGAACCGATATAAGCTCCGTACTCATAACCAAGGTCAACGCCCGCATGAAACTTCCACTCGCCCGAAATAGGATGAATTCGCCAACCAAACGGACTCGTCACGGGCAAATCAATCGCTTGAACCTTGGCGGGCAGAATAATCAGCATGAGAATTATCAATGCCCAAAACTTTTTCAAAGTCAGCAACCTCCTCCGGCTCAAACTCGACGCGCATAGACTTCCAACGGTCGTGAAGCCAAAACCACTCCGCTGGATATTTTTTTACGTGCTCTTCAATCAGCGACGCTAACCGTTGAGTCATCTGCTTAATATCGGCGTGTTTATCAGAAGACCTCGTGACTTGTAGCGGCGGAAAAATTTCCAACGTGTGCGTCCCGTCCGAGTTCTTATGCATGAACGCCGGGAAGATTGGAACCTTTCTAAAGCGTGACATACTCGCCGCGCCCGTCACAAAATTTGTTGCCTGATTGAAGAACTTTACGACGACACCATCATCACGCCCAACGTCCTGGTCCATAATCAGCCCGATAAAATGTCCCTCGTCAAGCATTTTGTACATCTCACGGACGCCACTACGATAAGTTATGTGCATACCGATTAGCGTGCGATATTCGTTAATGAACTTGTCTGCTCCCTCTGACTTTTGTTTCTTCGCCACGCCGACAAGCGGTATCCCATTTTGCGCAAAGGCTCCGCCCATAAGCTCCCAGTTGTCGCTATGGCAAGTCATAATCACTGCGCCGCGCTCCGAAAAATTCTTATAACGCGTCAAATGCTCCAAGCCGATAACTTTAACATGATTTGCCATATGCCCTTTGAGTTTCGGAAAGGATAAAACCTCCATGAACATCGCGCCGAATTGAACGGTACTTTCGCGGGCAATGCGGCTAGCCTCTTTATCGTCAACAAAAAGACAGCGGCGGATATTCTCCGTCGCAATCTTTTTTCTCTTGGCGGGCAAGAACACCCAAATCAAATTCGCTAAGCCTCGTCCGAACGCTAAGCAAAACTTCAGTGGCAAAAGACAAATCAGCCAGCTCAACAGCTTTAAAAATCTATATTCGATGAGGTGTCACCGTCCTTAATTATCGATAACGAGTAGGCGGCTGATTGGGCGGATAGTAACGTCTGCTGTCTCTTTGATATTGTGGCGGTCTCGGCGGCGGGTAATATCGCCTTCCGTCCCGATAATACGGCGGCGGGTTTGGCGGTGTGTAACGATAATCATCACGATAACGACGCCTATCCTCACGGTGCCGGCGTTCCCATTCTTTACGGTCGCGGCGTTCATTTTCAGTCTCGCGTCCGAGGATATATTTATCCCTGAAATGCGCCCACTTGCCGCTACCTATCTCCTGCGTCTCAATCGGCTTATCCAAATCAGCCGTCGACGCTTCAACTTGTCCGCCAAAGATTAGGAGACTTGCCGCCGCCGCAATTAGAAATCTCTTCATTGTGCTCACCGCCTTTATTGAAAATCTTTAAGAAGTTTTTGTGTTGACATTTCTTAATTGCTCAATTTCTTTCTTTAAACGTTTAAGGTTTTGCAAATTAATTTCACGCGACTTTCTTGCGGCGTCAATCATGGAGAAGAAGAAAGGAATAGTCAAGTTGTTTGAAGCATCTATCTTGCCGATTTCGCGATACAAAATCTCATAAATATCTTGGTCAGTTAAGTCCTTGCGCATCTCATTGGTACGATTAAGACACCAATTAAAGTATCGCGTCGAAGCCTCGTAGGAATAGGACGGGTTTTCCCGCAAAACTTCGATTTTGTTCGATAGCTCGCCGAGTGCCTTTGCATAATCGGCAAACGATAGAACCCAATTAGAAAAGGTATTCGCCGTCTTGGATTGAGAAACGGAATTGACGTTATAACGCCTATAAAAATAAAGCGGGGTCGGGAGCCGCAAGAATCTTTTAGCATGACAATACATGTTGATAACCCAGATATAATCGCCCGCTTTGAGGATTTCGGGGAAAGTGATTGAGTTTTGAAGCAAGAAGTCCCGTCGCACGAAATGTGACCACGGTGTAGAAAAACCTCTATCGAAAATCAGCTCGTGAAGAATTTTATCCGTGTCGTCAATAGTCAAAACCAACTTATCTTCCATGCCTTGCGCTACTAGCTCTTTACCTTTGCCGTCTCGTAAGAGATAAACATCATTTGGCTTTTCTAAGTAATAATGAGCCGCCGTGTAGACAATATCGGTATTGTTTTCCTCCGCCGTCTTGTAAAACGTTTCCAAAGCCGTGCCCAAAAGAAAATCATCAGCGTCCGCGAAGTAAACGTATTTGCCGCCCGCAAGTTTAAAACCAATATTGCGCGGAACATAACCTCCTCCGCCTGAATTCTTTTCCGTCTTGGTAAGTCTTAGTCGCCCGTTAAACTTCGGCTTATAACTTTCGACTATTTCAACGCTGTTATCCGTAGAGCAGTCGTCCACCACGATTACTTCAAAGTCTTGGAACGTCTGCCCTAAAAGACTGTCTAAGCATTCACTGACATATTCCGCCGCATTATAAAGAGGAACCACAACTGAAATTGCACAGGTCGATTGGTTGAGAAGCAACGCCATAGAGTCAATCTTCTTGCGCAGTCGGTCAATCTCAGAGGCTTGCTTGGCAATTAGTTCCTTATCGCCTTCAACCTTGCCTTTAACTTGTTGTGATTCTTTCTTTGCAGCCGCCATAGTTTTATTTTGTTCACAAATATAAGTGCACAAGCAAGAAATCAAAACATCATACTCACCGAAATATTTGCCGTACTCATCTTTTATCGTCTCATAAACTACCTCATCGGTTAATTCTTTGCTTGAAGACAAAATGCGAATAAACCTTACACTTACGAACTTTTTTAAGATAAGGTAGCGATAATAAGGATTATCCTTGAAGAATTCGTGACCACTCATCAGCTTATCGAGATACTTTAAGCCACGCAGTATCGGGTCTATCCAAAAGTTCATTCTAACCTGCGGCGTCTTTTTAACTCGCATAATTGAAGTTTTAGTCAATCGATAAATGTAAACTATATTGGGCACTCGGAGAATTCTTTTTGCATAGAACAACAGCCCTTGATGCCAAATGTTATCGTCGCTAATCTTCAACGCGGGGAAAATTATATTATGCTCAATCAGCAAGTTTCGCCGAATTAATTTCAACCAAGGAACTACATAATATCTATCGTCTATTATGGATTTAACTCTTGCCTTTAAGTCCTCGTCCTCAAGTGTCGGCTTGTCCACCGTTTCGCCTTTCTGAAGACATTGTATTTTCTTATTCGTACCATCAGGATCAATCTCATAAAACTTTTCGCAATAAACAACATCGGCATTATATTCTTTAGCCATAGTGTACAATTCTTCTAAAGCTGTCTTTGTCAACAGGTCATCATTATCCATGTTATAAATATATTCGCCACTTGAAAGGTATAAGCCCTTATTGCGTGGCAGTGCTCCGCTACCCGTATTCTCTTCCATGTGATAAAGCTTCAAGCGTCCATTGAACTTCGGGATATAATCTTCGATAATCTCGCAACTCGAATCCGTCGAGCAATCATCAACTATAATAAGTTCAAAGGCTTGGAATGTCTGCGCTAAAAGGCTATCGAGACACTCGCCGATATATTCTTGGGCATTGTAAAGCGGAATAATCACCGATACCAAAGGTTGTGTTGAATCATAAGTACTAGGAAGTTTTACCTTTTCTGTATCATTGTCCTTGGCAATCATTGCGCTAAAAAAGAAAGGTAGTGCTAAGTCGGATAGCTCTTTATTACGGTATAAAGTTTTGTAAAGCTCATGAATTTTTACCTGCTCTTGCTTTTTGGCGACCACATCAAAGAAACTATATTTAAAGTAATGTTTCGACGCCTCATAACAATAGGCAGGATTTTCTTTTAAGATTTTGAGGCGGTTTGATAGTTCTTTTAACGCTTTCAACCAATCGATAAATGCCAAACTCAACTGCGACTCTGGCAACGTCTTCTTGTCAAAAAAGTAACTTCTATGAAAGTAAAGCGGAATCGGAATGCGCCAAAGTCTTTTCGGGCAACAGCATATATGCAACGTCCAAAGATAATCGCCGCCAATCTTTATCTCTGGGAAAATAATTTCGTTCTTAATCAAAAATTCACGTCGAACAAATCTTGTCCACGTGCTCCAAAGATTTCCTTCATACAGGATTTGCCGAAGACTTTTATTAAGCTCCATGCCGCTCAAGGAGGATTTATCTTTGCGATTTTCATTGAACGCTTGATTGCCTTCCGAATCTCTTTGCATATAAACATCATTAACTTGCTTTAAATCGTAGTAAGCACTCGTATAAATTACGTCTGCATTGTTTTTCGTTGCTGAAGTGTATAGAGTTTCAAGGGCAGTAAGCAAGATAAAGTCCTCGGCATTCACGAAGAAGACGTATTCGCCCTTGCAAAAGAACAAGCCCTTATTGCGCGGCACGCCCGAACCTCCCGAATTAGTTCTTGTCTTTATGAACTTAAGCCGTCCACCAAATTTAGGCATGTAACTTTTAACAATCGTCGCGCTGTTATCAGTAGAACAATCATCAACCACGATTACTTCAAAGTCTTGGAACGTCTGCCCTAAAAGGCTGTCTAAGCACTCACTAATATACTTTTCATCGTTGTACATCGGAATAATTACTGAAATTGCAGGCGATAATAAACCGCCAGAAGACGACTCAAGTACAGTTATTTCAGCAACAGGAGATTTGTCTGAGAAATCTTTATTCTTCGCCATGAAATCACTCTTTTCGTCAATTCTTATTGTTCTTATCGCATTTCATCTTAAGATTTGGTTAAAGTTTCAAGCTCGCGTTCCAAACGACGAACCTTTTCTATAAGCTCTGGAACCCTCTTTAACGCCGCCTGTTGTCGAAGCCACTCGCTGTGACTTTGAATAGGGAAGCCGCAACCGAAGAACCCTTCCGGCATATTCTTTGAAATACCCGACCTCGCCGCGTAGACCGAATTGCCGCCGATAGTGATATGCCCGACCGTACCGACTTGCCCGCCGAAGGTTACGTTGTTGCCGACCGTCGTTGAACCGCTGATTCCAGTCTGTGCAACAATTAAACAGTTCGCGCCTATATTGCAATTATGCGCAATGTGAACTAAATTGTCAATCTTAGTGCCGTGCCCAATAATCGTCGAACCCATAGCCGCCCGGTCAATGCCGACATGCGCACCAATCTCCACGTCGTCTTCGATAATCACGTTGCCGACCTGCGGAACCTTTGTATGCACGCCGTTTGAAGTCGTAAAGCCGAATCCGTCTGAACCGATAACCGCCGAAGAGTGAATCACACAACGCTTGCCGACCTTGCAGAACTCACGAACCGTCGCGCTTGAATAAATAATAGTATCCTCGCCAATCGTGGCGTGCTGTCCAATGTAGACGTGCGGATAAATTATCGCGCCGCTATGAATCTGTGCGCCGTCATCGACGACTGCAAACGGCATAATCGTCACGTCATCAGCAAGCTTAACATCCTTGCCGAGGTGCGCCTTTGGACTTATGCCCTTTGAAATATCAAGCTTAGGCGCGAACAACTCAAGCAACGTCGCAAAGGCAGCTCGCGGGTCTTTAACTTTGACGGTAGGCTTTGGAAAGTCTTCAGTATCGAGAGGCACTAACACAGCCGACGCCGCAGAATCCTTAGCCTTGTCAAGGTGAGGCGGCACTGCAAAGATTAAATCGCCCGCCCGCGCCAGCGTGATGTTCGCTAGTCCGTTAATCTTCGTCGTGCGTTCACCTGTGACTTCGCCACCAATAAGCTCGGCTATCTCGTATAAAAATTTTTCCATAGTATCGCCTACTCACTGCATTTTATTGATAACGTCTTGAGTTATATCAATCGCTCCGTGGAAGATTAATTTCTGTTCTGCCGAATTGTTTATCACCACGTCGATATTTTTCTCGCGTGAAATCTCCTCAATCACCACGTCCATACGGCTTTTAATCTGCGCGGCGTAGGCTTTGTTTATGCCCTCAAGCTTGCGTTGGAAGTCCATTTGAACCTTCATTGCCTCTTCGTCAGTCAGCTCTTTATTAGCGTTATCCTGCTCGAATTTCTGTTGAGTCTCAGTGACTTTGCCTTGAGCCTCTTCCATTAGCGTTTTGACTCGCGGGGCTTCAGTCATGACCTTTTCCACGTCCACGCAACCGATTTGCCCTTCGCCGCAACCGGCTATCATAAGTGACGACGCAAGCAATGCCACAGCCGCCAGTTTCTTTCCTACATTCATTTATAAACACTCCAATCAAAGTCTGTTCATTTCCTTAATCAAATCTTCGGTTAGGTCTTTGGCGTCTTTGCCGGGAAAAACAACAGCTCCGACCTTCGGGGGCGGCTTTAGCTCAAAAGTCCATTCGAAATGTCGACGCAAAACTTTTAACTCGTCGGGGCTACGTTTGACGAAAACCATTTCCAAATGATGAACTGCCGCCAGCATCGTAGCCTTGTCTACTATCGAGTCCAAAATCTTTTTCTCAAGCTCGGAACGTTCTCTGCCGACTTCATTAAGCGCGGTTAGAAGTTCACGCCGCCTGACTTGCCGTCCTTCCATTTCCCGCAAAGCATCTTCCATTAACTTTTTATTGCGTTCAGTGACATCAGATACTTTCTGCCGAGTCTGTTCCTCCATGACCGCCTTTAATCGTTCTGCCTCCGCCTTAAGCCGTGCTTCATCTTCGGCGATAGATTCATTCGCGTATTTTTCAATCTCCGCCATCCACTTATCAAGCAATTCCTTCTGAAGGCTGTTACGTTCAAACTGTACTTTCTCCAGCTGCTTTAGAAGTTCATTAACTTGTTCCTGCGTCAACTGTAAGTTATCAGCGTTGTCAAGCTTAAGCTGAATGTTTAACTGTTCGTTGAGGTAAACATCGCGAATCTTGTTGCGTTCCTCAATGTAATGCGGCTCTGACTTCTTGCGATAGTCTTCCGCCGCCGCCTTTTTACGGCTTTCCAACTCCGCAAGCTGGCTGACGACAAGTTGAGCGTTCTTTTGCCAAGCCGCCTCGTCGAAGACTTCCTTATTAGTTTCGGGCGGCTCTGGCTTGGGCAAAGCTACGACTTTCATTGCCTCATTAAGCTCCAGACGCAACCGCAATTCCCTTGCTCGCAACTCTTCAAGGGATTCGCCGTCGGGGTGAGCCGCTTGGATTTTTTCTATGTCAATTATCCCCACGCCGCGATTGACCTGCACGGGCTTTGATGAAGTCTTCGGTGGCTCAGCGGGCACTTCTGACGGGCGATAAAGATAAAGACCGCCGCCGATTAACGCAAACATCAACGCTATCAACAGTCTGTAATCCAACACGTCACCCCCTAACAAAAAAAAGGGATTTGGAACTATTCCCTAGTCCCTAGTCCCTAGTCCCTAAAATTATTTCTTGCCAAGCTCCGCGATAACGTCAGCGGTAATATCTTGTCCGCCGTAGATGACTGCCGCCTTGTCGATGACGACCGCCAAGCCTTTCTTGTCAGCTACCTTCTTGATTGCCGCCTGGACTGCATTTTCAATCGGTGAAAGTAGTTCTTGTTGCTTCTGCGCGAGCCGTTGCTGACATTGCACATAATAATCTGCTTTCTCTTGATCGTTCATGCCAGCGGATTTCTCATCGAACTCCTTTTTAATGTCAGCCACTGCCGTTTCCATTTGACTCTGAAGGTTTTGTACGTCGGGGTGAGCCGCCATTGCTTGTTGAAAGTCTATCGTCCCGACACTAGACGAACTCGCCGCCGACGCTATGTTGCCCGTCTGCGTTAAAGCGATTGCTACGACCGAGCCGATGAATATCACCGCGATTAAAATGCTAACGAGCCTAACTTGTTTCTTTTCCAATTTCATCATTACGCAACTCTCCTTATTTTTTGACGCCGCCGATTATATCAGACACCTTTGCCCTTTGCAAATTATTTATGGACGGTGCTCGCGCCCAAACCTTTGCCATAAGCCTTCCCCTCCGCTGTCTAAGATTGATTGCGCATATCTTACCAGATTAATTTCATACTTTCAAGCCACGAAAAAAATTTTTGCACGGGCGAACCATTTCTGCTATCATGAAAGAAATTTGTTCAGAAGGGAAAGATTGTCATGAACTTAAAGAAGAAAATTACTGCGGCAGTCGCGGCGACGGCTTTAGGTGTCTCCTTGACGCTAGGAACCCCTGTCGCCTCGGCAGGGACGGCGGAAACTATTATCGGCGTGGGAAGCATTCTTATCGGAGCCTCGCAACAAAATGCCCAGCTTAATAAGATGATACGACACTACGACGAGTCCGAGCAAGGTCGCCAAGAACTCTTCGACGCTTTCAAGCAAAAATACGGCGTCAGCCAAAACAGCGCGTACAAAGAAAGACTCGATAGGATTATGGCGAACCTAACCAAGGGTGTTGCCGCAGTCGACCCTACAATCAAAGAGAAGCCATATATCTATTTTGTCTCCGCGCAAACTTCAGTTAATGCCGCTTGCTCAATGGGGCATGTCATGATGGTCAACGAGGGCACGTTCAATCAAATCACTAGCGAAGACGAGATTGCCGCGATTGTCGGACACGAGATGGGTCACGGGCAAAGAAGTCACGTCGCTAAGGGCAACAAGAAAGTTCTGCAAAAACAAGTCATAGCATCTTTGGCGGGCACGGCTGTTGGTTCGGCGATTGGCGGCGGGCAGTTGACTTCAATTATCGCGGGCTTGGCGTTCAATCACTCGGTTGCGCACGGCTCAAGGAAATACGAGACTGAAGCCGATATGTTAGGCTTTGATTACATGACTCACACGAATTACAATCCTGGAGCCTGCGCGGCGGTCATGCAAAAGTTCGTCGAGCTTGAAGGCAACAGCAAGCGTTCGGACTTGGAAAAGGTCTTCTTGCCCAGCGACCACCCTGATAGCGCAAAACGTCGCGATGCTTACGTACAGAAGCTTTTCGAGTACAGCGGCAAGCACGTCACTGCTAAGGACGGAATCATCACCGTGAACAACAAGACTTTGATAAAGGTTGCGGCGTCCGACACCATGTCCAGTGCTGAACGTTCCTACTTTGTGCTCGGCAACTTGGCGGCGGCTTATCATAACGGACAAAATAAAAAGGAGGCGACCGTTCAAAATGGAACTGTCATGCTTGGCAATCAACCGATTATCACTCCGCTTGCCGACGACGAGGACGCTTACACCATCGCCGAACGTTTGAACTCAATCAAATAGCTTAACGCATAACGGAATAGATGACGGCAAGGGCAATGCCGACGGTCGAGATGTTAGCGATTGAAATGTGACCGGTGGAAGCTTTAATCTCGTTGTGCAAGGCGTCAATCTTATCAGCGAGTCGGTCAATCTTATCGTCTTGCTTGTCCATGCGTTGCTCCAATCTGTCCATGCGCTGTTCTAATCTGTCCATGCGCTTGCCCAAGTCTTTCTGCTGAGCGTAAATCAAATCGTGAATGGAAATGCGCACAGGTTGTTCTTCTTGTTGCTGAATCATGTTAATCACCTTAAAAATTTATCCCCGTCACTCATTGCGAGTGGCGAGGATTTTTTTATTGACGAAATTAATTGCGAGTAAAAGTTCTGTCGACGACATCGCCAATCGCGCCTTGCACACCTAAGCTTTTGCCGCCTTGGAAGAACTCAACCGCGCCCGCATTGCCGAGGCGGAAGGTTATGTTGTCCTTACCTTCCCACGAAAGAGTTTGCCCGCCTTCGATGACGCCCTCTTGAACAACAGCACCGTCGACCGTGACCAGTGCCCAGCAACGATCATTGAAACGCGCTTGCACCTCAACTTTATCACTCGGCGGCGGAACGGGATTAGCATTGGCAACAGGCGTAGGATTATCAGCTGGCTCCGGCTCGACGGGTTGAGTTGTCTGTTGAGCCGGCGGAGGATTGACATTTGCTACGTCGCCTTCCGAACTCGTAAGCCACGACCATAAGCCGCCCGCTATCGCCGCGATTAACACGACTGCCGCCACGATTAACACGGACGAGGAACGCCCCTTATCTTGAATCGAGTAGCCGACGGGCTTGTTTTCAGTCTTCGGCTTAGGCTTCTTTTCAGGCGCAGGCGGAGCGTCCTTAGTCTCTTCGGGAGCCTCCGTCGTCGTCTCGCCTGCAAGTTCCGCTAAATCCTTGGCGAACTCTTTAGCGGCGGCATCGGCGTCCATGCCCAAGAACTTCGCATAGTTCTTAATGAAACCTTTGGTATAAACTGCGCCGGGCAACTTGTCGTACTCTCCGTTTTCGATTGCTTCTATGTAAGAGGCTCGGATACTCGTACCCTGCTCAATGTCTTCGATTGTTAAGTTCTGCCGCTCGCGCTCCTGGCGAAGCGTATAGCCTACCATTTACAACATCTCCTTTCACGGCGCATTATAAACGACTGATTTTTAAATTACAAGTAGTTGCCCGATTTAAAAAGCCGTGGCACCCGCGCAGAAACTAGGCAGGTTATCTCGTAGTTAATCGTGTTCAAGTGGCGGGCGGCGTCGTCTGTAGAGATTAAATCCGAACCAAAGAGAATCACTTCATCGCCGAGCTTCACGCCGTCAAGGTCAGTCACGTCAATCATAGTTTGATCCATGCAGATGCGTCCGGCAATCGGTGCTAAGCCTTTGCCTTTAACCTCAACATGAAAACCTTTGTAAGCTCTGATATAACCGTCGGCGTAGCCAATGGGTAGCGTCGCAATCAACGAATCACGTTCGGCGATAAATTCTCGACCGTAGCCGATTGACACACCCGCCGAAACTTTTTTAAGATATGCAATGCGCGTTACGAGTTTCATGACGGGCTTAAGGTCAATCGTGCGGCGAACGTCGGCGGAAGGATAAAGCCCGTAAGTTATGATACCCGACCGCACCATATTGAAATGAGCTTCAGGGATGTCGAGTATCGCGGCGGACTCGGCAAGGTGTAAAAGCTTTATCCGAACGCCCGACGCCCGAACCTTAGCCGCCGTTGCTTTGAAGACTTCGATTTGATGATTGGTGAACGTCCTGTCAGATGAGTCAGCGTCCGCGAAGTGCGAGAACATTCCCTCCAACTCGACGCACGGCAGACGGGAAATCTTTTCGGCAAGGGCAACTGCTTTATCCGGAGCAATGCCGATACGCCCCATGCCCGTTTCAAGCTTCAAATGCACCTTGGCTATCTTATTGAGACGCTCGGCGGCTTCCGATAATCTCGCGGCTAAGTCGAAGTCGGCGACGGTTTGTGTTAAGTCATTGGCAACGACCGAATCAACAGCATCATAGGGAATCAAGCCTAGAATCAATATCGGCAAGCTGAAACCTGCGCGGCGAAGTTCCAAACCTTCCTCGATGGTAGCAACGGCTAAGAAGTCCGCGCCACACTCGACTGCAACCTTAGAGACCTCAACGGCACCATGCCCATAAGCATTTGCCTTGACGACCGCGCAGAGTTTAGACGCCGGGTTAATGTGCTGACGAATCGCCTTTAAGTTATGGCGTAGGGCGTCAAGGTCAATCTCAGCGTAGACATCTCGAAGAATCATTTCAAACATCTCCAATCAACAAGGGGTGATAACGTGAAGTTCAAAGAATTTATGCGTGCGCTCGACGGCGGGATAAAGAATGTCTATCTGCTTGCCGGCGAGGAAACTTTCTTTATCGATAAGGCGCGGGACAAAATCTTATCGCGGCTCGGTGTCGACAGGACAACGGAGCTAGTAACCTTCGACTGCGATACCAAACCTGCAATCAGCGAAGTCATCAGCGCGATTGATAGTGCGCCGTTCTTCGCCGCCCGCAATGTCGTCCTAGTCAAGAACGCCGCCTTCTTCAGCGCAGATAAAAAGTCTGAACGTCTCGAAAGTATCCTGCGCGATATGCAACCGACTAACTACGTAATCTTCACGGCTAAGGCGGCGGATAAGCGTCGCAAGCTCTATAAGATTGTCACGCAAGTCGGCGACGTGCTTGAGGCAGAACCTTTGCGCCCATGGGAAGTCGATGACTGGTTGAACAGTAAGCTTAAGTCATTGGGCAAAGTCATGAGCGGTGAGGCAAAGCGGCATTTCAATGAACGGCTCGGAATCTTGCCGGAAATCTCTCTGTGGTATCTTGAGAACGAATTGGACAAGGTCGCCCTCAACGTCGCGGGCAAGGAGATAACAGCGGCTGATTTACGACGCAACATGCTCGCGCCGCCGGAGGTGTCGAACTTCGCCTTAACCGACGCCATTGACGAACGCAAGCCCAAGAAAGCTCTTTACCTTTTGAAGTTGCAAGCCAAGGTTCCAGGTAAGCTCCCGCTCGTGACGACGCTTTTAGCCAATCACGTGCGCCGACTCCTCCGCGCAAAGTTTTTCATGGCTCAAGGTGTAATTGGTCGTCACTTAGGTGAACCGCTTGAGATGAATCCTTACATTGCCCAAAAGCTCGGAGAGACTGCTAGAGGTTATTCGGAAAAACTCTTAGAGGAAACCTTCATCGAACTGGCGGAGGCGGACTTTGACTTGAAATTTGGACGGGCGGGCGTCGAGGCTTTGGAACGAATCATCCTCAAGCTTTGCCGCAGATAAACTTACACGCCGCACAAAATTTTCCTTCACGCAACAAAGCAAATGTAGTAAAATAAATCTAAGGAAGGGGGCGATACCGTTGGTTGAAATCTACAAATCGCAGGAGTCAGGACACTTGGAGAAGTTGACGCTAAAGACGTTGCAGAAGGGCGCATGGATAAACATAATCGACCCGACGCCATATGAACTGCGCGAGGTTAGCTCGTTGACGCATGTGGAGCCGGACTTCCTACGCGCCGCACTCGACGAAGAGGAACGCTCGCATTTGGACGTTGAAGAAGAATCCGTCATGATTCTAACGAACGTCCCGATTGTCTATGACGAGGAAAGCTACGACACCTTGCCGCTATCAATCATCTTGACTAAGCAATACATCATCACCGTTTGCCTAGAGGAAACGCCCGTCATGGCGAGTTTCAATCAGCGCACGGCACGGCTTTTCCACACCTACAAGCGCACGCGGTTTCTATTCGAGATACTGTATCGCTCGGCAACGTTCTATCTGCGCTACCTGCGACAAATAAATAAGCTCTCCGACGAAATCGAAGAGCAACTGCGCCGCTCAATGCACAACTCGGACATCTTGCGGCTAATGGAACTGCAAAAGGGTCTAACCTACTTCAATGCATCGTTGCGTTCCAATGACGCAGTCTTTGATAAGCTCTTGCGTCTCAGGAACAATCGCACTGTCGAAGGTATCTTGGAGATTTACGAAGAGGATGAAGACTTGCTAGAGGACGTTATCATTGAGAATAAACAAGCGAGAGAAATGGTTGAGATGTACAGCCAAATTCTCTCGCAGATGGCAGATATATTTTCGTCGATAATCTCGAACAATCAGAACATGGTTATGAAGTTCCTCGCGGCAATGACGATTATCATAGCGGTGCCGACGGTCATTGCTAGTTTCTTCGGTATGAATGTGCCCGTGCCGCTCGCCGAAAACAATTTGGGCTTTATCATCGTCATTGCGATTGCTTTGCTTGCCTCAATCATCGCGGCGATTGTTTTTTGGAAAAAGCACATGTTCTGGGGGTAAAGACGCTTTAAGCCTCGTCGACAGCGACGGGGTTTTCTTTTTGTTCGGCAACTTCAGCGGCGGCTTTAGCTTCAGCGGCGGCAATCTCTTCAGGCGGACGATAATCCTTGTGCGGCTCAAGACCTCCGAACCTGTACATAAAGACAAATTCCTTAGGCTTGTAGATGATGTTGGTCAGCCCGCGAATTTTATATTTAAAGTTGCGTTCAGCGTCCGGGTCGTCCAAGTTATCCCGATAAGCTTGCAACTGCTCAACCGCACTGTCAAAGACCGTCGGCTTGCCCTGCCTTACCTTTTTATAATCAACCAAATTATTATCAAAGGACATGAACTCGGCAATCGCTACGAACTTTTCCTCCAGCTCAAGATACTTTGCCAACTTCGCGGCGTCAGCACCCTGCTCCTTCAGCTTTGCATAGCCGTCGAGCCATTCAAAGAAACTCTTATTGATGTTGTCAATGCGTTCTTTGTTTGCGTAATAGAACTTGAACCGACGAATGACGCCCCGCGCACTGAAGACAACCATTTCAAGCAACTGGTCGAAGGGCACCCACAACCAGTCATTGCCTCTGAACTCGCTTTTCGTATTGGTCGCGTAGTCAAGGAAGTTCGCCCGCTCACATTGAACCTTCATGCGCTCGGCTTTGAGCTTGAGGTCGAAGAGATTATCATTAACAAGCCCCATGCCATGCCCGAACGTCTGGAAAAGCAACTGCTGTTGCTCGGCGAACTTCTGATTCTCTTCGTCCGTGAAGATTTCCCGCGGCTGATACTTTTGCCCGATTTCGCTCATTGCGTCCCGCATCTGGGCTAAGGATTCCTTGTTCTTCACGCCAAAGGCGTTAAGGAGTTTGAAAGCCCTAGTCATCAGCTTAGCGACGGATTGCCAATAGCGCACGGGCGAGGAGTCGGGGTAATCGAACTTCATGTTGTAGAGAATGCCCCACGTGTCCATATTCCACGTCAAGGACGGCTTCGGTTTATTCTTGCCATCAGATTCAACGACGCTTCCGAAGTCCTGCGTATAATGCTGAATAAATTCGTTGCCCGCCATGATTCCTTCAAAGAGCACTGTTTGAGTCCGCTTGCCCATGTTCGCGACTTTTTCTTCAGAAACTACTTTCATTGGAGGCGGCTCTTGCGCTTGTTCTGTTTGCTCCGAATTTTGTTCGGCGGGTTGCGGCTGTTTATTCTTCTTCTTTTTCTTCTTGCCGCTAGGTGCAGGCTGAGGTTGTTCAGTCGTCTCGGCAGGAGTCTCTGCGGGCGCGACCTCTTTGACTTCGGGTTCAGGCGCAGGTTCGGGTTCAGATGCAGGTTCGGGTTCGGGCGGCGGAGGAGGCGGTGCCATGAACTTTGCCTTTAACAGATTGTAAGTTTCCTCGTTGACTGCGCTAAGTCGATTCGATACTTTGATTCCCTGTTTGGCGAGGAAGTCCATGATTTTTTTCTCGTCGCACTCGAACTCCTTTGCCATTTGGAAAATCCTTTTCGTTACTGCCACAGATAATCACACTCCTTAAATAATAAAAAAATTGTTATTTGCCGCGTCGAAGTTTCTCCAGTTTAGCGAAGACCTCTGCGCCAATCCTGTCGCCAACTTCATTGCGCTTAACGGGCAGTGTCACATTGCCCAGATATTCTTTCCGCAAGTGTTGCTTAGCCCGCTTGATTGCCCGATAAAATTCTCGCGAAGGATGACGATACGCGCCCGCCCCCAAGATGACAGTTTCAATCGTGGCATCCGAACTGACAACGTGCACCTCACGCCGTTTACGAACTTCCTCATAACTTAGCCGCTCAATCACATTATCAGCCGTCTCGTTAAAGCCGCTGTAAATCACGCGGAAAAAATCATCATAGACCTCAACGCTTTCCTCATCCTCGCTGCGTGCGGCATCGAAGACCAGCGTTATCTCAAACTTTTCATACGCGCCGTATTCTTGCAGGTTCCGAATCAAAAATTCACGCGCCGTCGATAAGTCTTCCGTGTTAATCTCTTGCCAAACGTGAATCAGATTATAGCCGTCAACCAAGTAATGCGGTCGCTTCTTTGTCATTGTGAATACCGTCTCTGGAAAAAAATTTCGTACATGAGCAACGCACTCGCTACTGACGCATTGAGGGAATTAATCTTGCCGACCATCGGAATTCTTATCAGCTCGTCGCAACTTTCCCGCGTCAATCGCCTCATGCCTTTGCCCTCGCTACCGATTATCAAAACTATTCCGCCTGTTAAGTCTGCCTGCTTGAAGTCAATCGCCGCGTTCATATCGGAGCCGACAACCTTTAAGCCGACCTCGCGCAACTGCTTTAGTGTTTGGGCAACGTTCGTGACTTGCGCGACTTTGACATACTGTGCCGCGCCCGCCGATGTCTTAAAGACTGTCGCATTGAGTTGTACGCTTCGACGCTTCGGAATTATCACGCCATGCACGCCGACTGCCTCAGCCGTCCGAAGGATTGCTCCAAAGTTTTGCGGGTCTTCCAATTCGTCAAGCAAGATTATAAACGGCGGCTCGTCCTCAGCAAGCTCCAAAATCTCTTCGACGGTCGAGTAATCAGCCGCCGCCGCATATGCCGCAACGCCTTGATGACGTCCGCCGCAGAGCTTGTCGAGCTTATCACGGCTTACAAATTCTACAACAACGCCCGCAGTTTTGGCAAGCGCAAATATCTTCTGAATCGAACCGTCGCGACTGCCCTGCGCGATTAAAATTCTGTTGACGCTGTGCCCGGACTTTAATAGCTCGGCAACGGCATTGCGTCCAAAGATTAAGTCCTCCAAGTCAAAGCCTCCTTGAATGCAAGCTCGCATATCTCCTCAAGCCGCGTGAAATTTTTTCTAAGGAACAGTTCGCCGAGCAGAGCTTCAAAGCCGGTGCTCGCGTGGTATTCGTTGACAGTTGCCTTGTGCGGGGCATGACTTTTGGCATTGCGTCCTCTGCGGAAGGTGTCGCGTTCCTCGTCCGTCAAGAGTTCTTCTATCGCGTGATAAGTCTTCGCCTGCGCGGGAGCCGAGACAATCTGTGCGCTAAGGTCATGGAGACGCGTGATGTTATGCGTGACTTGCAAGAGGCGTGTGCGAACGTACAGATGAAAATAAGCGTCGCCGACATGAGCTAAGACCAGTGGCGATAACGTCTTAATATCATCAAGCGTCACGCTTGCTTCCATACGGCACCTTGCGGCGTGTCCTCGACGACAATCCCAGCCGCTTTGAGTTCGTCGCGAATCTTATCTGCCGCTGACCAATTCTTTGCGGCGCGAGCCTCTTGCCTAAGCTCCAAAATAATTTTCATCAGCTTATCGACAAGCTCGGAGGAGTTGTCCGAAGTCTTCTCGACTTTCTCGACGGGCACAGGCTGTTCAAATAGTCCGAGTATCTGAGCCATCTCCAAATAAATATCACGGACGCGCAAGATTATGTCGCCGTCAATCGTCACGGGCAAAATCTTCCCGCCGACGAACTCGCCGTAATAGCCGTTGACCTCCTTGGCAAGCTCGAACATGTGCGTTATCGCCAACGCGCTGTTGAAGTCGTCACTCATTGCCGCGTAGAAGTTCGACAGGAGCCTCTCGCCCTCCTCGACGAGACCGCCCGCAGGACTTATCGTTATCGCAAAATTTTTCTCGCCCGTGTCCTTGATGAATTCGCCAGCATGAATCAGCCTTGCCAGTTCGTCGAGTTGCCAATAAGCCTTCGCTAACTTGCCGTAGTAGTCTTGAGCCTCCTTAAGTCGTTCCTCGTCGAACTCAAGCGGGCTACGGTAATGCGTCTGCAAAAGGAGCAAGCGCACGACTTCGCCGGGATACTTCGCCAGAATCTCTTCGACAGTGAACAGCCCCTTCTTAGCCCGAACCATTTCTTTATTGGACTTGCTAGCCTTCTCGTTACCAATCGTGATGAAGCCGTTATGCAACCAATACTGCGCAAAAGAATTCTCGTCGCCGAGTGCCGCCTGACTCTGTGCAATCTCGTTCTCGTGGTGCGGGAAGATTAAATCGGAGCCGCCGCCGTGAAAGTCAAACTTATCGCCCAGATACTTCAAAGACATTGCCGAGCACTCGATATGCCAACCAGGACGACCTTTGCCCCAAGGACTTTCCCACGACGGCTCACCAAGCTTAGCCGCCTTCCAAAGTGCAAAGTCCATCGGGTGATGCTTGCGTTCGTCGACTTCAACGCGAGCACCTGCCATCATGTCTTCAAGCTTGCGTCCACTTAACTTGCCGTAGCCTTTATCCTTCTCGACGCTATAGAACACGTCGCCATTGTCCAAGACGTAAGCAAAGCCCTTGTCCACGAGCGTCTGAATCATCTTAATAATATCATCCATCGTCTCGGAAACTTTCGGATAAATATCTGCGTGGCGAACGTTAAGCGCGTCCATGCTCTTGAAGTAAGCGGCAATGTTTTTCTCGGAAACGTCCTTCCACGTGACGCCTTGTTCATTAGCCGTCTTAATAATCTTGTCGTCCACGTCCGTAAAGTTTTGCACGTAGCGAACCTTATAGCCGCTCTTGGCGAAGAATCTACGAATCATATCCCACGTCACGAACGGTCGAGCGTTGCCGATATGCGGCGCGTTGTACGGCGTGACTCCGCAGCAATAGATACTGACTTCGCCCTTTACTAGCGGCTTAAATATCTCCTTCGACCGGCTCATCGTGTTAAAGACTTTAATCATAAGCAATCACTCCTTTGTTTTATCCAAATCAACTTTGCTCTCCGTCAAGGTGACTTCAAGCGACGATGTGCGCATCGCCTCGGCGGAAATTTCTGCGCGGGCGGCGGCAAGTTCTTTCTCAAGCTCGCTGATTCGACTTTCAAGCCGCTGAATCTGTCGCAGGGCAACCTCAATCATCTCGCGTTCGGGGTCGGGCAAGATGTCATGATTCAAATCAACGTCAAGCTCCTCCATTAGTTCGGCGCGGACGTTCGGGTCGTTTATGTCATAGCCACGAGCCTTACATAGCTCCGCAATAACTTCGCGATACTCTTCCTCATTGTGAACGCGCTTGCCATGCAGGACGACGACTCGACCAGGTATCCCGACAACCGTCGCATGTGGCGGAACCTCCCTAAGCACAACCGAGCCTGCACCAATCTTAGCATGGTCGCCGACTTTGAACGAGCCGAGAACCTTCGCGCCAGTCGCCACGACTACATTATTGCCTATCGTCGGGTGACGTTTACCTTTCTCCTTACCAGTGCCGCCGAGTGTCACGCCCTGATAAAGTGTCACGTTCTTACCAAGCTCCGCCGTCTCCCCGATAACAATTCCCGTGCCGTGGTCAATGAAGAGTCCGTCACCAATCGTCGCGCCAGGATGAATCTCAATGCCCGTCAAGAACCTGCAGAAGTTCGACACCAGCCGCGCCGAGACTATCCAGCCGCGAGTAAAGAGGGCGTGCGAAATTCTATGCAACCAAATCGCGTGCAGCCCCGAATAGCACAAGACGACCTCAAGCACGCTCTTTGCCGCAGGGTCGCGCTCAAAGATGACGCGTATATCTTTCTTTATGCGCGAAAAAAATTTCATTGCCGCCACCTCGACTGTTGATTATCTTTGAAGACTTGCTACTGCGTATGCTGAAATTCCCTGTTCGTTGCCCGTGAAGCCAAGCCCTTCCTCCGTCTTAGCCTTCACGCTTACGGCGTCAAGTTCGACTTGCAAGACCTGCGCGAGACGTTGACGCATTATCGGGATATGCGGCGCGAGCTTCGGGCGTTGTGCTACGATTATCGAATCCACGTTGCCGACGGAATATCCCTTGCCCTTGATGAGGTCACACGTCCGCTTGAGTAGTTCAACGCTTGACACGTCTTTAAACTCCGGCGTCATAGGGAAATGCTGTCCAATGTCTCCAAGTGTCGCCGCGCCGAGCAACGCATCAATTATCGCGTGAATCAGAACGTCGCCATCCGAATGCGCCTCAAGTCCTAGCGTATGTTCAATCTCCACGCCGCCCAAGATTAGTTTCCTATTCGGCGCGAGCCTGTGCACGTCATAGCCGATACCAAATCGAATCATCAAGCGTCACTCCTCCTTAAAAAAGTTTCGGCGATGCGAATGTCTTCGGGCGTCGTGATTTTTATATTCTGATAGCCGCCCGCTACGACCTTTACCCGAACGCCCAACCGCTCAACCAAGCTTGAATCGTCCGTGCCCAAAAAGTTTTCCTCAGCGGCTTTATCGTAAGCTCGCAACAAAATTTCTCGGCGGAAACCTTGCGGCGTCAGCACTGATACTAATTCAGCTCGCGGCGGCGTGTGCTTAACGAATCCTTGCGCGTCGATAACTTTGATGGTGTTCTTTTCGGGGATTGCCGCGATTGCTCCGCCGAATTGTTCCGCCGCGTCGATAACGTCGTTAATCGTCTGCACTGTGACCAAGGGTCTTGCCGCGTCATGAACCAAAACTATTTGCGCGTCGTCGGGAAGAAGCTTTAATCCGTTCGCGATTGAATATTGCCGTTCACTGCCGCCGATTGTTACTTGCCAAGGCTTGAGTCCTTTTGAGCCGCGCAGAAGTCCTTCGACCGTCTCGACCTCGTGAGCCGCAACGACAACGATTAAAAAGTTTATCCGCTCGACCTTAGAGAACGTCTTAAGCGTCCGAAGCAAAACGGATTCGCCTGCAAGCTCCAACAAATTCTTATTGACGCCGCCGCCCATACGCTTGCTTGAGCCTGCGGCTGGGAAGACTGCCGTCACCATTATATCAACCCGTCATCAATCAGCCGACGAATCCCGACTAAGACGCCCGCCTCATCATTGCTTGTCGTCTCGAATTTGGCAACCGCCTTTAAGTCGGGGTGAGCATTCGCCATAGCAAAACCGTAGCCGACCGCTTGAAGCATCTCGTAATCGTTGAGGTAATCGCCGAACGCCGCGCATTCCTCAGGCTTAATATTCATGACGCGCTGAACGTTCTTAACCGCCACGCCCTTATTAATGCTCGGCGACATGACATCAACCCAATAATCCGAACTCAAGACCACTTGCAACGAGTTATAGAACGGCTCCAGCTTGTCATAAATATTTTCCTTTGAATGCCCAGTCTTGTCGTAGAGGGCAACCTTCAACGCCACGTCGTCAACCGTATCAAAGCTATCAACAAAGATTGCGTGCGTGTAGTACTTGAACAGCTCGGCATTGTAGTCAGGCTTGTCCTGCGTGCGCAAAATGTAAGCGTCCTTCTTGCCGCAATAGACGCGCAAAATATCTCCAAAGCCTTCGCTCGCCGCCAAAACTTTCCTTGCTGCCTCAAAGCCAAGCGGACAGCTGAAGACTTCCTCGCCGTGATAAATTACAAGCGTCCCATTCTCGGCAAGGAATAAAAACTCGTCAAGGTACTTCTCGAACGAACGAATCAAAGAAAAGAACTGTCGACCGCTTGCCGGAGCAAAGATTACGTTGCGGCGTTTGAGTTCAGCAATCGTATCGTCGAAGCCTTCGGGCAATTTATTTTCACTGGTTAGGAGCGTGCCGTCCATGTCGCAAAAAATAATTTTAATCATCGCGTTGCCTCCAAAAGATTTTGTCGATTGTATCACGTGCGAAGTATATTTGCAAAAGAAAACCGCCCCCGATATTCGAGAGCGGCTTTTTATTCGAGACTGATAATATCTTACTTAAGTTCTTTAGCAAGTTCCATGATAGCCGGTGCAGAGCCTTCGGAGCCGAGAACCTCTTTAATCTTGTGGGCAACGAGTTCTTTGATGTAGTCGCGACCAGGAGCAATGTATTGACGCGGGTCAAAGTGTTCGGGGTGTTGCACGAAATGTTCACGGATACCTGCAGTCATTGCAAGGCGCAGGTCGGAGTCGATGTTAATCTTGCAGACAGCCGACTTTGCCGCTTTGCGGAGTTGGTTTTCGGGAATGCCGACAGCGTCTTTGAGGTTGCCGCCGTTCTCGTTGATAATCTTAACATACTTCGGAATGACGGAGCTTGCGCCGTGAAGGACAATCGGGAAACCAGGAATCTTCTTTTCGATTTCGGCGAGAATGTCAAAGCGCAGTTCGGGCGGTTCAAGCACGCCAGTTTCAGGATTGCGGGTGCACTGTTCGGGCGTGAATTTGAATGCGCCGTGGCTGGTGCCAATAGCGATAGCTAAGGAGTCGCAACCGGTCTTCTCGACGAACTCGAAGACTTCTTCGGGTTTGGTGTAGTGAGCTTTGTCGGCGTCAACGGAAACATCATCTTCAACGCCTGCGAGCTGACCAAGTTCAGCCTCGACAACTACGCCGTGAGCATGAGCATATTCGACAACTTCTTTGGTCTTCTCAATATTTTCTGCAAAGGAATAGTGCGAGCCGTCGAACATAACGGACGTGAAGCCATCGTCGATGCAAGATTTGCAAGTTGCGTAGTCCGGACCGTGGTCGAGGTGCAGAGCAATCGGGATATCGCTAACTTCGAGAGCTGCACGAACGAGGTGCACGAGATAACGGGAGTTTGCATACTTTCTTGCGCCAGCGGAGCACTGGAGGATAACCGGCGAGTTGAGTTCGGCAGCAGCACCAGTGATGCCTTGAACGATTTCCATGTTGTTGACGTTGAATGCGCCAATAGCGAAGCCGCCCTCGTAAGCTTTTTGGAACATAGCCTTGGTTGTGATTAACGGCATTTAGCATACCTCCTAAAAATATCTCACAGATTCGCGGGGACTTAACCCCTCCTAAACAACGCTTGCATTTTAACACATTATCAATCAAAGTTGCAACAATCTAGCCGAAAATTTTTTGACAATTCAAGGGGCTTAAATCTCCGTCAAGAATGCGGCGTATCCTTTCTTTGTCTCGTAGATGTCAATCTTACTGGTTGCCTCCCAAGGCGCGTGCATACTCAAGACTGCAACGCCGCTATCGATGACTTCCATGCCGTACTTAGCCATCATGTAAGCAATCGTGCCGCCGCCGCCGAGGTCGACCTTGCCAAGCTCGCTGAACTGATACTTGACGTTGTGCTTATCGAGGATTGCGCGAAGCTTGCCGACGTATTCAGCATTAGCATCGCTTGAACCACTCTTGCCACGCGAGCCAGTGAACTTGTTAAAGACCATGCCTTTGCCGAGGTAGGCAACGTTCTTTTTCTCGTAAGCGGAAGCGTAAAGGGCGTCGAAGGCACTCGACACGTCCGAACTAAGCATGAAGGAATTCCTAAGCGCACGACGAACCGCAAGCTCCGAGTATTGCCCGCAAGCGTTGAGGACTTCGGCAAGCGTATTTTCCAAGAAGAACGACTGCATACCCGTCGCGCCGTAGCTACCAATCTCCTCTTTGTCGACGAGCAAGCAACATGCCGTCTTGCCGAACGTTTGATTAGCCGCCTCCAACATTGCAATCAACGACGTGTAAGAGCAAACGCGGTCATCTTGTCCATAGCCGAGCACCATACTCCTATCAAAGCCGAGCTCACGAGCCTTGCCCGCCGGTACTAACGCAAGCTCCGCCGACATGAAGTCTTCTTCCTCAATGTCATACTTGTCCTTGAGCAACTTGAGGATTCCTTTCTTGATAGACTCCTTGTCGTTCTCTTTAAGCGGGTAGTTGCCGACGAGCACATCAAGCTTTTCGCCCTCGATGACTTTATCGGCTGTCTTCTTTAATTGTTCCTGCGACAGATGAATTAGCAAGTCCGTCACGCAAAAGACAGGGTCACCCTCTGCCTCGCCGATGACAACTTCAATAACGCGTCCATCTTTCTTAGCAACAACACCATGCATTGCAAGCGGCATCGTCACCCACTGATACTTCTTTATGCCGCCGTAGTAGTGCGTGTCCAAATAAGCAAGCCCGCCGTCTTCGTAAAGCGGATTCTGTTTGAGGTCAAGCCGGCAAGTATCAATGTGCGCTCCGAGTATCTTCAAGCCGCGTTCGATTGGCTCCGTCCCGATTTGGAAAAGGGCAATCGTTTTCTTCATGCACACGCAATAAACTTTATCGCCCGCCTTGAGTCGTTGCCCAGACTTAATCACGTCGTCCAAGTTCTTGTAGCCAACAGCCTCCGCCAGCTTAATCGCCTCGACGACGCTTTCACGTTCGGTCTTGCAACGGCTTATGAAGTCGATGTAGCCCGCCGCTAAACTCTCCATTGCCGCCTTGTCGTCGTCGGTGTAAGTGCTCCACACGGAAGGTTTCTTGTCTTTGTCTTCAGCCATTTTACGTTTCTCCTTTTCTGTTTGAAGTCTTTTCCACTCGCGCAATCGTTCCCTGAGTTCGGAGACCTGCGCGGTCAGTGTCTTATCGTCCATTGATACCCTCGATTATCTTTAAGAAGTCGTCAGCAGTCTCGGCGCGGTTGAACTGATTCCTAAGCTCCGCTCCGCCCACCAAGCCTTTAGTATACCACGCGGCATGAGAACGCATCTCGCATACGCCGACGCGCTCGCCCTTGTAGAAAATAATCTTCTCAAGGTGGCGGCGCATGACTTCGGCGCGTTCGTCTATGGTCGGTGGAGGAAGTCGTTCTCCCGTCAAGAAATATTTCAGCAGACGATTGATAAGCCACGGATTACCCTGCGCGGCTCGACCAATCATCACGCCGTCAGCTCGTGTCGTCGACAAGATTTTATCTAAGCTGTCGAAGTCTCGCACGTCGCCATTAGCAATGACTGGAACTTTTACGGCGGCTTTGACGCAGGCAATCGCTTCCCAGTTCGCCGCGCCCGAATAAAATTGTTCGCGTGTTCTGCCATGAACGGCAATGAAGTCAACGCCAGCCGCCTCAGCACGCTTAGCGACCTCGACGGCGTTAATATCATTGCAACCGAGCCGAAGCTTTACACTGACAGGCAAGCTCACGGCTCGTCTTATGGCAGACAAAATCCTTTCAAGCAAGGCGGGGTTCTTCATGAGCGCGGAGCCTTCGCCGTTCTTGAAAATCTTTGGCGCGGGACAACCGCAATTAAAATCAATGACGGCAGCCGAGCCGAGTTGCTCGACATAAGCCGCCGCCTCCGCGCAGATTTCCGGATTCGAGCCGAAGATTTGAATTGCCGTCGGTCGTTCATCGTTGACTGTCTTAAGCATTGCTAGCGTCTTGTCGTTGCGGTAATGGACGCCCGCCGCGCTGACCATTTCCGAAAACATCAGCAAGCCTTTGAAGTCGTCGTCAAGGAGTTCCCTAACCAAAACCCTGAACGCCGTATCAGTGACTCCCGCCATCGGTGCAAGGAAGATTGGTAGCTTGAAAATCTTTTCTGTTGTCGTCATGAGTTCTTCTCCATTAAGCGCGGCGACAAGCTAAGGTTGTTGAATACGTGAACGCGGTCGCTGGATGCAACGTCACGTTGCCGCCCGCCATTGGTTTAAGGAAGATTGGTAGCTTGAAAATCTTTTCTGTTGTCGTTTTCATAGAATCTTTTTCAAAGCTTCGTAAAAATTTTTCATAAGGTCATAAAGAGCTACGTCGTTTTTGGTCTGTAACTGATTCAAACAATCTTTAAGCCACGGAAGTATTTCATTGCTGAATGAAATCAATCGAATGTTTCCGGGGTCTAAGTTACCGATACTTTCAGGCGAGGGCGATGAACCGTTTTTTGTAAGATAATAAAGCAACGGCGTTTTGCCGATTTTCTTTGCCACACTCATTGCTTCGGAGTAATAATCTTGACACTGATTCGCGCTGTCTCCAGCGGTTAGTTTGACTTCTATCGCAACGTAATAATTGTTTAAATTCATCATTATATCCATGCTATGTTTCCGAAGTCTCTTTTGGTCGCGTCTTTTAATAGGTCTTATGGTTCTTGGATTACGAACCCGAAAAGGATGCTCACATTCAATCGTTGCGTCTGAAAAAGTTCCGACGTTAAGAGGGTTAGCAATGTTTCCGTTACTCAAAAGCCTGCCGCGATTTAAAACTTTAGTGACAAACTTTTTTAAATAAATGTCGCCCTTGTCATGTGCCCCTTTAGGGTTCAACAATTCGCTGATAAATCTGCAGACGATTTTTTCTCTAGGAGAACCATGCATTTCAAAAAGCATAGTAAACACGTTAATTTGAGACATAAAATAATCCTCCTATTATCATTGCGAATTCCGCTCGTGCAGGACGCGCAAGCCGCTTAGCGTCAAGAAGTGGTCAATCTTGTCAATCGTCTTGGACTCGCGGTAAATCATCTTGGCAAGCCCGCCCGTCGCGATAACTTTTGCGTGCCAATCCGCGCCCATCTCCGCACGAATCTTTTCTACAATCGTATCAATCTGCCCGACGTAGCCATAGATGATTCCCGACTGCATACAAGCCGTCGTGTTGTGCCCAATGACATTCTTGGGCGGGATAAGTTCAATACGTGGCAGTTTTGCCGTCGAGTTGAAGAGAGAATCCGCACTAGCCACGATACCCGGCGCAATCACTCCGCCAAGGAAGTCGCCCGTTTCCGAGACAACATCAAAGGTCGTCGCCGTGCCAATGTCAATCACAATCAGCGGCCCGCCGTATTGCTCGAAGGCTCCCACGGCATTGACAATCCTGTCCGCGCCGATTGCCCGCGGGTTTTCGTAGTTGAGCTTGATACCCGTCTTGATACCTGGTCCGACCACGAGCGGGCGAATCTTGAAATAACGCTCGCACATCTTTACGATAGGCACAACCATTGGCGGCACGACCGACGATATTATTATGTCCTTCACGTCGGAAATCTTCACGCCCTGATAGCGGAAGAGGTCATTAATCAACATGCCGTATTCGTCGCCGGTCTTCTGTCTGTCCGTCGAGATTCTCCAATGCTTCATCAAGTTTTTACCGCTGTAGGTGCCCATAACAATATTGCTGTTGCCAATGTCAATCACTAAAAGCAAAGTCTCAACTCCTTAACTCTACGATTCTCGCGCATAAAGATAAAAGTGGTCGACTCCAGCAAATGATAGTCGAGCCACTTTTTAAAATCGCAACCGCCAAAAGACTCACATCGACTATCTGGGATTGCGTAGCTTCGATTCGATAAAAGCTAGTCCGTCCTCCGTTATATTCGGCTTGCGGACGTGTCCCGCCGCTGACGACCTGTTAATCTCACTGATAACGGAAAAGTCCCGCGTGTCCGTCATGATTATCACGGGGATATTGCTTAGCTTAGCATTGCTGTTGACGAGCGATAAAAATTTCAGTCCGTTGACGAACGGCATATCTAAACTTACAAGCACCAAGTCCGCACCATTTTGCTCAAGAAGCCTCATGCCCTCCGCCGCACTTTGAGCCGTTGTTATTTGACATGGCAAGCGACTCTTAAGACGCTCTCTTTCCTGTCGCAAGTCAAAAATATCATCATCGATAAGCACGATACGGAAGGTTGATTTCTGTTGCTTAGTTTCGATAACGGGCGCGACTTCTTCTTTGATGTTTAGCAATTTGTTGACACGTCCGATAAGGTCTGCTGGGGCGCAAGGCTTCGTAACATAATCTTGCACGCCGAGAGCAAAAACGTCCGCGACAATCTCGCGCCGCGTCGAACTCGACATCATCATAACCGGCACGCCTTTAAAGCGTTCGTCATCTCGAATGCGCCGCAACATATCTAGCCCGTTATAATCCGCGTCCAAGACGACAAGACTTATCTCACGGCTGACGAGGGTATTAATCGCCGTCAAAGGATTGTTCGCCGTGAGGATTTTAAAATCCGCCAAGCCTCTTTCCAAAACAATTTTGGTTATGCTCAAGTTGCGTTCATCGCTGTTGACAATCAAAATTAAATTCTCATCCTTGCCCTCGGCGACTCTCTTTAAGATGTTGCTCTTAAGAGTTTCCATGCGCTCGCCCTGAACTTTTGCCCGCTCACGAAATTTTTCTAGGCAAGACTCGCAATACAAACCTCCCTTTATCGGTCGTCCACAACTGGCGCAAACTCTTCCGCCGCCCAATCTGTTTCTGCTGTCTGAAGTTCCTCTTCTTACCATTGCAGCCTCCTTACCTCCTCCAAGAACACCGAGACTGTTTTTTATTAGTTTACTAAAATTCTTCGACATGTCAATAAAAAAATCCGACGAGGTAAGCCCCGCCGGATTTGTGGTTAATCTTTAATCTCAGCTGTTGATAAGTTTCTTATAAAGTTCAATGTACTCGTGCGCGGAATTCTTCCAGCTATAGTCGCTGTTCATGGCGTTGGAGGAAATCTGCAACCAGACTTCAAACTGCGCATAAGTCGACAGCGCACGCTTGAGGGCGTACATCATTTCATGGGCGTTGTAATTCGAGAAGACAAAGCCATTGCCCTGTTTGGTGTACTTGTCGTATTGTTGAACGGTATCTTTCAAGCCGCCAGTCTCACGGACGACCGGAGCCGCACCATAACGCATTGCGATTAGCTGACCAATGCCGCAAGGCTCGTAGTTCGACGGCATAAGGAAAATATCCGACGAGGCATAAATCCTCTGCGCCAGTTCGTTGGAGAAATAGATATTCGCCGAAACCTTCTGCGGGTATCTCCAAGCCAAGCCCTTGAACCAATCTTCGTAAACCTTATCGCCCGTGCCGAGCAAGACAAATTGGAAGTCCTCATGCTGCAGGAGTTCGTCCATCATGCGTACAACCAAGTCGAGACCCTTCGCCGCAACTAAACGAGTAACCATAGACACAATCGGAATCTTTCTGCCCTGAGGAAGTCCAAGAAGCTCCTGCAGTTTAATCTTGTTCTCGCACTTCTTATCGAACGCGGCGTAGGCATCAGAGGCGTCATAGTTCACGAACAAATCTTTATCAGTCGCGGGATTGAACTTGTCGTAGTCAATGCCGTTGACGATACCATACAAATCATCTTTGCGGCTACGGAGAAGTCCGTCGAGGTGTTCGCCGAAGTACTCGTATTGGATTTCCTGTGCATAAGTCTTGCTGACAGTCGAGACGTAATCAGCGTAGATAATGCCGCCCTTCATGAAATTAACTGCGTCATAGAACTCAAGGTCGCCGTTGTTGAAGTACTTCCAATCTAGCCCTAATACGTCGCCCATAATGTCCTTGGTGAAGACGCCTTGATACTTCAAGTTGTGAATCGTGTAGATAGTCTTAATGTTCTCGTAACGTTCGTCGCCTTGGTGCTCAAGTTTGAGGAGGACGGGAACTAAGCCGGCGTGCCAATCGTTAGCGTTGATGACATCAGGGAAAAAGTCAAGCGCAGGTAAGCAATTCAACACTGCCCGGCAGAAGAACGAATATCTTTCGGCGTCGTCGTCATAGCCGTAGAGACCTTCGCGAGCGAAGTACTCTTCATTGTCCACGAAATAATAAATCACGCCGTCAAGCTCGTATTTGTCAATGCCAACGTACTTTGTGCGCCATGAAACGGGTATCGTCCCGTCGTAAACGTGTTCCATTGCCTCGCGATACTTCTCAGGAATCTTGTTGGTGAACTTCGGGAGAATAACGCGAACATCTACGCCCTGCTCCTTGAGAGCTTTAGGGAGAGAACCTGCCACATCAGCCAAACCGCCGGTCTTAACGAACGGCACAGCCTCAGACGCCACATAAAGAACTTTCATAATATAAACTCCCTCCTGTTTGTCTTGTTGTTGGGGATAATTTTTCTTTTAATCTTTCGCCGCAGGCTTTAGGTATAGCGTTGCAAGCGGCGGTATTGTCAAGCTGATTGAGTGACTTCGATTGTGATACGGCACCTCTTCCGTTCTTAGCTTTGGATTTGTTATGCCCTTGCCGCCAAATGAAAGCGCGTCCGTGTTTAAGACTTCAAGATAACTGCCTTGGTCGGGCACTCCGAGGCGATACCCTTCTCTAGTGTTCGGCGTGAAGTTGCTTATTACAATCAAGTAATCGTCGCTGTCCTCTGCCTTACGAATAAAGGAGATAATGCTATTATCGTTGTCATTGCAGTCTATCCATTGGAAGCCGTTCCAATCGAAGTCCACTTGCCAGAGAGCTTTGTTTGCCAGATAGATTTTGTTCAACGCCCGCGAATAGTCTTGCAACCGCTTATGCATGTCGTATTGTTCGACTAGGTGCCAATCTAAGCTTGCGTCTTCGTTCCATTCGACGAACTGACCGAACTCGCCGCCCATGAACAGGAGCTTTTTACCGGGGTGCGCCATCCAGTAACCGAAGAATCCTCTTAAGCCCGCGAACTTTTCCCAGTAATCTCCAGGCATTTTCTCAATCAGCGACCGTTTGCCGTGAACAACTTCATCATGCGATAGCGGTAAGACAAAATTCTCCGCGAACGCATACATAAACGAGAATGTTACTTTGTCATGATTCCACTTGCGATATATCGGGTCTAGGCTGACGTAGTCTAGCATGTCATTCATCCAGCCCATATTCCACTTGTAGTTAAAGCCCATGCCGCCCATATAGACAGGCTTAGAAATCAGCGGCCACGAGGTCGACTCTTCCGCCATCATCAATGCTTGCGGGTGATACTTGAAGACAGTTTCATTGAGTTTCTTTAGGAATTCGACTGCTTCAAGGTTACCTGTGTCGCCGTAACGATTTGGAGTCCACTCTCCGTCCTCGCGTCCGAAGTTAAGATACAACATATTCGCCACGCCGTCAATCCTTAGCCCGTCAATATGAAACTCTTCAAACCAGAAGAGCGCATTGGAAATGAGGAAGCTTTGAACTTCCGTCCGCCCGTAGTCGAAATTGATTGTACCCCAGCCGCGATTTTCTGAACGTTGCGTGTTATCCGACTCGTAAAGGTTGACGCCGTCGAACTCGCGCAAGCCTTGTTCATCTTTGCAAAAGTGACCTGGTACCCAATCCATTATGACGCCGATATTATTCTTGTGCGCCGTTTCGACCAAGTAGCGGAAATCGTTCGGTTCGCCGTAGCGACTTGTCACCGCGTAATAACCTGTAGTCTGATAGCCCCATGAATTGTCAAGCGGGTGCTCCGTCAACGGCAAGAACTCAATGTGCGTGTAACCCATTTCCACAACGTAAGCAATCAAGCGGTCAGCAAGCTCGCGATAACTCAAGTAATCTTTGTCGTTGCGTTGCCAAGAACCTGCGTGCACTTCATAAATCAGCATCGGGTGTGAATAGGACGATTGGTGTTTCTTACGTTCTTCCCACTCTTTATCTTGCCAATCGTAGCCTTCTAGGTTGTAGAGTTTCGATGCGGTGTTAGGACGTTTCTCCGCCCAAAAGCCATAGGGGTCGTCCTTCATAATGTGCGCCGCAGAGTTTTGCGGAAGGATTGCGTATTTGTAGAGGTCGCCTTGCTTGAGTCCTTCGATAAACGTTTCCCAAATCTCGCCGTCTTCAAGACGAATCATGCGATTAACGCGGGTATCCCAGTTGTTGAAGTCGCCCACGACGCTGACAGACTTAGCATGGGGTGCCCACAGTGCAAAGCGAACGCCTTTTTTGCCTTCGCGAGTGACGAAGTGAGCACCGAGCATTTCATAAGCGTGATAGTTCGTGCCTTGGTGGAAAAGATATAGGTCATATTCACTTAGATTGGATGTTCTCATGAATAAGCCTCCCTTCCCGAAAGTCGCAAGCTATTGAATCTTACACGGCTTGATATTCCAAATCTCGGCAGCATACTCGTCAATCGTCCTATCGGAGGAGAACCTGCCGGAATTGGCGATATTCATTGCCGCTGAACGGAGCCAACCAAAGCGGTCAGCATAGCGCGCATATATCTCACTGTGCGCGTCGATATAGGCGTTGAAGTCCTTTAGGATAAAGAACTCGTCATTGCCTTGAATCAGATAATCTCGAAGCGAATGGAAGTTGCCATAGGTGCCGTCCGTGAGTCTGTTGACGACCAGTTGAACGTTCGGATTGGAAGTGTATTCGTTCCAAGCAGAGTAGGTGCCGTTCTCGTAATAAGCAAGAACTTCGCCCGCCTTGAGTCCGAAGATAACTATATTCTCGTCGCCGACTGCCTCGCGTATCTCTACGTTTGCCCCGTCAAGGGTTCCGAGAGTTATCGCCCCGTTCATCATGAATTTCATATTGCCAGTACCAGAAGCCTCTTTGGAAGCAGTGCTAATCTGTTCGGAGACGTCAGCCGCTGGATAAACAATCTCGCCAATAGATACGCCGAAATTCTCTATGAAGACGACCTTTAAGCGGCCGTCAATCGTCTTGTCGTTATTTACCTTGTCCGCTATCGCATTGATTAGCCGTATCGTCTCCTTTGCGATATAGTAACCAGCCGCCGCCTTGCCCCCGAATAGATACGTCGTCGGCAAAGGTTTATAGCTGGGGTCGCTTTGCAATTTGTCGTATTGCCACATGATATGCAACGCGTTCATCAGTTGCCGTTTGTAGGAGTGTATCCGCTTTACTTGTATATCGAAGATAGTTTGCGGGTCAATGTCAATACCTTGTTGTTTCGTTATGAAGGCTGCTAATTCCTTTTTCCGAATCAACTTTATTTCGCCGATTTCTTCAAGGACTTTTTTATCGTCGACGGACTCATTGAAAAGGTCAAGCTGTTCGGGGTGCCTATGCCATACCCGGCTACGGATTGTCCTATCGATTAGGTCGGCAAGCTCCGGATTATTGCCCATTAGCCAACGCCGATGTGTTATGCCATTGGTCTTGTTATTGAACATGCGCGGCCAATACTCGTAGAAGTCGTGCAACGTCGTTGATTTGAGGATATCCGAGTGAATGCGAGCCACCCCGTTGACAGAGTGAGAACCGACTATTGCAAGCCGTGCCATATGTACTTCCCCGTTTTCGATTATCGACATTGCCCGCAGTTTATCTAGGTTATTGGGATAACGCGCCTTGACGTATTCGAGATGCCGGCGGTTAACCTCGTCGATTACCATGTAGATACGCGGCAGGAGCGTTTTGAACATATCCACTGGCCACTTTTCCAGAGCTTCAGGCATAATCGTATGGTTAGTGTAAGCGACGACGTTGCGAGTAATAGTCCAAGCTTCGTTCCACTCAAGGTCGTATTCGTCGACTAGGATGCGCATAAGTTCGGCTACACAAAGCGCAGGGTGAGTATCGTTAATGTGAATGGCGATTTTCTTATCAAGGGCACGGATATTGCCTCCAGCACGGACAAAGTGGCGGATAATGGATTGAGTACCAGCCGAGACGAGGAAGTATTCTTGAATGAGGCGCATACGCTTGCCGTCATTGGAGGAGTCGTCAGGGTAAAGGTATTCGGTAATGGATTCGACGAAGTGGCGATAGTCATTTTTGGCGCGCATCTGCTCATGAGTTAACATGCCATAATCGGAGAAGTCGCGATTGACTTCAGCATTCCAGAGGCGCAGAGTGTTAACGGTTTTGTTATGATAGCCGACAATGGGGACGTCGTAAGGGACAGCCATAACGGTCATAGCGTTTTCGTGCACGAGCTTAAGTGAGCCGTCGGGTTGTTCCTTCATGTAAGCGTTGCCATTGAACTTGACATTGATCGACTTGTCAGGTTTGCGGTACTCCCAGGCGAAGCCGTCGCGGAGCCAGTTGTCCGGGATTTCGACTTGTTGCCCTTGAATAATCTTCTGCTCAAAGAGTCCGTACTGATAGCGAATACTGCAACCATGACCGGGCAGACGATGTGCCGCTAACGAATCGATAAAGCACGCCGCCAAACGTCCTAAGCCGCCGTTGCCAAGACCAGCATCGGGTTCTTCCTCAAAGATGTCATCAAGGTTCAAGTCGAGGTCTTCGAGTACTTCGCGGAACGCTTCATCAATGCCAATGTTAATCAAGTTTGACTTGAGGAGCCGCCCCATTAAGAATTCAATCGAGAAATAGTAAACCTGCTTCTCTTGCCTGTCCATGTAAGCTTTGTTCGTCTTAATCCAGTTTTCGGAGATAAACTGTTTAGCGACCGCCGCGACCGTCTTGTAAATCTCATTCATGGGCAGTTCTTTGATGTCGCGTCCGAACATGATATGCGCCGAGCTGATGAACCGCGACTTGAGAGCGTCCTTGAGTCTTTCGTACTCCTTGCTGTGTGCCGACTTGCTTGTGTTGTCCTTTGCCAAGTGTATTCCTCCTTTTATTGTAAGATTAGCAACTTCTGCGTGTCATTTTATCAAACAGAAAAAAACTTGGCAACATTGACTGCAATTAAATCACAGTAAACGGCGAATCTTTACGCCAAGGCAACCCTCAGGTAAAAATTCGCCGCCGATGTCATTGCTTAACTTTCAATGCTTTAGATTCTTGCTTTCTTCTTAACAATGTAAGGATAGTTCTCTGCGCCTTTGAGCCAGCGATTTTTCGTGATGATAACTTCTTTATCGCAGATGACGTTTTCAACACGAGCACCCTCTTGAACGTCACAACGTTGCATAAGGATAGAGTCTTTGACGAATGCACCTTTGCCGACGATAACGCCGCGGAAGAGTATGCTGTTTTCGACAGTGCCGCGAATCTCACAGCCGTTAGCGATAAGCGAGTTCTTAACGTTGGAAGTTTCTTTATACTGAACGGGAACTTCGTCCTTAACCTTTGTGAAGATCGGACGGTCGTTGTTCATGAAGAGTTCTTCCCAAACTTCGGGCTTGAGGCAGTCGCGGTTGGCTTCGTAGTATTCCATAGTCGAATTGATATGGGCAACGTAGCCTTCGTGCTTGTACGCGCTGATTTTGAATTCATGCGCATGACGAATCAGAGCATCAAGGAGGAAGTCTTGTCCGCCGCGTTCATAGGTCGAACGGACGAGATAAGCGAACGTCGGGACAGGCATGAGGTATGCGCCCATAACGTCCTTTTGCCCAGCCTTGATTGCAGGAACTTCGGCGAGGTCGGTGACGATGCCATTGGTGCTGGTTTCGATGACGACGCTCTTGCCGTCGCGGTCAGTCTGCGCCTTGGAATAAATCATTGTAATATCCGCGCCGCTCTTCTTGTGGAAGTCGACGACGCATTCAAAGTCAATGTTGTAAATGTAGCTGGCGTTGGTCAAGAGGACGTATTGTCTGCCGCTGAGTTCTGCAAAGTCGAGGTTAGCGTAAATGTCTTTGAGGTCGCCCTTGCGCGAATCATTATCGGGCAGAGCTGCAGGCAGATAGGTCAAGCCGTCACGACGACGCGCCAAATCCCAATCTTTACCGGAACGGATATGATCGAGTACTGCGCGGGAGAAATCAGGCAGAAGGAGACCGACTGCGCTTATCCCCGAATTAACCATATTAGAAATAGCGAAGTCAACGAGACGATAACGCCCGGCAAACGGCAGTGCCTCAACCGCACGAGTCGCAGCCAATTCTCTAATCAGACTGTTGCCTTCCTGAAGATTTATGATCCCCACTACTTGTTTCAATTCAAAGCACCTCCTGAAGTGCAGACGATTTCCAAATTAAGCGTTGGTATTGTTCGCACCGACTACGGCACCTTCGGGAACAACGAAGATTTCGCCTTCCTTACCTTCGACCCTTGCGCCCGATTTGATGACTGCGTCTTGAGCGATAATCGCATAATTGACGATTGCGCCTTCTTCGATAACAGCCGACGGCAGGACAACCGAGTTGGTGACCTTCGCGCCTTTGCCGACGCGCACGCCTTGGAATATAACGCACTTATCAACTTCGCCCTCAATCTTCGCACCCTCGTTGATCATTGCTTGCTTAACAGAAGCATACGGTCCGACGAAGTGCGGCGGCAGTGACGGATTGGACGAGAAAACTTTCTGATCGCCTTTGAGGTCAAACGGCGGCTGATCTTGGAGAAGATCCATATTTGCCTGCCAGAGACTTTCAATCGTTCCGACATCTTTCCAATAGCCATCAAAAGCATAGGAGAACATGCGCGAGTTGTCCGCAAGCATTTTCGGAATCAAGTCGTTGCCGAAGTCGTGCGTTGAATCTTCCTTAACGCCGTCTTCTTCGAGGTACTTCTTAAGGAAAGGTTTCGAGAAAATGTAAATGCCCATCGAGGCGAGGTTGGATTTGGGTTCTTTAGGTTTTTCTTGGAACTCGGTAATGCGTCCAGTCTCTTTATCGGTGACCATAATGCCGAAACGCGGAGCCTCTTCCCAAGGAACTTCAAAGACGCCGATTGTAACGTCAGCATTGTTCATCTTGTGAGCTTTGAGCATCCACGAATAGTCCATTGTGTAAATATGGTCGCCGGAAAGAATCAAGACGTAATCGGGGTCGGCAAGGTCAATGAAGTTGAGATTCTGATAGATAGCGTCTGCCGTGCCGCGATACCAATCCGCGCCCTTTTCGCGAGCATAAGGAGGAAGAATGAATACGCCGCCGCCCGTGCGGTCGAGATCCCACGAGCTACCACTGCCCAGATAGTTATGAAGTTCGAGCGGCTTATATTGAGTGAGCACGCCAACTTTTTCGATACCCGAATTTGCACAGTTAGAAAGCGGGAAGTCGATGATACGATACTTGCCGCCGAACGGAACTGCCGGCTTCGCAACGGTTTTCGTCAAGGCCTTGAGGCGGCTACCCTGCCCGCCGGCCAATATCATTGCCAAGCACTCTGTCTTTCTCATAGAATAATCCCCCCTGAACGAAATACAACCTTCAACA
>JAFWCT010000004.1 GCA_017534385.1 Selenomonadaceae bacterium
CGTCCTTATCGCGCTTGCGAATGATTTGAGCGACTTGAATTCCGTTTAAAGGCTTCATAAAAATATCGAGAATGAATAAATCGAATTTTTTCGGCTCGAAAGAGTTCAAAAGGTCTTGAGGATTCAAAAAAGTATCAAGTTGTATAGAGTCGGCGACTTCAGAAAAATTTTCAGCTAAATATTTCTTTAAAAAGGCTTCGGATTGATGTAAGTCGGCAAATTGGTCGTCGACGAGAGCAATTTGCATTTTGAACGCTCCTTAATCGTGATTTTGTTAGAGCTGATGTATGTAACACATACGTTAGAATTATCTCTGAAGAAAAAATTTTTTTGCATGATGATTATTTTTGTTACACGACACTTTGAATGTTTCTGAACCTGAGAAATTATCATATCGTATGAAGGCAATATCCCTTATTCCTTATGAAATCTAATCCTATTAAGTCATCATGAGAATTCAATTTCCGTCGTATTTTGCTGATATGCATTGGCAAAGCATTGCTCGTTAAATGCAATTCGTTGTTTTTCCAGATACTGCGATAAATTTCTTCCATGCTTATCGGTTTATTCAAATTATCTGCCAGAACCAGAAAAATTTCGCTCTCAACTTGTGTCAGTTCAATTAATTCATCGTTGATTTTTATTTGGCGGTGCAAGGGATAAACTACAATTTCCTTGCTGATATGTATTCCGAAATTTTCACGCACTGAAACCGCTGCTGAAGATTCCATATCGTTTTCTTCATTTCTCGACGAAATATTTTCTACTTCATTGAGATTCAAGACAAGACAATTAATAATCGTGCGCCCGTTCAGAGTAAAAAAGTTACCCCACTCCAAAACAGAAACTTCTTCGGACAGTTGCGGCGATTGAAGACGATATTTAACGCAATACGAACTCTGATATTTATATTTTTCGTCGAAATTAAATCTAGCTACGTTATTTTCGTATTCGTTATACAGATATTCGACGTATTTGCGTTGGTCGGCGACGTGCACATTAACCAGCATGGAATTATTTTCTTCCGTGATAAAGTCGCTGATTTTCTCATACCCCAATAAATTCATGAATTCCCGATTAACAAATCGATAAGTAAAATTCTCTGCATAGTAAAAACTTTTCTCCGCAACGACATTTGAATTCATGAAATCAATTAATTCCTCTTTATGCGATTGAATTTCGCCCGGCAATTTTGGTTCGGGAGCATTTGCATTGAAAAACACCGACCGAATCTTTTTTTGTGTGTTGATTGGCGATGCAACGTGATAATGCGGACAAATCACCTCGTTACCAACTGATTGGAGTAAAAGAAAAAATGAAGCTCAAAGATTTTCTGCGTGCGAGTGTCGATTAACTTAATTTTGGCAATGACAAAGCAACTATCCTGCGATTGCCCGCCGATTGTATAATTTTCATCGATAAGCTTATAGGAAACCAAGTATTCTAAACTGGTCTCAAGGAACGCAACGAAATTTTTAAAGTCGTCGAAGGAAAGCCCACTGTCATAGCTGATGAAAGTAAAGTTTTTGGGATTCAAGTACTTTAAAACACCGTCAACATTTCTATCGACGTAATAAGCTTTAATCATCTCGGAAGCCGCATTCAACGAGCATTCCAAATAATATTTTTGCATGTCAACAACTCCAACAAAAAGTTTTAGGGATTATAAAACAAACCCACTCCGATTGGCAACGATAAATAAAGATTTATCCTTGCCGCAGGGAAAATCTGTTAAAGTCTTAGCGACAAAAAAAGCCCGCCAAAATTTTTTGACGAGCTTGCACCTTGAAAAATTAATCAGCCAGCACCAGTTTGTCCATAATCATGTTTTTTACCGTCGAAGTCTTTCATAAATGGACTTAGTTCGCCTTTCTTAGGGATATTGTTACCGCTGGTCAAAGACTGGAGTGCATTGCATAAGAACAGGGCAAAACCGAGTCCGAAGCCACCGACGACGCTGTCGAGTTCCGAATCCTTGAGAATTTCCTCCGCCGCGATTTTATTGTTGGGAATTTGTTTGTTGTCCATGTGGCTTGCTCCTTTAAAACTTCAATTAGCCAGCACCTAATTGTCCGCCGTATTTTACGTTATTAACTGGATTCAGCTGAACAGGTTCGGAGTTGAAAACAGGAAAGCAACCTACCCCCGTGCCCCCAGCATGACCACCGCCGGCGACGTTATCGAGTTCCGAATCCTTGAGAATTTCCTCCGCCGTGATTTTATCGTTAAGAGTTTGTTTGTTATTCATGTGGCTTGCTCCTTTAAAAATCAATCAGCCAGGATCTAATTGTCCGAAGACTAACACAGTATCAGTTGGATCCGACGGAACAGGCGGGGCGTTGAAAACGCTAACGGAACCTACACCCGTGCCCCCAGCATGCCCACCGCCGGCGACGCTGTCGAGTTCCGAGTCGTTGAGAATTTCCTCCGTTGCGATTTTGTTATCGGGAGTTTGTTTGTTATCCATGTTGAGTTCTCCTTTCAGAATCATTTGCTTTTGCACATTATACGCCATAACGAGCGAAATGTTACAGATCTCAAGTAAAAATTTTTTTATCCGTAGAAGGTAGGCTAGTTCAGTGATACAGAAATTGAAAGCCAAGAAAGATTTTCTGATTAAGCTTTTTAAAACGAAGAGTTTGGGGCGCAATGTATTATTTTTGTCACTCTCTGGCGTTTTATTAACGTTTTCGGTCATGATAGTAACTGCGCCGACGTTTTTATACTTTATCCAAAGCGTAATAACTGAGCGTGGCAATCAATGGAGTGAACATGTTGCCGATTTGACAGAAAGGCTTTATCACGGGCAAACGAGAATGCATCTTCGCGAAAAGGTAGCGATTCATTCCGACCTTATCAATAAAAATTTGGTAAATATAGCTGAGGACGCGAGAAACATATCAGCCGGCATGGAAGAGATTTTGAAGAATAAATCCCAGTATCTTCCGCGCTATCTTCCTGACCCCAGACAAGAGCAAGTGCCTTTGGGCAAAGCTTATGTGCTTTTCAACAAGCGGACATTGGGGAAATTGCCGCCCGACGTTATGGAAGAGCTTTATCAAGTTTCCAACGTGGAAGATTTTATGGTTGCAGTGACTGCGGAAGGATATTTCGATAAATTTTCCGATGTCACGGTGGTTTCAGCAAAAGATTACGTCATAAGCATGGATTACGAGCCGAACAAGACCTTTATTAATATGACGGAAGAATATATGGACAACTTCGATTATCAAATGGACTCAAGCTGGTATAAAGCGGTAAGAGAGACGGGAAAAATTTTCTTCACGACGCCGCACTATAACGAAGGAAATTATTTTCTGCACTGCGGCGCGCCTTACTACGATACGGACGGAAATTTTGCAGGCGGCATCGGAATCGGCACAGAAGTCAACTATCTGTACAATGCCGTTGTAGATTTTGAATCGGACGAACCGACCATAGGAATCATAGTTAATCAAGACGGAAAAATTATTATGTCGTCAGAAAGAGAAGGGCGTTTTGGTATTGGCGATAAGGATATGCGCCTTAATGAAGATGAAAATTTGGCTGCGGTCTTTAAAAGAATGACGGAAATGGATCATGATATTGTAAGTCTGACTTTTTCCGGCACGAAGTATTACATAGCTTTTGCACCAATTAAAATTGCAAATTGGAGTTTTGGCACGATAATTGAAAACAAAACAGCCAACGCCGCCTCTAACCTAGCCAAAGAAAGAATTCTCGAACAGATGGATGATTTTAAAAGTAACATTGAGCAAACTTTTTTAGGTTTAATGGTCTTTTCCTTGATTGCGATTGTCGTCATGCTGATAATGGTTTTACGCTTAGGAATTCGCGAATCAGATAAATTTTTAAAGCCGATTCAAAGTTTGATAGGCGGCGTGCAGGAGATTGCAAAGGGCAACTTTGACCGACGCTTGGAAGTCACGACCGAAGATGAGATAGGGACTTTGGCAAATGCCGTAAACACAATGGCGGGCGAGCTGAAAACGTACATGACAGATTTGACGAAAATCACCGCCGAGAAGGAACGTATTTCAACCGAGCTGAACGTTGCGACGAATATACAGCTGAGCGCGTTGCCGCATGACTTTTTGACGGAGCGTTCAGAATTTGAAATATATGCGACGATGAAGGCAGCCAAAGCAGTTGGTGGCGATTTTTACGACTTCTACCTCGTGGACGAAAAACATTTGATAATGACAATAGCGGACGTATCCGGCAAGGGCGTGCCAGCCGCGCTGTTCATGATGAAAGGCAAGACCATTTTAAAAAATTTAGCAACGATGATGAAGACGCCCGACGACCTCGCCTCGGTCATGACTTTAGCCAATCAGCAACTGTGTCAAGACAACGATGAGATGATGTTTATAACGGTGTTCTTGGCGATGTTGGATTTGGAGACGGGCAGATTGATTTACGTAAACGGCGGGCACAATCCGCCCCTGCTTTATCGCGACGCCGAGAAAAAATTCCATTACATGGACGTAGAGCAAAATTGCGTTCTTGGCTTGATGGACGAAATGGACTTTGTTCAGCAAGAGACGCAGATAAAGCACGACGATATAATCTATTTGTACACTGACGGCGTAACGGAAGCGATGAACTCGACTAGGGAGCAATATGGCGAGGAACGTCTGGAAAATTGCTTGAACTCTATTGACCATAAATGCAATCTGTCGACTGTGCTTGAGGGAGTGAGCAAATCTTTAGCCGAACACGTTCAAGACGCCGAGCAATCCGACGATATTACAATGTTGGCTGTACGCTTCATGTGATAAATAAATCTTTATCATGCCCTAATTAACTTTGTGGTATGATTAACAAGAATTTTTAAGGCAAAGGAGGTAACAATATGGGATTTGAATTTTCGGACACAGTGGGCGGCATATGCCAATCCTATGACGCGACGACGAAAACGGGCGTTATTCGTACCTTCGCGGGCGACGACGTTCAATTTAAGCTTTCCGATAACGTCTACGCACGGCTCTTGAGGAATTTGGACGAGCCGTATCGTGATTGCACGGGACAAATAACTAAGCCCATGCAAAATGGGCAACTGGTTTTCGTTTATGGCATTTACTATCCCGACGAGAGCGGCACGAAATTTGAGGCGTCGTATATCGACTTCCCCGGACGCAAGCCCAATGAAATGCGCTTTGAAGAGGCGGACTGGTGGATTAATCAGGCGCGGAGCATTGCTGACTTTTATATCAAGGCGGAGTTTCCCAACGGCGAGATTGATTACCGCCAATATCGGACGCGCTTGACACTCGACGGCGTTCGCAAGCCCGATTTCTGTCAGGAGACCGATACGATTAGCCGCATGATTTACGGTATGGCAAGTGCTTACATGCTCACCGGCGAAGACAGATTTTTGGAAGTCGCCGAGAAGGGCACGAAGTATTTGCGCGACCACATGAGATTTTACGACATTGATGAGAATGTTGTTTATTGGTATCACGGAATCGACGTGCAGGGCGACAAGGAGCATAAGCTGTTCACGTCGGAATTTGATGACGACATTGAAGCAATTCCGATGTACGAGCAGATTTACGCTTTGGCAGGTCCGACGCAAACTTATCGTTTGAACGGCGACCCCGCTATCATGAAAGATATTCGCATGACGATAAGCCTGTTCGACAAATTCTTCATCGACAGGGAAAAGGGCGACTACTACTCGCATATCGACCCCGTGACATTCGACCCGAAGAGCGATTCGCTCGGACGCAACGTCGGTAGAAAAAATTGGAATTCGGTTGGCGACCACGCGCCCGCCTATTTGATAAATTTGTACCTAGCGACGATGGACGACAAGTACAAAGATTTTCTTGAGTATACGGCTGATTGCATTGAGGAACATTTCAAGGACTATGACAACAGCCCGTTCGTTCAGGAAAAATTCTACGACGATTGGAGCCACGACACCACTTGGGGCTGGCAACAAAATCGCGGTGTCGTCGGGCACAACCTCAAAATCGCCTGGAACTTGATGAGAATCAACAGCGCGATTGCCAAAGATAAATACGTCAAGTTCGCGGAGAAAATCGCGGCGATTATGCCGACAGTCGGAATGGATACGCGGCGCGGCGGTTGGTATGACGTTATGGAACGCAAGCTCCGCGAAGGCGAAAGTTGCTATCGTTTTGCTTGGCATGACAGAAAAGCTTGGTGGCAACAGGAGCAGGGCATTTTGGCTTATCAAATCTTGTACGGTTGCTTGAAGAAGCCCGAATACCTCGACTTAGCGCGCTCTTCTGCGGCGTTCTACAATGCTTACTTCCTCGACCACGACGACGGCGCAGTTTATTTCAACGTGCTCAACAATGGCATTCCGTTCCTGACGGGCAATGAACGCCTCAAAGGTTCGCACTCGATGGCGTGCTATCACTCGGTCGAATTGGCATTCCTCTCGGCGGTTTATATCAACCTCCTGCACACTAAACAGCCGCTTGACCTGTACTTTAAGCCCATGCCCAACGGTTTTGACGGCTCGAATACTCTTTACGTTCAGCCAGATATTTTGCCGAAGGGCAGTTGCAAAATCGAATCGGTTGAGATTGACGGCAAGCCGTGGACTTATTTCGACGCTGAAAAGTTCGCAGTCAAGTTGCCCGAACTCGACCACCGCCCTAAAGTCAAAGTCAGAATCATCCCGACTTAAAAGGAGAAATTTTAATGGCAAACTATCTTACGGAAATTGGCGAAGTCAGCAAGGTCAAACTTCATGGACATATCGACGCCTCGATTGCGCCCGCGCTCATGGAAGAATTGAAGCCGCTGATTGCTCAGAAGGATAAAGTTAAGAAGTTGGTTTTCTACGCCGACGAACTCGAATATATTGCAAGCGCGGGAATTCGTGCTGTCGTCTTCGCAAAACAAAAACTCGGCGGCAAGGTGCAAGTCTACTTAGTCGGCGCGTCGGAAACAATTCTTGACGTGTTCAAGATGACGGGTATTGATAAGTTCCTTACGATTCAAGATGCCTTCACGGAGTAAATTTCATGCTTCATAATAAAGAATTTCCAGCCCGTCGTGAAATTTTGCCGCAAGCGTTGACGGAGATAACCGCCGAGATAAAAAAATATTTCACGGACGACAAGTGGATAAATCGCCTAAAGGTTGCCGCTGAAGAAATTCTAGTCAACATCGTCGATTATTCTGGCTCCGAAAAATTTTATGTCTCCTGCGATTTTCTGGAGGACGAACAGACATTGCGCTTTGAATTCGTCGACGAAGGTGAGCTTTATAATCCGCTTGAGGAAGTGCCAGAGGTTGACATAGACGAGGAATTGGACGAACGACAAATCGGCGGCTTGGGAATTTTTCTTTACGAAACGATAATGGACAAGTTGGAATACCATTGCGACGACGGCAAGAATCATTTGCTGGCGTATAAAAAACTTGTCTGACAGGTGGTGATTCGATTTGAGAAATAAAGTTGGTGTCCTAATCGAAAGCGACTTCTACGAACCAGAGATTGAGTACTACTCGAAGTGCTTCAAAGATGTAGGGCTGGAGGTTCATTTTTTGACGCGGCTTTGGGGTCAAGACGAATTGACTTTCAAAGGACACGAGGAGCGCAAGCTTTTCAAGTGCAACGAGAGCTTTGAGCACGTCGACTTGAAAGACTATGCCGCGATAATCATTCCGGCTGGCATGGTGGCGGACAGATTGCGCTACACCGAAGACATTAATAAGCTTCCGCCGGCTTGCGAGTTCTTAAAGAAATGTTTCGCGGATAAAGAGCTGATTAAAGGGATAATCTGTCACGGTGCGTGGCTTATGGCTCCGATTTCAGAATTGGTTCGCGGGCGCAAAATGGTCGTGCATAACAACTTGCTCGGCGACGCAAAGAACATGGGCATTGATTACGTTGATTCGGATGTTGTCGTTGATGATGATTTGGTCAGCGCGCGTACGGGCGGCGAACACGTCCAATTTGCGCAAAGGATTATCGCGCTGATTAACTGCGGCACGATGTTGACTGCGCTTAACAAAAAAATCGACATGCTCGAAGCGCGAATCAATCAGCTCGAACAAAAGGAAAGTGTTGCCGAAAGGCTCACTGATAAAAAAAGTATTGGAGGTCATAGTATGGCAAAGGTTTTAATTATCGCCACCAATTACGGCTCTTGGGCAGAAGAACTTCAAGCCCCGTGGGACGCTTGCAAGAAGGCGGGCTTTGAAGTGACGCTCGCGACTCCTCAGGGCAAAAAGCCTCTTCCGTTCAAAATCAGTATCGACCCCGATTTCGTCGACCCCGTTCAAAACGTCAAGACGAATCCGCCGGAAGTTTGCGCACGTTGCAAAGAACTCGTTGACGGCGACGAATGGGCGCACCCGAAGAAATTCACGGAAGTCGACATGAAAGACTTTGACGCGATTGTTTTGACGGGCGGCTCCGGCGCGAACCTCGACATGGCTAACTGCTGGGAATTGCACAAGCTCATCATGGACGCTTACAAGGCTGACAAAATCGTTGCGGCACTTTGCTACGCGGTTTCTACGCTCGTCTTCTGCCGCGACCCCGAAAACGATTACAAGTCGATAATTTACGGGAAGAGAATCACGGCTCATCCGCGTGCATGGGACTTCTACGGTCCTGGCATGGCGATGGTTTACGACGTTTACGGCGCGACCGAAGACAACAAAGGCACCGACGTTATCACGCCTGGTTTCCCGTGGCCGGTTGAAGACCTCGTCCGCGATGCTGTTGGTCCGAATGGTGCTTGCATTGCCCGCATTAATGCCAATCGCGAAAGTCCGCAAGTTTATTACGACCACCCGTTCATCACGGGCACCAGCGTTGAATCTTCGATTGCTTACGGCGATTTAGTCGTTAAAGTTCTCAAGGAACGCGGCTTGTAAAATATTTTTTTGAAAACAAAGTTCCGGGCGAGTCGGGACAAGTCTTGCCTCGCTCGGAATTTTTTTACGGAAGGGAAAATCTATGGACGTAAATCAGACGATTGTTAAAGTGCTTGAGGAAGTGGGCGTGGATTATGTCTTCGGCGGTTCAGGGCAAGTCAACGCCTCAATGCTCCTCGCGCTCAATCAATCCGACAAAATCAAGACGATTATAATTCAGAACGAGCAAGCTGCCTCGTTTATGGCGGCAGGCTATGCAATGTTCAGCAAAAAATTGGGCGTGTGCTTCGCTACTGGCGGACCTGGTGCGTTCAATTTGTTTTCGGGCTTGGCAGTCGCTTATTCCGATTCGATTCCGATGTTGGCGATAACAGGTTACACGTCTAGAGCAATGCGGGGCAAAGGTGCGCTCAATGAATCCACTGGACTATCACGCACGCCCGATTCTCAAGCAATGTTCGCCGCCACGACAAAAAAATCCGTGATTCTGGAGGACGCAAAGTTTGCGGTGCCCACGCTGGAAGAATTGATTTACACGGCGTTTGAAGGGCGACCAGGACCAGTGCATTTGCATATCCCAAAGGACGTAACGATTGCCGAGGTGCCCGCTTATCGTAGCGTCAATGTCCGCGTGCCGAAAATTTTTGCTGATGACAACTCAACCGAACAATTCTGCAAAGGCTTCGTTGAAAATTTCTCCGCCGACAAAAAACCTCTGCTCATGGTCGGCTATGGCTGCATTCGTTCCGAGGCAAAGGACGTTCTGGAGAAACTGATAAACACTTGGCAAATCCCGTTCGTGAGCACGATGGACGCCAAAGGCTACATCGCGGAAGATAATCCGTTGTCGTTGGGTATCGTCGGTACTTCAGGCGATGTCGGTGCCAATGATTATTTCCACAGCTCGCAGAGGGTTTTGGCAGTCGGAAATTCTTTTGCGGAGAATGCGACCTTCGGCTTTAACTCAAATCTTTTCGACGGCAAAAAACTTTTCCACATAAACATTGACCGCCACGAGATTGACAAAGTTTACGCAAGCGATTTCCGTTTGGTGAGCGACGCTAAACCCGCGCTTGAAAGTTTGGTTGCTTATCTGGAAAAAAATAATGTCGCGCCGCTTGCCGGAGGTTTAGCCGTCCGCAACAAGCACCACGACGAAGTTTTGCCCGAATTCAGCAACGGCAAAATGCACCCTGGCTTTTTGGTTCAACAACTTTCTAAGCAACTGCCCGAAAACGCAATCATCATGGGCGACGCCGGCGGGCATATGCTTTGGCTCAGCGCGTATCTCAATCTCAACAAGAATCAATGGTATCAAAACCCCGGCAGCTTCGGACCGATGGCAAGTCACGTGAACGGCTCAATCGGCGTGGCGTGCGCCAATCCCGACCGCAAAGTTATCTGCGCCTGTGGCGACGGCGATTATCTCATGGCGGGCTTTGAACTCCTTACCTGCGTCAAGAATAATATTCCCGTCGTCTACGTGATTTTTAACAACAGCGAGTTTAACGTTATCAAAAAGTTCCTGCTGGCGAACTTCGGCGAGTATGCTTTCATGAACATTAAAAATCCCGATTACGTCAAGTACGCCGAAGCTTGCGGGGCTAAGGGTTGGCAGGTTCGCAATGCCGCAGAATTTAACGCCGCTTTCGCCGAGGCTCTCAAGCTCAACAAGCCGTGCATTATCGACGCGATTATTGACGGCGATATTTATCCGCCGATGAGCATTTCCAAGACGTGAGGTGAACTTTATGACTGTGACTGTTGAACGCAACGACAACATAAAAATTATTGCATTGGACGGACAAATTGACGTTGCGACCTCTGACCAAACCTGCGCCGATATTGTCAAGCTACTCGAAAAGAAGCCGACTATCATTAAAATGCCAAAGGTTACTTACGTTTCAAGTTCGGGTTTGCGTGCTCTTCTTATGATTGCCAAAACCGCCAAGTCGCAAGGAATAAAAGTTACTTACGCAGAGGCAGTGCCCGAAGTCGTCGACGTTCTTCAAATGACGGGCTTTATAAAAATGTTGCATTGCGTCCCGACAATGGCGGATGCTTTGAAAGAATTGGGAGAATAAATCATGCGAATTGACTTACACCCGACTGACACTTACGGCGATTTCAAAATCCGTCCCGGTCTCTTTTTGGCGAACGGCGCACACATTGTCCCCGGCGGCATCAACTTTACGATTTATTCTTCCGGCGCGAAAAGTTGCGAGCTAGTCCTCTTCCATTCGCACGAGCGTGAACCGTTTGCAGTCATTCCCTTCCCCGAAAATTATAAAATCGGTAATGTCTTCTCGATGATTGTATTCGACCTGGACTACGAGAATTTGGAATACGGCTTCCGCGTCGACGGCGAATACAATTTCCCGCTCGGCAACGTCTTCGACAAGAACAAAACTTTGCTTGACCCCTACGCAAAAATAATTTCGGGGCGCGACGTTTGGGGCGAGGAGCCAGATTGGAGCAAAGACTTTCAATATCGCTCAAAAGTTTCACTCGACGATTTCGATTGGGAAGGCGATATGCCGCTTAGAACTTCGCAAAAGGAATTGATAATTTATGAGGCGCATGTTCGCGGCTTTACCAAAGATGAATCAAGCGGCGTGAAGTTCAAAGGGACTTATGCGGGCTTGCGCGAAAAGATTCCGTACCTCAAGGAGCTGGGCATTACCGCGCTTGAACTTTTGCCCGTCTTTGAATTCGACGAGTTCGAGGGCGCACGCGAGATTGACGGTCGAAAACTTTTAAACTATTGGGGCTACAGTACGGTCGGATTCTTCGCGCCCAAGGCTGGTTATGCCGCCAGCGGCAAATACTCCATGCAAGTCGACGAGTTCAAAGACTTGGTTAAGGAATTGCATAAGAACGGAATCAAAATTATTCTGGACGTGGTGTTCAATCACACCGCCGAGGGCAACGAGCACGGTCCGTACATTTCGTTCAAGGGCATTGACAACAAAACCTATTACATCCTCACGCCCGACGGCTACTACTACAACTTCAGCGGTTGCGGCAATACTCTCAACTGCAACAATCCCGTTGTGCGCAATTTGATTCTGACTTGCTTGCGCTATTGGGTTGCAACTTATCACGTCGACGGCTTCCGCTTTGACTTGGCGGCGATTCTCGGACGCAATCAAGATGGCTCGCCGATGAACAATCCGCCACTTTTGGAGTCGCTTGCTTATGACCCGGTTTTAAGCTCTTCGATTTTAATTGCTGAGGCGTGGGACTCGGGCGGACTTTATCAAGTCGGCTCCTTCCCGAATTACGGTCGCTGGGCTGAATGGAACGGCAAATATCGTGACGACTTGTGCCGCTTCTTGAAAGGCGAAGCGGGCTTGGCTCATTGCGTCGCCTACAGGATAGCTGGCTCCGAAGATATTTACGACAGAGCTTGGCGCGGCGATTGCGCGTCGGTTAATTTCATCACCTGCCACGACGGTTTCACCCTTTACGATTTGTTTGCTTACAACGACAAACACAACGAGGCTAACGGCTGGGGCGGCTCCGACGGCGGCAACGACAATCACAGCTGGAATTGCGGTTGGGAAGGCGATTTTGATTTACCGGCTGATATTAAATATTTGCGGCACAAGATGATTAAAAATGCCGCCGCGATTTTGCTCACGAGTATCGGCATTCCTATGATTCTTGCTGGCGACGAATTCGGCAACAGCCAATACGGAAACAACAATCCCTACTGCCAAGACAATAAAACTTCATGGCTCGATTGGAACGACTTGCAGAAGAATCAAGACCTGTTTAAGTTCTTCAAGAGCATGATAGCGTTTAGGAAACGCCACCCCGTTTTGATGAGAATGTCTGAGGGAATTCCGATTGGCTATCCTGCAATCAGTTCACACGGCGTCGAGGCTTGGCAATTCGATTACTCACCTGAAAATCGCTTCGTCGGGATAATGTTCGCAGGGAAAAACTCGCGACGGCAAAGACAACTTCATTTATCTGGGAATCAACACGCACTGGGAAAGTCACAGCGTTTGGTTGCCTGCCTTGCCACAAAATCTAAGTTGGCAGGTCGAAGTCAATACCGATTTGGGCGATAAAGCTTTTTACGACGAACCCGCGCCGATTAACTCTGCAGAGAAATTCGTTATCGGGGCGCGTTCGGTCATCATCTGCACGGCGAAAGGAGCTTGATAACATGCCGGCAATCAGCGTTAAATCTATCGCGTTGGCTGAATCTCAAAAGAAAGTTTTGGCTAAAAAGTACGTCGAAATCTTTTCCGAGATAACCAACGTCCCCAAAGACCGCGTTTATATTTTCTTTGACGGTCACGAGCTGGAGGACGTGGGCGCGGCTGGAATTCGTTTCAGCGAACACCCCAGCAAGGCTTGGAGCAAATTCAATGAGGACGAGTGGAGCAAAAATCCCGAAATCGTCGAGAGAATCAAAAAGGCGGCTGAAAGTTAATGGATACTCTTGAGGCGATTATCACGCGTAGAAGCACGCGCAGTTACAGTTCGGCTCCGGTTGAGCGCGACAAATTGGAAAAGGTTATCGAGGCGGGCAGACACGCTCCCAGCGGCGGCAACAATCAGACGAATCACTTCATCGTTGTGCAGGATAAAAAAGTTCTCGACGAACTCGCTTCCCTTGCACAAGAGGCTTTCGCAAAAATGGAAGTCACGCCCAAAACTTATTCGAGCCTCAAGACTTCGATTCTGCTTTCCGAAAAGGGCGGCTACGTCTTCCACTACAATGCGCCCGTGCTGATTATCGTCGCCAATCAAAAAAACTACGGCAACAACATGGCTGATTGTGCTGTTGCCGTTGAAAACATGATGATTGCCGCGAACGAACTGGACTTGGCTAGCTGTTGGATTAATCAAATTCACTGGCTCACTGACGATGAAAAAATTTTTTCCTGCCTACGTGAACTCGGCTTGAAAGAAACTGAACGCGTCTATGCTTCGATGGCTTTGGGTTATGCCAAGGACGGGAAACCTAATCGCAAGCCGTTGCCGCGCAATGGCAATGAGGTCACTTACGTTTGAACTTAAGGAGCTGATTGGTCATGATGATTTATCACGACAAGATTGAGAAGAAGGAAATCAATCCCGGCGTCGTCTTCCAATATCTGGGCAAGGGCGCGTTGATGAATGTTTTCCATTGGAACATGGCGGACGGTAGCAAGGTCGCAATGCACACGCACGAAAGCGAGCAGTTCGGCTATTGTATCAAAGGCGGCTTTATCATCGTCGAGGATGGCAAGGAATATGAAATCGGCGCGGGCGACGCTTACTTTATCCCGCCGAATGTCCCGCACTCGTTCGTTGCTGTGGGCGACACCGAAGCCATTGACGTTTTCAATCCCATTAAAGACCCGATTCCCGACGGCAGGAGTGCTTAAGATGTGCTACATATTCCTTGACGCGGAGGGCAAGCCGCTTAACTTTGAACATTGCAAAGGAGAAGAAGTCGCCGTTATAAGAGACAGCACCACCGGCTTGGATTGGGAAGTCAAGAGCCTCGACGAGGACGATTTTTGCTACTGTAAACGAGAGCTGAATTGGTTTGCCTTCGTCGAAAAATATATCCCGCAACTAAATAAGATGGCTTACGGCGGCTTTTCGGATTGGCGCGTTCCTTCCAAAGCTGAAATGCGTTCGCTGATTGATTATGCCAAGACGAGTCCGGCTTTCCCGCAAGAAATTTTCCAGACGTTGACGGCGCAGGATTATTGGTGCGGCACGACTTACGGTTTGCGCTCCGATTGCGGCTGGGTGATAAATTTAAATCTGGGCGCGGCTACTGCCAAAAATAAAACGCTCACAAGTTACGGCGTGGCGGTTCGCGGGAGAAAATGCCCCGCCCCTCAAAGCCGATTCATCGATAACGGCGACGGCACCATCACAGATACTTTCTTGAAGGTGATGTGGCAAAAAAAACAGAACGAGCGCAAAAGTTATAACGACGTGTTGAAAGATTTGCCGACGTATAATTTCGCAGGCTACAACAACTGGCGACTACCGACAATGCACGAGCTTAACTCCATTTTTGATGAAAGCTTCGGGGGCGGCAACTGGTACTTCGACGAATTTTTTGAGCATGACAAACTGCAGCCGCCCATTCTCCAGCACATAACCTCGAATCTGTTCAAAAATACTTACGTCTGGGTCACGAACTTTAATTTCGGCTACGACGGCTACTACGCTGAAAAGTCTATGCCGCTGTGTTATCGACTCGTCAGAAATTTGGACGCCGTCAATAAGAAGTTTCAAATACCTTCGGGCGGACAAATCGAAGTTTTCAGCGACAGTGGCGAAGTCATCAATATCAACGCAAGTCTCATGAAGTCTTCTTCCGCCACGCTCCAGCATTGCTTTATTGATTTACAAACGGGCTTGCATTACGAGAAATCGAAGACGCAAAAGAAATACACCTTCGACGAGGCACTGAAACACATTGAGGATTTGAACGCGAACTTTTACGACGGGAAAAATACTTGGCGACTGCCGACGGTGGACGAACTGCGCTTTATCGTCGACTACAGCAAAAAATCTCCCGCAGTCTTTGACAGTTTCGCGCCGTATATTGATTCGGATTTCTATTGGACAGCAGAGCCGCATACTTTGACGGGCGGCGCAAGAGTTTGGGCGATATTCTTCGGCTACGGTTGCGCGGTGCCCATTGAAAAGAATCAGCGTTGCGGGTGCATTGCCGTTTCCGAAGGCTACGAAAATCTCGCCGATAAGTCGGAGGCTCGCTACACCGTCGGCAATGGCGTCGTCATTGATAATTTTGCAAAGCTGATGTGGCTTCGCGATGAATTGCCGCTGATGACTGCGCCGGAGGCTGAAAAATATCTCGCTGATAATGAACTTGTTGGCTATCGTGATTGGCACCTGCCTGGCATGAAGGAACTTTCCACGCTGATAGACCGTAAGGCGGACAATCGTCAGTGGGTCAGCAAAAATCTTTTCCCGAAGTTCTACGACGAGTCGTTTGCATTCCTCGTCGCCCGCGAAACTTTCAACGGCATGTTCAACTGGGGAATCAATCACATGTTCGCTTACGACGGCTACTACGCCGACAGATTGCGCGGCAAGTACAAGATTAAACCTGTAAGAGGTGTAACTTAAATGAAAAACGTTTTAATCATTTCGGGGCATCCCGATTTAAAGAAATCTCTCGCGAACAAAACTATTTTGGATGAGCTTGCTAAGAAGTTGCCGCAAGCTGAAATTCGCAAGCTCGACGAACTTTATCCCGATTATCAAATCGACGTTAAGGCGGAGCAAGCCGCGTTGTTGAAGGCGGACATAATCGTTTTCCAATACCCGACGCATTGGTATAGCGTGCCGGCTCTGCTGAAAGTCTACATTGATAAAGTTATGGAACACAGCTGGGCTTACGGCTCCAAAGGCAACGCGCTCAAGGGGAAATTTTTTATCGCGTCAACAACCGTCGGCGGCCCCGGCGAAGCTTATCAACATGATGGCATTGTCGGCTACACGATGGACGAGTTTAGCGCGTTCCTTAAACGCTATACGATTACTTGCAAAATGGAGTTCAAAAAGCTTTTCTGCACGTTCAAGGCAAATTATATCCCCAAAGTTTATCCCGAAGAGAGATACACCGAGGTCGTTACGAATTGCAAAAGCACGCTGACGAGATGGCGGAATTCATTTTGGCTTTGTGATTAGAGGTTGGGTAAATGAAAATTATCGGATTGAACGGCTCGGCGCGGCTCAAAGGCAACAGCGCGAAACTTTTAGCAGAAGCTTGTCGCGGAGCAAGTGACGCCGGTGCCGAAATTCAAATTGTGAATCTTTATCCGCTGAACTTCAAAGGGTGTCGGAGTTGTTTCGCCTGCAAGCGCAAGAGTAATTTTTATGGCAAAGGTTGCGCCATGAAGGACGACTTCACGCAGGTGATGAACGACATGTTGGCGGCGGACGCTTGGATTTTTGCCACGCCGATTTACAACGGGCACATGTCAAGCAGTATGAGCGCACTTTTGGAGCGGCTTTATTTCTCGCACTGCAATTACGACGCGCATGAAAGAATGGTCGAGCGCGAATATCGTAGCGTTGTGATTTACAGCATGAACGGCAACCAACAGTTTATGTCGAAGATGGGCATTGAGAATTCTTGCAAATACGATGCCTTCCTGCTGGAAAAAGGTTTCGGCGCGTGCAAGTATATGGTCGCCAATTCAACGCTCCAATTTGACGACTACAGCAAATATCATACAGCCGCCGTACCCGTCGAACTCAAGACCAAACTCAGCGCGGAACTCTTCCCGCAAGATTTAAATCGAGCTTACGAACTGGGCAAGGAGCTTGCAACAACTCATGAGCCCTGAAAAAAAATATATGGACAAGCTCTTCAAAGAATATATGCTGCCCGACCGTTTCCCGCTTATAGCCGTAAGCACATTTCTTTCGGGATATTTCTTCGGCGAAGACGGTTTGGCAGCGTTTTCTTTTATGTTGCCGATTTATTTTCTGTTCATTGTGGCGGGCTTCGGAATAAATTTCGGAGCATTTTCGCTGGCGGTCGAGGCAGTGAGCAAGTCTCAATCGGAGGTCGCGCAAAAATATTCAACTGCCGCGCTGAAACTTTCAATCGCAGTCGGATTAATCTTAGCGGTCGTCGTGAACGTATTCTTTTGGCTCCTCGTCGAATTCGAGCACGTGCCGCCGAATTTATATCCGCTCGTCGAAAGTTACGGGCGAACTTTGGCTATCTGCGGATTCTTTCTGGTGATTTCGGTTTACCTCCTGCAGTTTTTGAAATTAATCGGCTTGCAGAGTCGGCTCCGCAAAATTTATAAAGTCATGCTAATCCTGAACGCCGCGATAATTTTTTTGTGCGTGAAAGTCTTGGACATGGGCATGGAGGCAATCGCAGTCGGAATGATTACGGCGGCAATTTTCTGCTTGCTGTCAGAAGGTCGCCAACTTCATATGCGGCTGGGCAAAAATCTTTTCGCGCCCGTCAAATTCTCTGAGATACCGATTGGAAGAATTCTTCGGGCAGGCAGTGCCGTTACGCTCAGCAAAATTTTTTCGCTATCTCAAATCGTGCTTTACAACTTCTACACGTTGCACGCGTTCGGCTTAAAGGGTGTGGCAGTCTTCGCGAGTTTGCAAATAGCAATCAGAATTTGTCGAACGGCTTCTGGAATGACCTTGCAAGGCATCACGCCGATTTTAACGATTGAGCTTGGCGATAAAAATTTGCCCGCGATGAAGTTGTTGCTAAAGACTGCTCTGCGGCGCGGATTAATCTTCGCGATTTTGCCGATGATAATTTTGCTGGTCGGCGCGTCATATTTTACCGAGTCGCTTGAAACCGTCGAGGCGTTGAGAATTTATTCGCTGTCGCTGATTCCCGCCGCGATTAACGCGATAATGCTGACGGCACTTTTGGCGGTCGGGCACGTGATGTTTTCAAACCTGCTGGCATTCCTACGGTCGTTTGCCTTGCTGATAATCTTTTTGGCGGGCGCGTACACGTGGCAAGCCGATTTAGTTTGGTGGAGTTTCCTTTTTGCCGAGCTGGTAACTTTGGCGGTCTTGATTATCGGCGTGAAAATTTTGCAACGCAAAGGGACGCTCCTGCCGAAAATGCCGCCGTCAAATTTCTTTGTTATCAATCGGCAACTCAACCTTGAAGAACAGCTTCCGAAAGGGCTTCAAGAGAACGTCGCAAAAATTTTATCGGAGTGGGTCGCGCTCAATCAAAAGTTCAACGACCGCAAGAAAGACAATTTTACGGCAGTCCAAATCCGAACCGATGATGAAAAAATCCTTTTGACTCTGCGGAGCAATGGCAAGCTCTTCGATTACCGAAAATATTTCAGCGAAAATCCCCGCGAAGATTTATTGCGGCTCGTCGACGCTTGGAAGTTCAAATTTGTTTTGGGCTTGAATAATTTTTATGCTCAAGTACGATAGAAAGGAAGTGTTTTACATGCGGAAAAAATTTTTGGCGATTTCCATTTCACTGTTGGCGGGAATGAATCTTCCTGCGCAAGCATCAAATGAAGTCACTGTCGAAAGTGGCGCGGGCGAAAATAATGCCACCATCGAAGCAGAAAAATAATTTGATTACGTCAAATACAGCAAGCTCATGCCGCTGGGCTACAATTTAAATCGTTCGTTTTACGCAATGGCGGCTCTCGTTCAAGACACGGGCGTATATGCTCAAACGGGTTACTTGGCGGCGGGCAACAATGCTTTTCTGACGAACAACGGCATAATTAATTTGCACTACAAAGACATTGTGGTAGCTTATGCCGGTCAACTCGACATTGCTGGCAACACAACTCTCAAGTACGATAACATCATGGGCTGGGGCATGCTTGCCGGCGAAAATTCCACGCTGATTAACAACGGCACGATAAATTTTTTCTACGACGAGGAAGACAGCGCGGCGACTTACGGCTTGTTCTCGCACCCGATGTACGTTTACGAAAATTCGACGATGATTAACAACGGCACAGTCAACGTCACGGGTCCAGGCAGCGCGGGCGCACAGGTTCGCGGCTTGACCACGGAGCATTCTCGCGTTACGAACATAAACAACGGCACGATTCATATAGACGTTGAAAAATCTTTTATGTCTCGCGCCTTGGCTACGACTGGCAATTACGGCTCCTTAATTAACAACGGAACGATTTTCAACCGCACAAATTCTGTTGCCTACGGAATGAGCGCACCGAGTCTGGGAACTTTAGCGAACAACGGCACGATAACAGTTATTTCCGGCGGCGAAACTCCAGCACAGATTGCGGGCGTACAAGCGGCACAAACTCCTGGGGCTTATGGCATGGTTATTTCGCCCGTCGGCGCAGGGACTTTCACGAACAGAGGCGTTATCAATGCGAGGCTTCAAAGCAACTCCAACGCCAGCGCGGGAGCTATTGTCGCCGGCATGATGGTTTTCAACACAACTGCCCCCGGAACAATCACGCTTGAAAATACTGGCGTCATAAATGTTTCGTCGGATATTCCTGCGAGCGCGGGAAATAGTTATCTGCCGCGAGCAAGCGAAGTAGCAGTTCATTCCATGTTGCAGGCGGGAAAGGCTCCGCCCGTATTCAGCAATTTTGAAATCAGGAATTACGCCACGACCTTGCGCGACTTCGGAGCCACAAGAGATTTAATTCATGCGCGTTGGGCGAATATCGATTTCTCCAAGACGAATTTGATTTTGCGTCCTAGCCCAAATTACTCCGCTGGCACGAGCTATGAAGTTTCAGCCGATACGCTGGTTACAAAAATTGAAGAGGCAACTTATCCCAATGCTACGGTTAATGTTAGCGGTATCGACTCGATGACTTATTCCGCTGAGATGTCCGATTTCATTTCCACTGACGTTAGAAAAGTTTCCGACGGCGTTTATCGGGTCGCGCTAGTTCCCGTTCATAGCAACAAGACGAAAAAATTAACTTCTGCCGCCGCGATGACCTCCATCGATTTTACCCGCGTTAATCTCGACCAAATCAATCACGAACTCGAAAGAAATGACCGGCTCGGACAGAAATGGTTTATCGCGCCGTATTATTCCAGATTCAAACGCAACGAAGGCTTGAGCGGACATTCGCACGGCTACATTGTCGGTTCGGATTGGCAAATCGGCAAAAAATCTTTCGGCGGACTGCATGCGGCTTACGTTTTGGGCAGTGCCGATGGCGGCGATTACTCGGCGGACAGTAGCTTGAAAAGTTTTCTGTGTGGCTTGCACTACACGATTTATCCCCAAGAGAATAAAAATTGGATTCGGACGCAGGCAACTTTTTTCCACAACAGCGGCGATGCAAAGTTCACTATGCCGACCGCCACGAACACTTTAACTGGCAGAAGCTCCAACAAATCGAACGGTTTTTATCTGGCGGTGAACGCGGGAATGAGAAATCAGCTTTCCGAAAAGAATGAGTTGCGCTCCGAAATCGGCTTGTCCTATTTGAAGATGACTGACGCGCCGAAAATCCATTGGAGTTTGCTGGGCGAAACTATTTCCGGCTACGACATGAAGTTTGACAAATACAACGCGTTCTATACCACGGCGAAAACGTCTTTGATTCACAACTTCACGGACGGCGACGACGACAACAGCTTATTGTTCTCTCTGGGCGTGCGCGGACGGCTCTCTGGCAAGAAACTTAATCTAAACATGATGGACACAAATTTTGGCGACCCCGTTCGTGAAGATTCAGTTCAAGGCTTGGTCGAGCTTGCCTATCGCCGCCAGATCAACAATGTTTTCGTCGACGTAGGCTATCAAGGGATTTTCGGTAGCAAATCTAAAAATCATCTGTTCCACGCTGGTTTAAAGATGAATTTCTAAAAGGCAGTCAACATGAACCTCAAAAAATTTTTCACGATAATAATTTTGGTTTTGGCGATTGGAAAAATTTCTTTCGCGCAGAGTATCGACGAGCTGACGGTTAATCTCGACGACAAAGACAGTTGCAAGAATTATATTGCGGCGGTCTGTTCCGAGACGGTTAAATTGCTCTCCGAAGAAAATTTGCCGCCCGCCCCCGATTATGGTTTACTTTGCCGCGCTGTTGAAAAATTTTCTGACGGCAAGAACGTCGTTATTTTGGACGAGGTCGGCTATCCGTCGATTATGGTAAAAATTCCCGCGTTCAAAATCACGTCGGGCATTCACCCAATGTTCACGGTCAAAGGGAAAAATTATTCCTGCGTCTACTTCTCGAAGTACGAGAACATTATCTTTCATGGACGCGCCTACAGTTTGCCTAATGTGGAACCAGCGACTAATCTTGACATAGACGAGGCGCGGCAAGTTTGCTCCGTCAAAGGACGCGGCTGGCATCTGGCTAGCGACATTGAATACGGCGGCATTGCCCTGCTTTGCTCCAATCAAGGCTTTTATCCGCACGGCAACACTAACACCAACATCAGCGAGAATTTTTATCCGAACGAACACGGACGAGTTGTCGTTGAAAAACGCGCTCCCGACGGAAAAATTTTGATTCGCAAGACGGCAACGGGTAGCGGTCCTGTTACTTGGGCGCACGACGGCACTGAGCACGGCATTTACGACTTGAACGGTAATGTTTGGGAAATGGCTGAGGGCATTCGATTAATCAACGGCGAGATTCAAGTTTTGCGCGATAACAACGGCGTCTTGCCCGAATGTTGGAACGATTGGAAGGCAATCGACAAGCGCGGCAAGCTCGTAAAAGTCGGTAGCAAAAATACTTGGAAGTTCGACAGCACGAAGAGCGACTCCTTAAATAAATTCCAGCTAATCGAGGGCGCGACTCCGTTCTTGTTTTTGCAAAGAAAAATTTCAATGTATCCGCCCGAAGATACGAACAGAAATTATGGATACGTCACTTGCAAGTTCAAAGATTTGCGCTCGGATAAGAATCTTGAAGTGCCCGCGATTTTACGGTTGCATTCGGTCTTTCCGTTCGACGACAAAATAATTTTGACCGACGATGTACTTTGGATTAGAAATTACGGAACTCGTCGCGTCATGAAAGGCGGCATATGGGGATATTCGGCGGGCATGTTCGGTGCGAGTTTTGCCGGGGCTTGGAATGATTCTTCGCCAGGCATGGGATTTCGTTCAGCGTTCATTGACTTGGAGGAGCGAGGATGAAAAAATTTTTGGCAACGGCGGCAATCTTGTTGATGATGAGTTCTCAAGTTGAGGCGGCGGCGGTCGCAGGTCAAGATGATTGGGAAGACTTAAAAGAGCAAGAAGAACTTTCCGCCGACAAGCCTCTGGAAGTTCACGGCAAAGTTAAATTGGAGCGAAAAATTTTCACCGGCACGAAAGATTACCCTACAACCTTCGGCGAGACGAAAAATATTGCTGAAGCTCAACTAGATTGGCGATTGAGATTCGCGCCGCGCTGGTATATCAAAGGTCGTTTGCAAGGTGACAGAATTTGGCACAAGCAAGGCGGTCGTGATAACGAGCTGAGCTTTAAGCAGCTCTACGCCGAAGGAAAAATTGGTGTCGTCACTCTTCGCGCCGGCAAAGTTCCGATTTTTGACGCGCTTAACCTCACGAACGGCGGACTTGTCATCGACAGCGAAATTACCGGCGGGCAAGTCAGGATTCCCGTCGGCGATTGGAAAATTATTGCTAGCGGCGGCGTCATTCGCAACGACGATTATGATTTGACGCGCACGACAACCATTTTTCGCACGGACAGCACATATCTTTCTTTGCAAGCCGAAGGCAACCTTAACGAAAAATTTTCCGTGGCGGCGGGCGTTCACAACATGCACAATACTGCGGGCGGCTTGAGTTTGCCGAACGGTGCTCCTTACAGCCCAGGTGGCAAAGGTTTCTTCGAGAGCGGCACGGAAAAAAATAATACCGTCTTCACGGCGGGCTTTGATTACAAATTTAATCGGTATTGGACGTTGGGCGGCATTTACGCGGCGGGCACGGCAGAGATTACCAAGCAAGCTCAACAGAATTCTCGCGAAAGCACCGACGAGGAAAAAAGTTACAGCGTCCAACTGACTTATGGGCATCCTGAAAATAAATCGGCGGGCAATTTCAGCGCGTGGCTAGCTTATCGCCAAGCGGGCAGAGTCGGTTCATATCGTCCCGCTTACAAAGGCGTCAGCTTCGGCGAACGCGGTGCTGAAATTGGCGTTCGTTATCAAGCGTTAAAAGAACTTGCTTTTGAACTGATTTACTTTGACGGAAAGAAAGTCAGCCGTCTGAGTCCGCCCGTTCCCGATAAAGGCAATCCGAAAATTCACAAGTGGTATCTCGGCGCAGAATACAGCTTTTAATTCGTGCTGTAAAATCCCCGATGACTTGGCAGAATTTGGATTGAGATATTGCGCATGAAGAGCGTCATAAAACTTGCCGACGATTTCACTGGCTTTGAGCGATAATTAAAAATCTGGTCAGACGAGGCAAAGCCAGTAGTCTCAATCGCCGTGTGAATACTTTTTCCTTGAAGAGTGACGCTGCCTCCGCTTTCCGCGTAGAAAGGCAAATCCTGCATAACGACACCCGCGCCAGAGCATTCTTTATGGTCGACGACAATTTTGCCGTCGATTTTTTTAACTGCAAGGGTCGGACAACTCATAACGCAGGTATCGCAATGAAACCTTTGGGGCAGGAGCTTTGGCGTCCAAAAATTTTTACAGCGTTATTCTGAAGTTAAGAACCTGGACATTGAGACCGTTGACTTGCTGACTATTTTTGACGCGGTGCAGAAAGAAGAGACTGGAGCGGTCGCGTGTTTTCAGTGGTATACGGAAGAAATCGCCACGGAATTTTTAATATCCAAACGGTGCTTGACGTGGAAAAATTTTCAATCGGCGGGGAGCCTGCGAAATATCCGGCGTTCATGGAATATCTGCGGAGAAATCTCGAAAAGCTTTATGGCAAATGCCCATTAATCGGGGCGTTGCAGTGTTGGCTTGCAGAAAACATTTAGTTCCGAACGAAAATAAGTTATTGAAAAGTTAAAACGTACGATATATTATCTGCGTACAAAATTTTACAAGGAGTGAAGTTTATAGAGAACAGAGAACACTTTGGAGCCTTGACGGACAGAATGCGCGATGGCAATGTTTTCTACATTACCGAAGAAACGAAACAACAACTTGATTGCGGTGTGGCTCTCCTGCCCGAAAAAGTGTTACGGCTACTTCAAAGACTGGACGGCTATGAACAGCTCATGGACATTTGGGACAAGACCGTCCGCGAAATGACCAAGTACAGCACAATTGTCGAAAATGCTATTGATAAAGTCTCTGAACACGACGTGCCCGATATTTTATACTCCGCGCTAACTGACGATTGCATTGGACGCAGCAATTAAAAAGCTCGTGTTCGAGGAGAAAAAATTACGCCCGCTCAACTTTGGGACGCGATTTTGGACAACTTCAACAAGCATAAACTTATCATGCTGATTCGGACGTTCTTTAATCGTTCGCATGGCGGGCTACAGTGCCTTCTTCAACGCGCTTTCAAAAGCGACGCAAGACGACATTATTGAACGCACCGAGTAAACACTTTAAGGAGGATTTTTAAAATGAAACTTATCATCGACGACGCCCACATTGAGCAAATCAAACGCATTTACAAGTATTATCCCGTTGACGGCGTGACTACTAACCCGACGATTTTAGCGGCAAGCGGTCGCAAGCCTTATGACGTGCTCAAGGAAATCCGCGAATTCATCGGCGCGGACGCTGAACTTCACGTTCAAGTTGTCGCCAAAACCGCTGAAGGCATGGTCGAGGACGCGCATCGGATTCAATCTGAACTCGGCAAGAATACTTACGTTAAGATTCCGTCGATTGAAGAGGGCTTCCGCGCTATGCAAATCCTCAAGACTGAAGGCGCAAACATTACTGCCACCGCCATTTACACTCCCATGCAAGCATTCTTGGCGGCTAAGGCTGGCGCAAGCTACGCTGCTCCTTACATCAACCGGATTGACAACATGGGCTATGACGGCGTGTCGATTGCCCAGCACATTCACGACATTTTCCGCAATAACAAACTCAATGCCAATGTCCTGGCCGCCAGCTTCAAAAATTCTCAACAGCTCCTCGAACTTGCTGAATATGGAATAGGCGCGGCGACTGCTTCTCCCGACGTTATCTTCTCACTCGTCAAAAACGACGCGATAACTTCGGCTATCAACGTTTTCATTCGCGACTTTGAAAAACTCGTCGGCGAAGGCAAGACCATGAAGGATTGCTGATATGAAGGTATTGACAATAGACATCGGCAACACTGCGATAAAAAGACAAAGTTAAAGGACAAGGCTTAATGGCGTCAGTTTTAACGGTCGGCAACGTCATTGGCAGTTTGCAAGGTGGCTTTACTTTCGACGCTCTCGGCAAACGTGGCTAATTATTCTTTCGCTCGGAATTTGTATCGCCGACGCAGTTTTAATCTTCGTAGCAAACAAGAAATCGCCCTGAACAAAAATTTAAGCTCCTCTTGAAAAGGAGCTTTTTTATTCGAGAATCACTGCGGCGCATTTGTCAAAACGATTTGAACGTTGACGGCTTCCAATGCCTTTTTCGCCTCATCGGAAATTTTATCGTCAGTGTAAATGGTATCAAGCTCGGAGTAAGTCAACAGCTCAACAACCCCGACTTAAAAGCGCACAACATGACCCCGACTCAATCATAATTATTTCGCAATCTTTCACGGATTCAAGAAAAATCTGCTATTCAGATGCACCCCTCAGCCTCTAATGTCGGGTGGACACTGTGGGCATGGCACCCTAGCCGGATATTGCTAGTCTCCTAATCTCTAGTACTGGCGTTGGCAGAAATCGCCGAAATACTGATGCTCAAATCTTCTTTTACGTCCCTTGCCAACAGTTATCTTTTTAAACACGCAATCTCGCTGTTGAAGTAAAAACAATGAACGAGTAAAATAACGCTATAAAATTTTGACAGGAGGGCAACAATGGAAATTTTGGTTTGCATTAAACAAGTTCCCAGCTCCAACAAAGTGGAAGTTGATCCCGCAACTGGAGTTTTGAAGCGTAATAGCTCGGATGCAAAAATGAATCCCTACGACCTGTTTGCATTGGAGACGGGGCTTCGACTTCGTGAACAATACGGCGGCATTCTCAGCGTCTTGACTATGGGGCCGCCACAAGCCGCAGCCATACTCTACGAAGCTTTTGCAATGGGCGCGGATAAGGGCGCACTTATCACGGATAGGAAATTCGGCGGCTCGGACGTTCTCGCCACAAGCTACACAATCTCGCAAGGCATTCGCAAGTTCGGCACGTTCGACATCATAATTTGCGGATTGCAGACTACTGACGGCGACACTGCCCAAGTAGGTCCGGAAGTTTCAGAAATGCTCGGCATGCCTTGCGTGTGTAACGTCCGCGCAATCGACAAGGTGGAAGGCGCGAACATTATTGTTGATATGGAAATGAGCGAGGACGTTGAAAAGTTGAAAGTTCCTTTCCCATGCCTTATCACCGTTCAAAAAGATATTTACGAGCCGCGCTTGCCGTCATATAAAAAGCAAAAGGCTACGGCTAACAGAGAAATCAGCCGCTACTCGTTAAGCGACATGAACGACACCAACGAAAAGCATTACGGGCTTGACGGCTCGCCAACGTGCGTTCAGAGAATCTTCCCGCCGACTTCCGATAAAGTTCAAGAGAAATGGACGGGTTCTGGCGAAGATTTATCCCAACGCATTTACGCCGCGTTAAAGAAAATGAAGTTTACTGCGTGACGGGAGGTTATCATGGGAAAATTAATCGTGCACCAAGAACGCGTGCAGGACATCGCCGCGCTTATCAAAATCTGTCCCTTCGGAGCTATGGAAGATAAAGCTGGCAAAATCGAAATCAATGCCGCCTGCCGCCTTTGCAAACTCTGCGTCAAACGAGGCAAGGGCGTTTTTGAGTTCGTCGAGGAGACAACGGTCGGGATTGATAAATCTGCTTGGCGAGGGGTTGCGGTTTATGTTGACCACGTGGACGGCAAGATTCATCCCGTGACTTACGAGCTTATCGGTAAGGCGCGGGAACTCGCTACCAAAATCAATCAGCCTGTGTACGCCGTTTTTCTCGGCGAAGGTATCAATCATAAGGCACAAGAGATTCTGCACTACGGCGTTGACAAAGTTTACGTCTGCGATAAAAAGGAACTTCATGGTTTTAATATCGAGAACTACGCCACGGCATTTGAGGCTTTTATAAGCAAGGTAAATCCTACGGTCGTTTTGGTCGGAGCAACGCCCGTTGGTCGACAACTTGCACCGAGAGTGGCGGCTCATTTCCATACGGGGCTTACTGCCGATTGCACAATCTTGGACATTCACGAAAATACAGACCTCGTGCAAATCCGTCCGGCGTTCGGCGGAAATATCATGGCGGAGATTCTCACGCCCAATCATCGTCCGCAAATGGCAACCGTGCGCTATAAAATCATGGACGCGCCAAGGCGTAGCGAAGAAATTTCCGGCAGTATCGAGCCTTTGGAATTGGACGAGGCTAAGTTCACGAGCAAGGTTGAAGTTTTAAGCGTAACCAAAAAGCCGTGCGAAGTCGGCATTGAAAATGCTGATGTGTTAATTGTGGCGGGTCGTGGCGTAAAGAAAAAGGAAGACTTGAGACTTATTCGAGAGCTTGCCGAAGTTCTCAACGGTAACTTTGCTTGCACGCGACCTTTGGTTGAGTGTGGTTGGTTGGAACCAAAGCGGCAAATCGGACTTTCAGGGCGCACAGTTCGTCCGAAGCTCATCATAACTTGCGGCGTCTCAGGTTCTGTTCAATTCGTGGCGGGCATGGAGCATTCCGAACAAATCTTTGCGATAAACAGTGACCCGAAGGCTTCCATATTCAAAGTTGCAAATTATGCCGTCGTGGGCGACCTTTACGAGATTATTCCGCAGTTGATTGATAAGATTAAGCAAGGGAGGGAAATCGCATGAACAATTACAAGACGATGGACGAGCAAGACTTAGCGATTATCGCCACGTTTCTAGACCGCGAACGAATTCTTTGGCGCGACGAGATTAACGAGGAGTACAGTCACGACGAATTGACGGTTGAGCGTTCATATCCCGACTTAGTGGCGCGTGTCATCTCGGCGCAAGAGGTTTCAAAGATTTTGACATACGCTAACGAAAATCAAATAGCCGTGACGCCGCGTGGGGCAGGTACAGGACTTGTCGGAGCCTCCGTCGCTATCGAAAAAGGAATCATGATTGATACGACGCTGATGAATCACATCTTGGAGCTTGACGAGGAAAATTTGACGCTGACTGTTGAACCGGGCGTGCTTATCATGACGCTTCGCGCTTACGTGGAAGAGAACGGCTTTTTCTATCCGCCCGACCCCGGCGAAAAGTCCGCGACTATCGGCGGCAATATCAGCACTAACGCCGGCGGCATGACGGCTGTAAAATACGGCGTCACGAGAGATTTTGTTCGCGGGCTTGAAGTCGTCTTGGCGGACGGAACGATACTTGAACTCGGCGGCAAGGTCGTCAAGAACAGTTCAGGCTACGACTTGAAAAACATGATTATCGGCTCGGAAGGCACGCTCGCTTTCATAACTAAGGCGATACTGCGTTTGATTCCGTTGCCTAAGTGCAATATCAGTCTGCTGATTCCCTTCCCGACTTTGGCGCAAGCGATTCGCACCGTGCCGCTTATCATCAAATCAAAAGCTGTGCCCACTGCGATTGAATTCATGGAACGCGAAGTCATTTTGGACGCGGAAGAATATTTAGGCAAAAAGTTCCCCGACAATCAAGCCGACGCTTATTTGCTGTTGAAGTTCGACGGCAACACCAAAGAGGAAATCACTAAGTACTATGATGACGTTGCTAAGATTTGCCTTGAACAAGGCGCGATTGATTTGCTTATCGCTGACACGGAGGAGCGCAGTACTCCGGTCTGGAAAACGCGCGGTGCATTTTTGGAGGCAATCAAAGGCAATACGACCATGATGGACGAAGTTGATGTAGTCGTTCCGCGCAATCGAGTAAATGACTTTGTGGAGTTCGTTCACGCCCTGCGCGAGGAAATCGGCATTCGGATAAAATCTTTCGGACACGCCGGTGACGGCAATTTACACGTCTACATACTAAGAGACGACTTGCCGGAAGATAAATGGCACGAGCTACTTAACACGGCAATGAACCGCATGTACGCGAAAGCCCGCGAACTTAAAGGACAAGTCTCTGGCGAACACGGCATCGGCTTGGTCAAGCAACCGTATCTTAAAGACTCGTTGCCCGCGTCAAGTTTAGAGATAATGCGCGGCGTAAAGAAAGTTTTCGACCCGAACAACATTCTGAATCCGGGCAAAATCTGTTACGCGTCTTGATGAGGTTAGGAAAATGAAGACGAACATTCCCTATCATAAAAGCCTAATTCCAATCGAGATACCGGACAAAAACTTTGTCTGCAGTCTCGTATCTCATTCGGAAAATTTTAAGAGGAACGGCTCCGAGCAAGAGATAATTGAACGGGCTTTGGATAATCCAATCGGCTCACAATCGCTTGAAGAACTCGTTCGAGGTAAGCGACGTATGGTCATTATCTCTAGCGACCACACGCGCCCCGTCCCCAGTCGTATAACCATGCCGATTATCCTTCGACGCGTTCGAGAGGCGAATCCCAATATAAAAATTACCATTCTAATTGCAACGGGCTTCCACCGCCCGACGACCCGTCAAGAACTCATCGACCGTTACGGCGAAGAAACCGTCGCCAAGGAAAATATCGTGGTGCATCGCTCGCGTGATGATGAAATGGCAGATTTGGGAACGTTACCTTCTGGCGGCAAGCTTCTTTTAAACAAGGTTGCAATCGACACGGAACTTTTAATCGCGGAAGGCTTTATCGAGGCGCATTTCTTTGCAGGATTTTCCGGCGGCAGAAAGGCGGTCTTGCCAGGCATAGCCTCTGCGACTACCGTCATGGCAAATCATTGTAGCGAATTCATCGCCGACCCTTTTGCACGCACTGGCATACTTGCAGATAATCCGATTCATAGGGATATGCTTTACGCCGCCGCGAAGGCTAAGTTGGCTTTTATACTCAACGTGGTCATAAACGCAAAAAAAGAAGTCATCGCTGCCTTTGCGGGTGACTCCCAAGAAGCTCATGTTAAAGGTTGCCAATTCGTATTGAACCTGTCGCAAGTAAAAAGAAATCCAACCGACATTGTTATTACGACCAACGGCGGCTATCCCTTAGACCAAAATATTTATCAAACAGTAAAGGGTATGACGGCGGCGGAGGCTAATTGCAAGGCGGGCGGCGTCATCATAATGGTTGCGGGCTTAAGTGACGGGCACGGCGGCGAATCCTTCTACCAAATGATGACTGAGGCTCAAAGCCCTCAACAGCTCTTAGAAGAATTTTCCCGTATTCCTCGCAATGAGACTAAGCCCGATCAGTGGGAAGCTCAAATCCTCTGCCGCATTTTAAGTAAGCACAAAGTCATTATGGTAACGGACATATGCGACGAGCAACTGATACTCGGAATGCACATGGAACACGCTAAAACTTTTGACGAGGCACTTAAGCGCGCCTTCGGGCTGAAAGGAGCAAATGCTACCGTTTCGCTTATTCCAGATGGCGTTTCTGTCATTGTTCGTTGATAAACTTAGATATTTCTTCGACAGGCTTCAAGTCAGCTAGTTCAGTTGGTGTTGAGGTATTTTCTTTGCTTATCAATGGCACTGCGATTCGCCAATTCCTTTGCGATAAAGTGAATCTGTTTTTCGAGCACGCTTAGAGCTTCACGCAAGTTTTTTTATCGCTTGAGTATAATGTAAGTGCAACAAGTGAAAAACTCATAGTTTCCTGCTAAAATGTTTATAACTCAAGAAAAGGCAGGGAGCACCATGAGCTACCTTAGCATACAAGAGCGCGAAAGGCTACTGATTCATCTGACGCAAGGGTTGAGTCTTTGCCGAATCGCGAACTTGAAAAGCCGGAGTTGTTTGCGTTGGTCAAAAAATGGTTTCTTGACAGGCATTGGTCGCCCGAACAAATCGCCGCTCGCCTAAAGCTCGAAGGTTATCCGACCATAAGTTGCAAGACGATTTATCGGGCAATCTACGCGGCAATGTTCGACACGCCGGAACAAAGACGTTCTAGAACATCTGCAGAAGTATACTTTTCCACGCCGTTGCACTTGACTTGACTATTCGCGGCGCAATGAGTTGGAATGGAAATTTCAGGGCGGCGTTTATCAATGGTATCCTAATCTGCGCGTGAAAGAAATCGTCGAGAAATTTGCCGAGAATAAATATTTCAGCGGTGGGGCTTGCGACAAAGTGACGGCGCGAGTTATGCGAATGTCCAATGAGGATGCGAAAAAACTTTTGATTGAATTATGAGGTCGGCTTGAAACTTTTAAGGGAGTCTTGAGCGTGGAGATTTTAAGCATTGCTGACGCCGTGAAGAAAATTCGTATTTACTTGAACCGCGACACATTGCGCCCGTACTTTATCATATCAGACGGCGCGACGGATTTTAAAAAGTTCTTCGGAGACTTCGAGCGAATTTACATTTCCGAAATCTGTGCGGGCGATTTTTTTATTGATAGCGATTTACTCGTCGAAAAGCTAGACACGCTGACAAATAAACGCTATTAAAATATTTCGTCGCCGTACCTCGCCGATTATCTTAGACACTTAGAAAATCTTCCCGACGCCGTGAAATATCTGACGGATAATATTTCCGAAGAGCGTTGCGCAATGATTAAAGCCGTGCAGGGTAAAGAAAAAATTCCCGACGTATTCAAGCGAAATTATCCGGCAATGAGCGATTATCTGATGGATTACGATTTCGACGATGCGGAGATTACGAATTATTTTCGGCAGTATAAAAAATTTAAGCTGTGCAATGTCGACGACGAAAATTTTAAAAAGCGCGTGCGGGAGTTGGCGACGCAAAGACCGTATAATAAATTTGAGACGCGGCAAAAGATTTTGAATGACGCAACCCCGAAAGCAAAAATTTATTGGTTAGATGCGCTCGGCTTTGAGTTTTTGAGCTATATTAAGGCGCGGACGATGCAACTTGAACTTTTCACGACGATAAAAATTGCGCGTGCAAATTTGCCGACGCTGACTTGCCAGAATAAAAATTTCTATTACGATTGGCGCAACGTCGTTTCCTCTGCCGGATTTCGGACTTGTGGCTAAGGAAACTATGATTGACGATAATATTTGGTATCTCTACAAAGATGAACTGGTTGGCGGGCGCGAAGTCTGGGGAATGATTGAAAAAGGTTGCGTGACGAGTTCGGGCAATTTTTTTCCCATTAAAACTCCTCCTCTAAAATCTTGATACAAAAGTACAAACTCCGACCGTTGTGCCGTCACTCAAGAAAAAATTTTTACCAGTGACTTCGCTTGCCCCGCTAAGAATTTTTTCGCAGTCAGCTTGCAAGAAGTTTTCATCGCCCGTGAGTTTGAAATAACTTTCTTTCAGCGTCCAATATATCAAGAAAATTTTTCGGCAATGATATGGCGCACAAGCAATTCTGCCCAAAGTGTTCGGTTTCTGTCTGCATTAAAACGATACGACAAAATTTTTTCTCAACGCTCCACCGAAAAATATTTCAACCAATCGTCAACAGACTGATTAAGTTGCGCCGCGATATTCACGGCAAAAATTTCGACGTTCATACTTTTATAAAGGTTTGATTGAGGGACAAATCGTGATTATATTTTATTCCGCTTGCCAAATTTTTTAACAGCATGATTTCATCGAAGTGAAGATTTTCTTTTTCTGCTACCGAATATTCAAGCGGATTGAAACTTTTTCCGTCGTCTCGGAACGCGATAATTACTTTGTCCTCGTTGCGCTTGAGCCTCAAAGAAAGATTTTCGAGCCTCGGCATGCATCGCTTGATATTGGAGGAAATAAATGTTCGCTCTCCTTAAAAAGCTTCACCGAATCAAAGAGCAAAGTTTTCTCCTCGTCCGACAGCGGCACAAAATTTTTTGCGAGCGAGATATTATCTCTAACCTGCGCCATACTCGACATGCCCGACAGAATAATTTCCACACCGTCAAGTCCTGCCGCGAATCTGAAACCGTAAGAGGCGTCAGACATTGTAGGATTGAGTTCTTGCAAGCGATTATGAACCTGCGCGGGCAACTTTGCAAGCAAACCGCCTTTGACCGGCTCCATAACAAAGACTTTCACGCCGTGACGACGAACAACTTCATAACTGCGACACGACTGGATAAACGGACTGTCCCAATCGTAATAATTCAAGACAACAATACGTCCTGTCGGTTTTTTGCTTGCGTAGAAAATTTTTCTCTGCACGGTTAAAGCGGGCGTGTTATAATGGCGACGCTTAAGATTTTTGACAAGAGAGGAAACCTACATGTTTAGAGTAAAAATCGTCGCCGCACTGTTAATCGTCGGGTTATTCGGAGCGATTCACCTAGCCGCGCCAGAGTTCTTGCCGGAGGTCGTCGACCTTCTATCACGCGGCGACATCGTAGAGACGGCGAATTATATTCAAAGCTACGGTTCATTAGCGGTCGTGTTTAGTTTCCTGCTGACGTTGTTTGTAAACGCAATCGGCTTTCCGCCCGCGATAATCTTTTCCACGGCGAACACGCTGATTTTCGGTATCGTGCCGGGGATAGTCTTATCAGTCATAGCGGAGACTGTTGGCGTGACGATAAGTTTTCAGCTGTTAAGATTCTTCTTCCGCGACTCAGCTAAGAAGATTATCAAGAAGAGCAAACGCCTAAGCTCCGTCGACAAATACAGCTCCAAGAATGGCTTTACCGTCATGCTGATTGCCAGAATGGTTCCCTACGTGCCGAGCGGGATATTAAATGCGGCGGGCGCGTTGAGTTCGATGAGCCTGCGCGATTACTTCCTAGCGTCGCTAGTCGGCAAATTCCCTTCGACGGGCATTGAGGCAATAATTGGACATGACGCTATCTTGCAAGAAGAGGACATGACGCGTATAATTGTAGTCGTGATATTCGCCATTATCCTAATCGCTTGGGCGTGGCACTATCAAAAGAAGCATCATCATTAAGGAGGTGATGCCTCGGAAAAATAATTTCAGGCAGTGAACAGCTTTAAATTTTAGAGGAGGGGTATTTGAATGGCAAAAGAATACGTAATGGCTCTGGACGCGGGCACGACTAGCAATCGCGCTATCATCTTCGACAAGAACTCTAAGATTATCGGCGTGGCTCAAAGGGAATTTACGCAACATTTCCCCAAGCCCGGTTGGGTTGAACACGACGCCGACGAGATTTGGAGCACGATGGTTGCCGTCATGAAAGAGGCTCTCGAACACTCTGGACTTGCCGCCAATGACATTGCGGCTATCGGCATAACCAATCAGCGCGAAACGACGGTTATCTGGGATAAAAAGACCGGTCGCCCGATTTACAACGCTATCGTTTGGCAATCCCGTCAGACGGCTCCCATTGCCGAAGCTCTCAAAGCTCAGCACGCCGCCGAATTCCAAGACAAGACCGGCTTGCAGATTGACGCTTACTTTTCCGGCACGAAGATTAAATGGTTGCTCGACACCGTCGACGGCGCACGCGCTAATGCTGAGGCGGGCGAATTACTCTTTGGCACGATTGATACGTGGCTGATTTGGAAACTCACGGGCGGCAAAGTTCACGTCACCGACTATTCTAACGCCTCGCGCACGCTGATTTACAACATCAACACGCTTGAATGGGACGAACAACTCCTTAAATATCTCGACGTGCCCAAAGCGATTCTTCCTGAAGTCAAGCCGTCGTCTTGCGTTTATGGTGAAACCGTCCCGACGATACTCGGCGCGGCAATCCCTGTTAGCGGCGCGGCTGGTGACTAACAGTCAGCTCTGTTTGGACAAAACTGCTTTGAACCCGGCATGGCGAAGAACACTTACGGCACTGGTTGCTTTATGCTCATGAACACGGGCACTGAGATTCATAAGTCTAAGAACGGACTGGTAACGACGATTGCTTGGGGTCTCGATGGCAAAGTTGAGTACGCGCTTGAAGGCTCAATCTTCGTAGCAGGCTCGGCGATTCAATGGCTCCGCGACGGCGTGCGCATGGTCGACAGTGCGCCCGATTCCGAATGGGTCGCTAAGAAGGTTAAGGATACTGGCGGCGTTTACTTCGTGCCAGCATTCGTCGGACTCGGTGCGCCTTATTGGGATATGAATGCTCGCGGAATGATTATCGGCTTGACCCGCGGCACGACTAAGGCTCACATTGTCCGCGCCACGCTCGATAGCCTTGCTTATCAAACTCGCGACGTGCTGGAGGCTATGGAGGCTGACAGCGGCAATAAACTTTCCGCGCTCAAGGTCGACGGCGGTGCGTCCGCTAATAACCTGATGATGCAATTCCAAGCTGACTTGCTCGGCGTGCCCGTTGACCGTCCGCAAATCGTCGAGACTACTGCCCTCGGCGCGGCGTATCTTGCGGGCTTGGCTGTCGGCGTTTGGAAGAATAAAGACGAGCTTAAATCTGCGTGGCAACTCGAAACGCGCTTTGAACCAGAGATGAAACGCTACGAGGCGGACGCGCTCTACAAGGGCTGGTGCAAGGCTGTTAAGCACGCAATGAATTGGCTCTCTGACGAGTAACAGTTTCAAGGCTTAAAAAACTTTTCGGGGACGGGAACTCGCCTCCCGTCTCCTTGAGGAGGTATTATTCATGGATAATTTATTCGGCGAATTTATGGGGACAATGGTTCTGATTGTCTTTGGTGCAGGCGTCTGCGCGAACATGACGCTGACCAAATCCAAAGGTCAAGGCGCGGGCTGGATTTGTATAGTGTTCGGCTGGGGATTTGCAGTTACGCTCGGCGTCTTCACTGCCACGACGCTCGGTGCTCCTCAAGGCGATTTAAATCCTGCCGTCACGCTCGCTAAGACTATGGTCGGCATTTACACCCCCGCACAATTCTTGGCAACTTCCGCCGTTCAAATCGCCGGCGCAATCGTCGGAGCGGCTCTCGTTTGGCTAGCATACCTTCCGCACTGGGCAGAGACTGAAGACCCCGCCGCTAAACTCGGTGTCTTTGCTACGGCTCCGGCTATCCGCAGTCCTATGGCTAACTTCCTGTGCGAAGCGATTGCAACGTTCTTCCTTATGTTCGTTATCTGGATGATTTTCGGCAAACCCGTCGGCGCAATTCCTCCGGGGCTTGGTCCTTATCTGGTCGGTATCTTGATTGTGGCATTGGGCTTATCGCTCGGCGGTCCCACGGGCTACGCTATGAATCCCGCTCGTGACCTCGGTCCGCGTATTGCTCATGCTATCCTGCCCATTGCCGGCAAGGGCGGCTCCGATTGGGGCTATGCTTGGGTTCCGATTGTTGGGCCTCTCGTCGGCGCAGCTGTCGCTTATATCGTTGCCTCTGCGGGCGGTGCCATCTGAATACATTTTCCCTTAGCAACAAAAGAAGTCGGGAGCTTGACGGCTTCCGGCTTTTTGTTTATAAATGTTCACGACTAATCGAACGGAGGGAAAAAGTTTGTTTGTCAGAGGAGAGCTTGAGAGGATTGAACGGAAAGTCTTTAGCGGCGAGCGGCTGACTCGTGAGGACGGAGAGCTTCTGTTTGCGTGCAAGGAGCTTAGTTGGCTCGGAGCTTTGGCTGATTATGTTCGGAAGAAAGTTTGCGGCGAGCGTGTCTATTACAACGTCAACTGCCACGTGAACTTAACAAACATCTGCGCGGCGCGTTGCAAGTTCTGTGCATTCGGGCGTGGCGAAGACGATAAGGGAGCCTACGCCATGACGATTGATGACGCGATTAAACTCGTCACTGAGGCGAGTTGCGACCCGCACTTAACAGGCTTGCATATCGTCAGCGGTTTGCACCCGACCTGGAGCTTTGAACACTACCTGAGCTTTGTCGAGACCTTGCACGAGAAATTTCCGCGACTGCATATCAAAGGCTTCACGGGCGTTGAGGTTCAACACTTCGCAAACATTTCCGGCTTGAGCGTCGAAGAAGTCTTGCTTAGGTTGAAGTCTGCGGGGCTTGAGACGATTGCTGGCGGCGGCGCAGAGATTTTAACCGACCGTGTACGCAACCTGCTTTGTTCGAAGAAAGCGACTGCTGATGAATGGTTGAACGTCGCGAGGACTGCTCATAAGCTTGCAATCAAGACGAACGCTTCAATGCTCTACGGGCACATTGAGACGCTAGCCGAACGCGTCGAACACTTAATCAAGTTGCGCACGCTTCAGGACGAGACCGGCGGCTTTCAAACTTTTATATGCTTTCCGTTCCTGCCGAAGAACACCGCGCTTGAGAAGACGATTAAGCAAACGACAATGTGGGACGACCTCAAGACGATGGCAATCTCGCGGCTCATGCTAGACAACTTCCCGAACATTAAAGCTTATTGGGTTATGCTGACGGTTCCCGTTGCGCAAGTGGCGTTGAGTTTCGGAGCCAACGACATTGACGGGACGATTCACCGCGAAAACATTCTACACGATGCGGGCGCGACTTCACCTAGGGCACTTACTGAGGACGAGATTATAAAAATCATTCGCGAGGCTGGACGCGTGCCTTGCGTTACGGGAGGCAATCAATGAACTGCTTACAACGTGCTAAGGAAAAGATTTCGTCGGGGGCGCGGCTTGAACGTGATGATATTCTTGCGCTTTACGAAGACAACGACCTTTTGTATTTGGCGGAGGCTGCTCGGCACGTCAAGGAGTCTAAGACTGGCAAGAAGGTTTTCTACACGGTCAACCGCCACATAAACCTAACGAACGTTTGCAAGGCGAATTGTCCGCTGTGTGCTTATCAGTGCAAGAGCGGCTCCAATCGCGCCTTTACTCTTGAACTTGACGACGTGGCAAAAATCTTGTCCCAAGTCCCTAGTCCCCAGTCCCTATCCGAAATTCATATTGTCAGCTCGTTGCACCCTACGAAAGACTTTGCTTACTACCTCGACGCCGTTAAGCTCGTTAAGAAGATTCTGCCGCACGTGGGGATTAATGCGTTTACGCCCGTCGAGGTCGTCAACTTCAGCCAGATTAGCGGTCAAAGCGTCGCGGCAGTCTTAAGCGAACTGATTGGCGCGGGCGTGACTAGTTTGGCTGGCGGCGGCGCAGAGATTTTATCAGACCGTGTGCGTGAAATCATTTGCCCTAAGAAATGTTCGGCGGCGCAGTGGTTGGAAGTCATGCGCACGGCTCACAGGCTCGGACTTAGAACGAACGCTTCGATGATGTTCGGGCACGTCGAGACGATTGCCGAACGCGTCGACCATTTGCTAACACTGCGCAAGCTTCAAGACGAGACTGGCGGCTTCGTGGCGATGATGTTATTCCCCTTCCACCCCGCTAACACGGAGCTTGGCAAGACGTTTGACTTGCGCGGCGTCGGCTCGTGGGAGAATTTAAAAATGCTTGCGCTTAGTCGATTGACGCTGGACAACTTCGCGCACTTCAAAGCGTTTTGGGTAATGCTTACGTTGCCGATTGCGCAGCTGGCGTTGAGCTTCGGCGCGGACGACTTGGACGGCACGCTCGGCGAGGAAAAGATTATTCATGCGGCTGGCGCGAAGTCATCAACGGCTATCACTCGTGAGACGCTGGAGAAAATCATTTCGGAGGTCGGCTATCAACCCGTTGAACGAGATAGCTTTTATAACGAGGTTTGACAACGCCGCTACCATTTGCTATAACGGGCAAGAAATTCATTAAGGAGGTAACACGCTTGAAGTATCAGGAATTAGTTTTCGCTTTGCAAAAGTTTTGGTCGGACAAGGGTTGCATAATCGCGGAGCCTTACGACGTGGAAAAGGGTGCGGGCACGATGAATCCGTTTACGTTCTTGCGAGTGCTAGGACCAGAGCCTTGGAACGTGGCATACACGGAGCCTTCGAGGCGTCCTGCTGACGGTCGTTACGGCGACAATCCCAACCGACTTTATCAACATCATCAACTGCAACTTATTATGAAGCCGTCGCCCGATAACATTCAGGAGCTTTACTTGGAGAGCTTAGCGGCAATCGGCATTGAAGCTAAGAAGCATGACATACGCTTTGTTGAGGATAATTGGGAGTCGCCGACTTTGGGCGCGTGGGGTCTCGGCTGGGAAGTCTGGCTCGACGGCATGGAGATAACTCAGTTCACATACTTTCAGCAGGTCGGCAGTCAAGACGTTAAGCCGGTGGCTGTCGAGATAACTTACGGGCTTGAGCGGCTGGCAATGTATATTCAGGGTGTGGAGAATGTCTACGACGTTGAGTGGGCGGAAGGCGTCACCTACGGCGATATTTTTCATCAGAACGAATTCGAGCAGACAAGTTACGCCTTTGACCTTAGCGACGAGGCTTTACTATTTGAGCTGTTCGACAAGTACGAGGCGGAGGCTGTCAGGGTTATCAAGCTCGGCTATGTGCACCCCGCTTACGATTATGTCTTGAAGTGTTCGCACACTTTTAATCTTCTGGACGCACGCGGCGCAATCAGCGTTAGTGAGCGGACGGCTTTTATCGGGCGGGTCAGGAAGTTGGCTCGTATGTGCGCGGAAGTCTACCTTAAGCAACGCGAACAGCTTGGTTATCCGTTGCTTAAAAAGTCGGAGGTGAGCGCGTAATGGATAAGAAGACTTTATTGCTTGAGATTGGCACGGAAGAAATCCCCGCGCACGCCATGCCCAATATCTTATCGCAACTCAAGACATTAGCGGAGAAATCTTTGACGGAGGCGCGTATCGACTTTGGAGACGTTAAGACACTCGGCACACCGCGCAGGTTAGCATTGCTGATTGATGACGTATCGACGACTCAAGCTGACGTTGAAGAGGAAAAGCGCGGTATGTCATCAAAAATCGCCTTCGACGCGGACGGCAACCCGACTAAGGCGGCGATTGGCTTTGCAAAGAAAAACAAGGTGCGCCCCGAAGACTTAATCACCCGCGACGGATATGTTTACGCTGTGATTCGCGAACAGGGCAAGCCTTCTGCGGAGATTCTCCAGACGCTCTTGCCGAAGCTTATCTGCGATTTGAACTTCCCAAACAATATGCGTTGGGGCGATTTGGACTTCAAGTTCATTCGTCCGCTTAGGTGGCTTGTCGCCCTGTTCGGCGCAGAGATTATCCCGTTTGAAGTCGCTAACGTCACTAGCGGCAGGACTTCACGCGGGCACAGGTTCTTGAGCGCGGGCGACTTCACGATTGCCACGGCTGGCGATTACGTCGAAGCCTGCGCGGAGAATTTTGTTATCGTCGACCAAGATAAGCGGCGCGATATGATTGTCAAGCAGATTAATGAGGTTGCCGCGTCTAAGGGCGGAGTAGCCGAGATAACCGACGACCTGTTAGAAGAGGTGCTTTATCTTGTCGAGTACCCGACGGCGTTGGCGGGCGTGTTCGAGGAAAAATATCTTGCGTTGCCTGCTGAAGCCGTGATAACTCCCATGCGCGACCATCAACGCTATTTCCCCGTGAAGGCTACGGACGGCGCGTTGATGCCTCTGTTTATCACGATTCGCAACGGCGGCAAGGATTATCTGGACATCGTTCAGCACGGCAACGAACGAGTTCTTAAGGCACGCTTGGAGGATGCGCAGTTCTTCTTCAACGAGGACAGAAAGAAGACTTTGGCGGCTCATCGCGACAAGCTCAAAACGGTTGTCTTTCAAGAGGGACTCGGCTCCGTTTACGAGAAGACCGAACGCCTCGTTAAGCTCGTGGAAAAGATTTCGTCAATGGTCGGCGTCGATGCGTTGAATGCAATCCGTGCGGCTGAACTGTCTAAGGCGGATTTGGTTACGGGCATGGTCACGGAGTTTACGGAACTGCAAGGCGTCATGGGGCGCGAATATGCAAAGCTCGACGGCGAGGCGGTTGAAGTCTGCGCGGCGATTGACGAACACTACATGCCACGCTTTGCAGGTGACGGACAACCTAAGACGACGGCTGGCAAGGTTCTAAGCCTCGCGGATAAGATTGATAACATTGTAGCGACCTTCAGCAGAGGATTGGTTCCGACTGGTTCTCAAGACCCCTTTGCCCTGCGCCGTCAAGCGTTGGGCATTGTCAATCTTTTAAGCGGGGCGCGTTGGTCACTATCAATCCGTGCCGTCGTCGAAGAGGCAATGGACTTGCTTAACATAACCGACGCTAAGCGCGATAAGATTCAACGTGACGTGGCGGACTTCATGCGGCTAAGGATACGTAACGTGCTGAGCAACTCGACGCGCTATGACGTAATCGACGCGGTGATTGATGACGTGGACGACGTGTTTGCCGTGACGTTAAAGGCGGCGGCTGTCGAACAATTCCTTAAAACACCCGACGCAACAAAGATTATTCAATCGTTCGTGCGCGTGAGCAACCTTGCTAAGAAAGCCGACTCGACCGACCTCAACGCGGAACTCTTTGCACTGGACGCGGAAAAAGTTTTGCATGGAGCGTTCGCGGCGATAAAGGTTGCGGCTGATGAACTCGTTGCTAAGAAAGACTTCCTCGGCGCGCTGGACGTACTCAAGAAACTTTCAACGCCGATTGATTCGTTCTTTGATTCGGTAATGGTCATGGACGAGGACTTGACAATCCGGAGCAATCGTCTTGCCCTGTTGAAGTCGATTGATAACCTGCTGGCGAAAATAGCCGACTTCGTAAAGATTGTTCAATAAGCGGCAGGGAAATTGCTTCGCGGTGTCGAATTCGCATTAACCAGAAATAAGCGCGATAAATTCAAAAGGAAGAATGATTATGAGCACAAATTTATTTCTCGAACTCGGCGAAGATTCTCCGTTGAGCCGAATCAAAACTTATTTTGAAGCCCTGCAGCACTCTGCGGACGAATATCTTTTTGTCGTGGACATGAGCACAAAGCAAGTCATGCTGTCAAGAAACTTCGTGCGCGACTTCAACTTCCCCGACATAATAGTTGACGACCTTGCCGGGCTACTAACGCCTTTTGTTTGGCACGACGACCGCGAGCTTTTGGAAGACGCATTGGCTAAGGTTGAAGCGGCGACGCCGGGCATTGAAATCTTTGCTGAGTTCCGGCTCCTCAATCGTGACGGCGAATATGGCTGGGTGTCTTTGCGTATGACGGCGGGCGCAGATGAATTCGGTCAGCCTGAACTCGTTGCAGGCGTGATTGCTCGCATGGACGTGAAGTTGAAAGCCGATTACGTCACGGGTCTTTTAAATCGCAACGCCTTCTACGTCGACTTGATGAAAGAGCTTAACAGCTCGCCCGATGCACGCGGCGCAGTTATCTTCGTCGGGCTGGATAACTTCCAACTTATCACCGAGACTTACGGCTATGAATTCGGCGACAACGCCTTAAAGCAACTGGCGCAGGACATCATGAATATCTTGCCGCCGGACATCCGCCTTTACAAGCTCGATAACGACATGTTCGCCTTTTACGTCTCGGACGTCTATCCCGAAGAGATTGAGATTATCTACTCAAGCATTCAGCTGTGCATGCGCGAGATTCGCAACATTGAGGATACAATCTTCTGCACGGCGTCGGCAGGCGCGGCGTTCTATCCCGATGACGCAAGCGACGTGATTAACCTGACGCGCTATGCTGAAGTCGCGCTGGAGTTCGCTAGGCAAAAGGGTAAAGACCAAGTCGCCTTCTTCGACGCCGCTTACTATGAGCGTTGGCGTTATGATATTGGCATGCAAAACCTTATGCAGAACTCAATCGCCCGCGGCTGCGAAGACTTCTTCCTTTGCTATCAACCGCAGATAGACGCTAAGACCGGTAAGCTCTTCGGCGCGGAAGCTCTCCTGCGCTGGTACGATAAGGACGGCTCTGTAGTCGCGCCCATGCAGTTTATCCCATTGCTTGAACGTTCGCGCATGATTATCCCCGTCGGGCATTGGATTATTGAAAACGCCGTCAAGACTGCTAAGCGTTGGCAGGAGTTCATGCCGAGCTTTGAAGTCAGCGTGAACATTTCCCTTTATCAGCTGGAGGAGCAACTGTTCTATGACTTCGTAAAGGACTGCATCGACCGCTACCAAATCAATCCGAGCACGCTGGTCTTCGAGTTGACGGAAAGCAATAAGGTTTACGATTGGGATTTCGTCAACAAGCAGTTTAACGCCTTCCATGAGCTAGGCATAAAGATTTCAATGGACGATTTCGGCATGGGCTACGCTAACCTCGCATTTATGAAGAATTTCCACTGCAACCAAGTCAAGATTGACCGTATGTTTGTCATGGACGTTTTGAACAGCGAATACGACCGCAATATCATCAAGTACGTTATCGCGATGTGCCACGCCAATCACATGGAAGTTGTTATCGAGGGCGTTGAGGACGAGGCGACGTTTATCTTCCTGCGCGATGTGTGCGACGCGGATATTATTCAAGGTTTCTACTTCGGCTACCCCGAAACGGAAGATGTTTTCGTTAAACGGTTCAACAAGTAAGGTGATTTTGTTATGAAGAAGACTATTGCGGCTCTTATCTGCGGCGTGATGTTGTTAAGCGCGTCAATGTGCTTAGCGGCGGTTGACGGTGGCAAGATTGCGCTTGGCAGTATTTATCCGGGCATGAGTGAACAAGATTTGCTTAACGCCTTCGGACAGCCGACTTATCGTGACGGAGACGATTGGACTTATCAGACTTTCCAAGTTGAAGTCGAACACGGCAGGGTAGAAAAAGTTTCGACGCGCAGTGAATCAATCGCGACTCCCGACGGTGTGCGCGTAGGGCTTGCGGCGACAGCTCTTAACTCGACGTTCGGCAGTGCAGATAAAGTCGACCACGACTACGACGGCGACGAGTACGAATACTACAGCACCGACGGCACCAAGAAGATTGAATTCAAGGTTGTGGGCGGCGTTATCGCGAAGATTACTTGCAAGCTTAGAGATTGAACAGATAGAAAGTTTTACGGCGGCTAAGCCGCTATTTTTTTTGCCATTGTCCTCGCAGGACACCAAAGCCCAAACTCGCTTTGCTAAAATCTATTGAACTGTTATTTGACAAGAAAAAGCCCTGCGTGCTAAGATTGACTTGCCAGTTAATCCTAGCATGGCGCAGAGCTTTTTCCATAGCAGATTCTACAACGCTTGCGCCTTGCTGTCAAATGAAAGGTGGAAGCATTTATGGAAGTGTTCGGAGTGGTCTATCTTATTCAAAACATGAAGAACGGCAAGAAGTACGTCGGGCAGACTACTCAGCCGCTCGAAGTACGCTTCAATCAGCACGCGTACTCCAAAAGCGCGATTGGTAGAAGTATTTGCCAAGACGGTATTGAGAATTTCCGTTGTGGTGTCATCAGAAGCTGTGCGACGCGCGAAGAACTCAATCACTGGGAAAAATTTTTTATCAGTAAGCTCAAGACGAAATCTCCTTACGGTTACAACACGGATTATGCAAGGATTCGTCACAAAAAACTGGAGCCGCTCGAAGAACGCCTGTATAAAATAATAGGCAGGAACATCTACAAGTTCCGCGTGCTGAGACAGTTATCTCAGGCGAAACTCGCGGAAAGGGCGAACGTGAGCGCAGGTTATATCAGCCAAATCGAATGCGCTCGCTTGCACAAGGGCGTAACCTGTACAGCGATAATGAATATTGCGGAGGCGTTGCAGGTGCCAGCGTGCGTACTCTTGGCGGAGGAAACCTGCCCGAAGTATTTGCAGTGCTTGGAAGCGGTAATCTTTTTCGAGGAGGGAGTTAAATGAACGCGTTCTTAGCCTCGTCAGGCGCAGTGCTATCAGTCATGCTGTTCGTAGCGATACTTGCGGGCGTCATAGTCTTTTTGCTAATGCGGAGGAAATCTGCGCGGGAAGAAGAGGAACTCAATCGCCTGCAAAATATCCGCTCGCTGATACTAACTAAGGTTCAGCACGTCAAGCACTTATCGACCATTCGCATGGACTTTATATCAAAGTTCCCGTTCAAAGACGCACGGAAAGTTTTTGGGCGCGAAATCCCCGGCACGTCGATAAACTTTAATCTCCGCTATTCGGGGACACTCGTCTGCGGTTGCGACCTCGATAAGGTTCAAATCGCCTGCGGCTTTCACAACGGTAATCATCTGCGTATAACTTTCCCGAACAGCCAAATCCTTGACATTTACCCGCATACAGATTCGTTTGAGTTCGTCGATAAGGACGGAGGCATTTTCGCTAAGGGCATTGAAGTCGAGAAACTCAATCGCGAAGTTGCACTGGACGTTGAGCGCGTCAAGCAGGACTACATCGCCAAAGGTATCCTGCTTCAGAGCAACGCGAATATCCAACAACTTTTCCGCTCGTATATCGAACCGCTCGGCGTCGTGCCGGAAATAAGTTTCGAGGAGCTGGGCAATACAAATCGCCCGCGCCTTACAGGAGGTTGATTGTAATGTCTATCGTTAGTTCAATCGTCGGCGCAGTCTTGAAGGCGGCGTTTAAAAACCTCGGCGCAAAGAAGACTGCACAGCTTGTGACATCAAAGCCCGTGCGCGAGGCCGGCAAGAGAATCATCAAGCACGAGCTTAAGAAGCGTCTCAAGTAACGGAGGAAATTTTCATGGCAAGGAATATAAAGATATTCGGTCCGATGCGCGGAACATTAATACCGCTTAACGAATGCTCCGACCCTGTCTTTTCAAGCGGAGCAATGGGGCGCGGCGTAGCAATTAAAAATCCTAGGGGAGCTGTCTTCTCACCGTTTGATGGTGAAGTAACTGTCCTCTTCCCGACGGGTCACGCTATCGGTCTCAAATCGAACGACGGAATAGAACTGCTGATTCATATCGGCATGGATACGGTTAAGATGAACGGCGAAGGTTTTGAGGCTTGCGTTGAACCAGGCGAAGTTGTCAGGCGTGGTCAGCTCCTTATTAAATTCAATCCCGATACGATTAGGAAAGCCGGTCATGACACCACAACACCAGTTGTCGTCACCAATCAAGCGGACTTCGGCGACATTACGTTTGAGCTTGAAGGTCAATTAATCACGTCGAAGGCTACCGCTGAAGAAGTGCCCCGCCCGCAATACAACAGCTTGCCCGATGCAAAGCGCGTAGCAAAACTTATCATGAAATACGTTGGCGGTTCTGATAACGTCCTCAGGGCTGAATCATGCGCCACGCGTTTGCGCTTAAAAGTCAACGACAAGTCCAAGATTCAAGAGATGAACGTTGAGAACATTGACGGCGTTAAAGGTCAGTTCTTCGCGGCTCAGCAGTATCAGATTATCTGCGGCACGGGCTTTGTCGACGAAGTCACCGAAGAATTCATCAAGCTCAAGCCTTCCTTAGCTGGCGGTGAAGTCGCTTCGACTAATAGAAATGATTCACAGGTAATGCGCAATATCATGCTAAATGCTCCCGTTGAAAGAGGGCAGTTCATGTCGCTGAAAGATTGCGGCGAAACTTCTTTTGTAAACGGCTCAATGGGGCGCGGTGTTGCCGTTATCAACACGAATGGCAGAATCATTGCACCTTTCAGCGGACGCGTGCTCCAAGTTTACCGTAACGCAATGGAAATCGTATCGAACGACGGCATTGAGCTTTTTATTCAAGTCGGCGATTCCGGTTTCTATGAGGAGTGTGTCGAAGATAGTCAGCAGATAAGTACCAATCAAATTTTGGCGTACTTCAACGTTAATAAAATCGTGATGTTCACCGTCAAGAACGATGAGGACTTCGGCGACATAACTTTTCAGCTCGGCGGACAAAATTACGCAATAAAACCTCAAGGCGGCGGCAGTACACGTGCAAATATTTCAAAGGAGAATGATAATATGTCAGAAGAAAACCAAGAAAGAAGATTTACAATTTTGGGCGAGACTGGCTCCGGCAAAACTTGCTACCTGCTCGGCATGTATTACGAAATGAGCATGGGCGAGGCAGGATATACAGTCGTTGCCACGAATGAGGAGGACGACGCTAAGCTTGCTGAGCGTTACGAGCGGCTCAAAGACAAATCACGCGGGCAAAGCAGATTTCCCGACCCCACAGACCAATCGCAAAAGTACAACTTCATGCTGGCGTACGATTACGAGGGCATTGTAGATTTCGAGTGGGTTGATTATCCTGGCGGTTGGCTTGATGTCAGGGAAAGAAGAAAGCTCTCCAGCAGAGATGATTACAATGCAGTCAAAGAATCCATAATTTATTCCGATACGCTGTTTATCTGCATCGACGGCGAAAATCTCGTCGGCAATGACACCAGAGCCAAAATCCGCAAAGTCGCGACCAAATGTAGCCGTAACATCAATCCGTACCTCACCGAGCTGAAAAAAGAAGTCAAAGGTTTTCCGCCGATTGTCATAATCGTCACGAAATACGACATGTGCATGAACGATACTGACGCCGACGAGATTAAAGAAATTGTCCAGCATGAAAAAGTTTTTGGCAGTCTCTTCAAAAGCAACGACAATTTCATCGCGGTGATTCCCGTTTCACTCGGCGATACGCTAATGGACGACAGCTATTCAGGCGACCTCGACCCGATTAACATCAGTCTGCCGATTTTGCTGGGCGTTAATTTCGCGCTGATTCGTATGCTCTGGCGCGGCAAGGAAATGATTGAAGAAAGTCAACAATGGAAGAAAAACAATCAAAAAGAGCTTGAATGGGCGCGTAACCAAAAACGCATTGAAGATGATCGTTGGGGGATAACTCGCTGGCTTTTCGGAGGATATGACCCTGACCAGTTGCAGGAAGGCATTCACGAGTTTGAGCAGAACATTCACGAGATAGAGCAACACATTAAGGATATTCGGGAAATCGCAGGCTACTTCAAGAAGAGTGCACAACGCATCAATCGCGAACTTGAAGCCGTCGATATGCTTTTTGTAAACGGCGCGTGGCAGGACGCACATGGGCGTAGCAGATATTGGAGCGACGTGCAGAGTGTCGCGAATTATTTTTAAGGAGGCTTACAGCCGATGAAAATTGCTCCACTTATTCACAGCAGGACGCTTAAAAGCGACTTTAATTCCAATTTCGCCGTGCGCCCCGCTGATTTGAACGTCGATTGGGCGATGAGCAAGATTTTGCCTTCGACGCGCGATATTGACATTTTGAACGGCATGCGCCGCGTTGTCGCCAATGACGGCAAAATTTGTATCGCGGGTATCGCCTGCAACTTTAAGATGTTCGCCGAAAAATTCCTCTCCGCCGAAGAATGCGATGCCGCAAAAAAATATTTCTGCGACGAGCGCGGCCGTGAGATTAAAGTTTTTCTCGGCTACGCGTTCAAAGATGACGGCACGCCCGACGTGAGTGCCTCTAAACTTTGGCAGATGTTTGAAAAATATTTCGCGCCGCAGTGGGCATTTGAGGCTCCCGAAACCCAATTCCCTGGCTATGACGAAGAGTGCGCGACCAAAAGCGTCAGCAAAAAGGCTTTCGACAAAAAATATTATCCGTCCAATGAACGCGCCGATATTGAATTATTCGAGCAATGCTTAGCACAGCGCAAAGATTTTTGCTCCAACGTCGACTCCGCGAAAATTTTCGAGGACGGTAAGTACGAAATTATCACCGCCCTGCCAAGCGTGATTAATCGTCTTGAAGAGCAAAAAAAAACTTCGCAACAACCGTCGACTACGCCCCAAGACAAATTCAACAAGACGCCTACAGAATCCCTTCAAGCCCGACGTACTCAAAGCTCGAAGCCACATTCGCAGGAGAAAGGGAACGTTATACCATTAATATGCGCGGCAGTAGTCATAATCTTAGCAATAATATTCTTCACGATGAGTTGAGTATTGACGACTTGTGCGCAGACATTAAGCAAAAGTATTTTGGTAAGACTTTCAGCGACGCCTATCGAAATTATCAAGTGAAGGTAGTCGGTAACGGGACAGTGGAATCCATTAAAGACCGCTTGAAGTCGCGCAAGAAAACTAAACTTATCTATTTGATAGCGGAGGAGACCGATGGATAATAGAGGCAGTGCTTTCGATAAATTTCGCAGGAACTCGACTGCGCATTCTGATTCGACGGCACAAATGCTTTTCGACTACGAGGAACATTATATGCGGCTCGTGAAAAGTTATCGGCACGAGATAGAGTTTATCAACGACCTGCAAACGACGCACACTAAGGAAGTCAAAAACTTTTACGCGAACGACTTGCCGGCGATTATAAAAAAGCTTGAGGCAGAGCCGATTGCCGATGACGTGCGCCGCGAGTGGCTCAAGCATTTGGAAGAGCATATAAATAAAAGCTTCGACATGAGCGGGCATTTTATCGGCATACTTACGACAAAGAAGGTTGAGGAGTTCAACGCGGCTCTTCGCGAAAAAATTTCTGGGGGCGGCGTCTTATGAACGAGACCAGAGAAATTTTCGCGCTCGTGAACTTTATCGAGATAACAAGAGAATGTCGGCGCAAGCTCGTCGAAGATGTTTTGAACGGCAACCCCGACCTCTTCCGCTTCCTGTACGAGGACAAAAACAACAACGTTCGTGAACTGTACAAGAAACGCTACGAACTCAAATGGCTGGAGATGCATTGGTTGAAGTGCAAAACGCTTTTCGAGAACAAGGACATTGAACTTGCCACGCGCCGCGAGGTTTTGAAAATTTTTCTGCGCTGGTATCAAAGGTTCGTGGAGGCTTGGGGCTACAAGTCAGCGGACGCATTCTTTTTTAACGCGGAAATAGAATCGCTCGGCGTGCTAATCGACACGAATCAAAAATGGACGGCGCAGCTTGACCAGTTGCAAATGTCGTTCATGCGCGAGGCAAAGTTACTCGACAAGGAAATTGAGGAGGCAAAACGTTTATGAGTTTGATGAAAATTTTAAAGTTCGTCGGCGGCTCGATTATCGAATTGCCGATTGAAATCGTCGGGCGTCAGCTGGATTTTTATCAGCAACGCAAGAACGCGGCTCACGACCAAAAACTTCGGCAGGAAGAGGCAAAGTTCATGCAAAGCTTAGACTTGGAACGCCAAAGAGTTAACGCCGAACTCGACGACATGATTGCCCGCAAGGAAATTGAGCGCGGCTCTTTAGTTGCACAGACCATCGCTGATTATCAAAAGACTATGGCGGAGTGCACAATTTCAATCGGCAAAAGTCTGGGCATGATGAACATCGAACTTCGCGAACGCGCCACTGCTTTGGTTGAGGATAAACAGCGGCAGTACTCGGCTTTGCAAGACGCGGCAATGGACAAGGCGGCGGCTCAGCTTGAAAAGATTTACACGAAATTTCCTGAAGAAAGTCGTGCGCGCTCGATTATGGAAAACGCCGTCGAGAAACAGCTCAACAACATTATCGAAACCTCGGATAGATTTATGCGGACAATCGACGAAGATTTTTCCAAGATGATGGACAGCGTGCGACAAATCACCGAAAACACCATGAACAACGCGGGGCAATACATTTCGCCGACCTTTGCAAATAATGCTATGCTTCGCGGCGGCAACGATACTAAGTTGCTTAAATGAAAGAATTACTTCTCCTGCCGCTCAGTATTATCGATGAATAAGGCACAGGTGCTCGATACGCCTGTGTCTTTGTTTTATGCAAAATCTTCCAGGCCGCGCAGGTTAAGCCTTGGCTCCTCTTTATCTGTGAGGAAGAGGTCGGCGGCATAGGTGCCAAGTATTTCTGTCTAGGGAGTGTTGAACGAGTTTAAATAGGAGAAATATTTGAGTATAATAACGTCGAGGTGATATGGGGAGTGGAACGCTGTATATAAATGTTTCTACATGCAGTAACCGACGGGCTTGGCAATCCTGTTAAGGTAAATAATGGCGGATACCGCTTATGATTTCGACAAGTTTCGAGAACAAATAATTGCTCAAGGCGCAATCGCAAAGTTGATATTTTGATAAAGAACAGTACAAGGAACGTCCTCTTGTGGAATTGAAACGTCATAGGAGAATCGCCACTCGTTACAACAAGCTCGCTGTAAGATTTCTTTCTTTTATACATGGCATTCTTATTTGGCTTCTTTAATTATTCAACAGCCCCTATCCTTTCCATAGATTTTTTCTGTTAATGCCCCACAAAACGGAAAAAGCCCCGACCGAAGTCGAGACTTTGTTGATTTCATATGGCGCGCCCGGCGTGACTCGAACACGCGACCCACGGCTTAGAAGGCTTAAAGCTTGAATTTTAGCCTTCCATAAGTCACGTTAAGTCTTGATTTTAAAGGACTGAATCAATTTTTCCGTCGCGTGCTTTCCAAGAATTCCGCCCATTTTTTCTGCTAATGCCCCACTAATTGCCCCACAAAAATTTATTCTTCAAGCTCAATAATGTTCAACATCTCACGCGGCGTAACTATAAATGTTCGTTGTGGAAAATGCTTTAAATTCCCC
>JAFWCT010000009.1 GCA_017534385.1 Selenomonadaceae bacterium
CGCAGAATTAAAGCACGCCGCCTCAAGGATAACAGTTTTAGTCGCCTCGGTTATTTCGGATTCAAAGCCGCCCATAATCCCCGCTAAGCCTGCCGCCTTCTCAGCGTCGGCAATGACGAGTTCGCCGCCCTTAGCAAGTCTGTTGGTGTCGTCTAGCGTGTGAAGAGGTTCGCCCTCGACAGCCCGCCTAGCCGTCAGTTGATGCCACGCAACCTTATCGAAGTCGTAAGCGTGAAGAGGTTGCCCCATCTCCAGCATTACAAAGTTTGTCACGTCGACGACGTTATTAATCGCCCTCATGCCCGCGCCCTCAAGACGCTTAACCATCCAATCGGGCGACGGCGCAAGCTTAACATTAGTCAGCACCCGCGCAGAGAATCTTGAGCACAAGTCCGGCGCGTCGATACCAATCTTAACGAGCTTTGAAGTCTCGCGTTCGTCGTTCTCGTCGACTTTGACTTCAGGGAAGCGCGGAGTCTTTTTAGTAAGGACAGCCAACTCACGAACCAGACCAATCACGCTGAAGCAGTCGCCGCGATTAGCAGTCAGTTCAAATTCCAAAATGTCATCGTCAAGCCCTAAAACCTCAGCGGCGGGCACTCCTACGGGCGTATCGTCAGGCAAAATGTAAATGCCGCTTGAATCGCCCTCAATATTTAATTCGTCCGCCGAACAAAGCATACCATTCGACGCCACGCCACGCATCTTGCCTTTAGAAATTTTTTTGCCGCAAGGAAGATTAGCTCCGACTAAAGCGACGGGAACGACTTGTCCCTCCGCGACGTTGCTTGCGCCCGTGATTATCTGCAAAAGATTTTCCGCGCCGACGTTCATTTGGCAAATCAACAGGTGGTCGCTGTCAGGGTGAGCCTTAAGCTCTTCAATCCGACCCGTCACGACCTTTTCGAGACCTTCGCCCGCGTGAATCACGTTTTCGACTGGAATGCCCGCCAGCGTGAATTTCTCCGCTAACTCGTCCGCCGTCAAGTCTATGTCAATGTAATCCTTCAGCCATTTGGTTGAAACCTGCACAATATCACCGCCTCAAAATTGCTTAAGAAATCTAACGTCGTTATCGTAAAGCAAGCGCATATCGTCAAGCCCATAAGTCAGCATGGCAATCCGTTCAATGCCCATGCCGAACGCAAAGCCGCTTACCTCGTCGGGATCGTAGCCGCTCATCTTCAAAACGTCGGGGTGAACCATGCCCGCGCCCAATATCTCAAGCCAGCCCGTTCCTTGACAAACTTTGCAACCTGCGCCATGACACATCACGCACGATACGTCGACTTCCGCGCTAGGCTCCGTGAACGGGAAGAAACTCGGACGCAACCTAATCTTAGTCCGTTCGCCAAAGATTTTCTTGCTGAAGTCCTCAAGCGTGCCTTTCAAGTCCGCAAAGCTTATTCCCTTATCAATGACAAGCCCTTCAACCTGCGTGAACATCGGCGAGTGCGACGCGTCATAATCATCGCGGCGATACACTCTGCCAGGCGCAATCATTCTTATCGGCTCGTTATCCTTATGGCGTTCCATAGTCCGCGCCTGCACCGGTGAAGTCTGCGTCCGGAGCAAAATTTCTTCGGTGATATAGAACGAATCCTGCATGTCGCGAGCGGGGTGATCTTTGGGCAAGTTCAACGCCTCGAAGTTGTAATAGTCAGTCTCGACTTCGGGACCTTCCTCGACGCTGTAGCCCATGCTCACGAAGATTTCTTTCACGCGGTTAAGCGTCAACGTCAACGGGTGCAAATGTCCGTCGTGGACGCGCCGCCCTGGTAACGTCACGTCAATCCGTTCCGACGACAACTTAGCTTGAAGCTCCGCCGCCTTAAGCTCGGAATTCTTCTGCGTGATAAGCTGTTCAATCTCGGCTCGCGCATTGTTGACCAGTTGCCCGACTATCGGACGTTCCTCAGGCGTAAGCTGACTCATGCCGCGCAGTAAGCCGGTGAGTTCGCCCTTCTTGCCCAAGAACTTTACGCGCACGTCGTCGAGTTCCTTTAGCGTCGCTGAACTTTTAATCGCCTCGCCCGCACGCAAGCGCAGGTCTTTTATCTGTTGTTCCATTAACAGTCCTCCTTTGTATGCATTAAGCTATCACACGCCGATTAATATTGCAAGCCTTCAAAGGGCGTGGCGTTCATCTCAAGTTTTGGATTGTTGTCGCCTATCCAACCCAACGACCATTCGTTTTCGACGAGCAACACCGGATTTTCACTGCGGTCAAGCACGAACATTCCTCTATCGGCTCCGCGCAAGCTTGCAGGCGTGACCTTTGCTCCATCAGAGAACCTCAGCCAACGCGCCACTTCAAACGGCAACATAGTCAACAGAACGTCCACGCCGTATTCTGACTTCAGGCGATACTGCAGGACTTCAAATTGCAAGGTACCGACTGTGCCGACGACGTAAGACTCCGTGCCCACGCCGACTTGATTGAACAGCTGAATCGCGCCTTCCTGCGTGAGTTGGTCGATACCCTTTGCAAACTGCTTGCGCTTCATGGTGTCCTTAGCTTGCACGCGAGCAAACTTTTCCGGCGGGAACGTCGGGAAGTCCTCGAACTTAAATTTATGGGCGGCGTCAGTCAAGGTGTCTCCGATACCAAAAATGCCGGGGTCGAATAGGCCAACGATGTCACCAGGAAAAGCTTCGTCGATAATCTGTCTGTCCTGCGCGAGGAATTGTTGCGGCTGGGCAAGCTTAACTAGCTTATCGGTTGCCGCGTGCCAGACTTGCATATTGCGTTCAAACTTGCCCGAACAAATCCTTATGAACGCCAAGCGGTCTCGATGCGCGGGATTCATGTTGGCTTGTATCTTGAAGACGAACGCTGAGAACTTATCGTCATCAGGCTCAATGATTCCGTCACTCGACAAACGGGGCGCAGGTGGCGGCGCAAGCCTCAAGTACTCCTCCAAAAAGTTTTGTACGCCAAAGTTAGTCATCGCCGAACCAAAGAACGTCGGAGTGAGTTCGCCCGCGTCGACCTTTGCTTTGTCGAAGACTTCGCCCGCCTCATCGAGGAGCATTAAGTCATCTTGCAGGGCGTCGAAGTTCTCTTGCCCAATGCGCCTGATAACTTCCATATCGTCCGCCGCGAAGACTTCGGAGGCTCTCTCCCGTTGACCGTGCGTGGTATCCTCGGCGAACAGTTCAATCTGATTGCGTTGCCTATCGAAGACTCCAAGATATTTTCCGTCGGTGCCAATCGGAAAGTTCATCGGGTAAGTCGGAATGCCGAGAACCTTTTCTATCTCGTCAAGCAGGTCAAGCGGTACTTTGCCGTAGCGGTCTAGCTTATTGATGAACGTGAATATCGGGATGCGTCGTTCGCGGCAAACCTTGAACAGCTTCTTCGTCTGAGCCTCCACACCTTTAGCCGCGTCCAGAATCATAACCGCGCTATCGACTGCCATAAGCGTCCGGTAAGTGTCTTCGGAAAAGTCTTGATGCCCCGGCGTGTCGAGGATATTGATTCTGTAGCCCGCGTAGTCGAACTGCAGGACGGAACTCGTCACGGAGATACCGCGTTGCTTTTCAATCTCCATCCAATCGCTGACGGCGTGGCGTTGAGTCTTGCGAGACTTAATCGAGCCAGCAAGGTGAATCGCGCCTCCATAGAGCAAAAGTTTTTCAGTAAGCGTCGTCTTACCCGCGTCAGGGTGCGATATGATTGCGAACGTCCGCCGCTTGTTTATCTCTTCAGTCAATGTCAAAGTTTCTTAGCTCCCTTCCTAACCGTAATCAAAATGCCCGCGAAGATTAACACCATGCCTAAGACGATGTAAGCTGTGAACGGCTCGCCTAAGATGAAGACGCCGCCCAATACACCCACGACCGGCGCAACCAACGTTGCTATCGAGGCAGTACTTGCTTCAATGTGCGTCAAAACGTAGTTCCAGAGGAAGAACGCTAATGCCGAGGCAAGTAAGCCGTTATAGATGACGCATAGCACAGCAGGTAAACACCAATGAATTTCGCCTTGCGGGACAAGTGACGTATAAACAATCAAGACGATTGCCCCGCAGACCATTTGCCACGTCGTAAGCTGAACCATATCGCATTTGCTTAAGCGTAGCTTGACGATGATATTAGCAAACGCCATGACCATTGCGCCCACGATGATGATAAATGCCGCGCCGAGGTCGTCGACGCCTTGCAAGCCCATTAGCACATACAAGCCGACAATCGCCAAGAAAATCCCGAAGCACTTAAGACGCGTCAAGCGTTCGTTCAGCGTGAAGTGCGCAAGGATTGCCGTCCAAAGTGGTGCCGTGTAGTTCAAGACCGCCGCCATGCCTGCGCTAATCGTCTTCATGCCAACCTGCGCGGCGATGTTGTTAAGGACAATCATTAGCAGACCCGTCAAGAATATCCACGGCAGAAACTTTTTATCGGGCAAGGGAATCTTCTTCCAGTAAGCGACAGCCAACAATATCAACGCGCCCGACCCGAATCGCCACGCCACGAACAGTATCGGCGGAAAGAATGTGTTCGCTGTCTTCATGACGACCCAATTTAAGCCCCATATCAGCCAAATCGCCGCTAGTGCTCGAAGCATTTCAATCACGACCTTTAATAAAATCTGCCCGCAAGTGTAAGATAATTTTTATATCATGTCAAAGCAGGGCAGAAAGTTTTTTTGTTGAACTCTTAGCGCGAGAACTCAAAGGAGGTAAGTCTAATGGAAGAGAAGCGCACGATTCATATCAAAGGCATTGGGCACGCCACGCAGGCTCCCGACCAAGTTGTATTGTCGCTGACGTTGACGGCGCAGAACAAAGAATACTCCGCCGCGATGAGGATTGGCAGTCAGCAAGTTGAAATGCTCCGCGAGGCAATCGTCGAGGCGGGCTTCAAAGCTAGCGACCTCAAGACGACGAACTTCGATGTGCGAGCCGTCTACGACAACGAGGAGACTAAAGACGGCAAGTCCACGCGTTACCAAAAAGTTTTCGTCGGCTTCGAGTGTCGTCACGATTTAAAGCTGACCTTCAACCTGAGCAACGATAAACTCAATGCCGCAGTCGATACGATTGCCGCCAGCCTGTCGCAGCCGAAGATTTCTATTGCGTTCACGATAAAGAACGTTGACGCCTTCGCCGACAAGCTTTTGAAGTCCGCCGCCAAAGACGCTCAACGCAAAGCAAAGATTCTCTGCAAGGCTTCGGGCGTCAAGCTCGGCAAGCTCCTTAGCATAAATTATTCGTGGACTGAAGTCGACGTGCGCGAAGAGATGATTGTTTGCCAAAAGTATGACGCGACCTCAGACAGCTCGTTTGACTTTCAACCCGAAGACATTAAGGCTAGCGATACTGTCGACTTCTTGTGGGAGATTGAATGATGGCTAAGCAAATTAAATTCACGGTCGGCAACGCTACGCAAGGTTACAAGACGGTTGAGGTTGTCATCAGAGGCGGCAAGGTCTCCTACGAAATTCTGCGCAATGGGTTGCTTGACGTGGACAAGAAGAAATCTTCTGCCGTTGAAGTCGACGAGGCGTGGCTTAAGGAGTTTGACGCGCTGAATGTCTTTGATTGGCAGGAAAGTTATTCGGCGGAAGTTCTCGACGGCATGCAATGGGAGCTGACGATAAAGGACGGCAAGAAGATTTATCGCGGCGGAGGCTCGAATGCTTATCCGGAAAACTTTGAGCGGTTCTTGGATTGGTTGGACGTTCTGATACCAGAGCTTGAGTTCGTCAATCGTCGTCAGCTTGAACGGGTCACGCTGAATTATTTTGAGGAACGCTTGACGCTCGACCGTCGCCAGAAGTCTTTGACGCTTGATAAAAAATTTTCCGTGCACACCTATCGCCTTGTTGATGAAGAAAAAATCTTCGACACCGCGCAGAATCTCTTTGACGGTATCGAAGTCCAAGACGCGGACATAGATTATCCTGCGCGGGCAAGCTTTGAACTCGTGCGGCATGATAAATCCGTTGAAACTTTCTCGACACCTTACAACGAAAACTTTTTGCCGGGGCTGACGAACTTTATCGAAGAGCTTAAAGGCATAGCCAGCGACCTGACAGCGGAAATATTTTCTCCGCCGCCCGCTGAGGTCGTCTCCGCCCAAGGCAAGTACATCTTCTGCAAAGTTCAGTTCAAGGGCAGTTACAAGCACTACACCTATCAAACGGACGATGAGACGCTTGCCGTCGGCGACGTGGTAGATGTGCCCGTCGGCAAGTTTAACGACGTTAATCAGGCGCGTATCGTGGAGATTGGTTACTTCGACGAGTACGAGGCACCCTTCCCCATTGACCGCATAAAAAAAATAATCGGCAAGCATATCGCTACCGACTTTGAAGATTATTAATCGATTCAAGCAAGCTCGCCGAGTTTCTGTAAAGCTTCCCTAGCCGCCTCCTGTTCGGCGGCTTTTTTACTGCGACCTGTGCCGCGCCCGTAAATCTTGCCGTCAATCAACGCCGCTGACTCGAAAGACTTCATGTGGTCGGGTCCGCTGTTGCCAAGGTCGGCATACCTCAGCTTTAACGGCGGGTTCTTCTGAATGACTTCCTGCAACTTGCTCTTGTAGTCTTTGGGAATGCCCGTGACCTTGACGCGCTCGAATTCGTCCTTGAATTGGCGGAAGACATAATCGCGGGCGACTTCCCAGCCTTGGTCAAGGTAAATAGCTCCAATGACAGCTTCCATTGCGTCTTCAAGGTTTGAATCACGTCCGCGCCCAAAAGGATACTCTGTCGGGCCGAGCAATAACAACTTGTCCAAACCAATCTCCTCGGCAATGCGTGTCAGCGTCGACTGCCGAACGACACCCGAACGCGTCTTAGTCAGCTCGCCTTCTTTAAGGTGCGTGAAGTGCTCGAATAGATACGTTGCCGCCGCCAAGCCTAAGACCGCATCGCCTAAGAATTCTAATCGCTCGTTGTACTTGATTCGCGGCTCGAACTCGTTAGCGTAGGATTTATGCGTTAAGGCAACGTGTAGCGTGTCTATGTGCTTGAACCTCACGCCGAGCTTGTCTGCAAACTTTTTCAACGCCGCACGTCTCTTGTTGGTGATAACGTCGTCTACCCAGTCCTCATACGCCGGAGCCTCAAAAATCTTTTCGTCTATCGTCAAGAACATCACCTCTGCTTAAGAATGTTTTCTGCGGCAATCAACGTGCCTGCTAGTAACCAAAACTCGCGCATGATTGGAACCTGATTCATGTTGGTATCAGTCAAGCCCTCAAGCTGAAGCCCCGCCAAGATTAATAGTGCCGTCATGCCCGCGCCGAATGCAAACTGCCTCTCGCGCCTGAACTGCGTAAAGAATTTCCAGAAGAAGTAAACGTACAGCCCGACGAATGCCGCTAAGCCGATTAAGCCTCCCTCGCTCGCTCTGTGCAAAAGGTTGTTGTGTGGTTGCGTATGTCCGCGCATACCTCTATCCGAACGTTCCCGCGACTCGTGGGTAATGTAGTAGCTGTTGTACGCCTTGAAGAACATCTTTTGCCCCACGCCATAAATCGGATAGTCGTAGAAGATTTCACTCGCCGCTTTCCACATCAAGACGCGTTCGGTATTGCTTTGGAACTTCACGTTGGTTAAGGTCGTCAGTCGGTCTTGAATCTTCGGAGAGAACAGCGCGACGATTAGGAAGGCTATCGCAAGCCCCGCGAAAATCTTTGCAGTAAGGACGCGCCACCTCTTTTCAAGCACGACGAAAACTATCACGACGAGTATAAACGCAAGCCATGAACCTCGCGTCATCGACAGCACAAGACAAATCAAGCTCAAGCCCGCCACGAAGACTGCAAGCCTCCTCCACAGCGGCGATAGGACTTCAAGTTGTGCGACGAAGATTAGCAACGGAATTTGCATTAGCATGAACGAACCAAAGAAAGTCGGCGTGTGATTCAAGCCATAAGCTCGTGGCTCGCCCTGCACGAAGTATTGATAGATGCCCACGACGTCATTGATTAGGAAGGCAACCATTGACGTGATTAAGACGCCGCAGAGTTGCTCGCGTTTCTTTATGAAGGTCAGCGCGAAGATAAGCGGGAAGAACCTATGAACCTCGCCGACGACTTCACGAAGACTTATCATCGGCTCCCAAGACATCAACGCGATAAAGAATTGCAAGACGAAGTAGACGGCTAGCACTTCCAAAATCTTCGCGTCGAAGGGCGGCAAGGACTTATGGCGCACAGACCAGACGATTATAAAAAGCGTGCCCAATCCGACGGCGATACTTGCGGCGGCAGTCGACAGCGGCACTGCCAACGCCATAAGCAACACGACGTAATACATTGCCGAGTTGATTGAGATGTTCTTTATCATATTCAGCCCTCCTTAAGTTGAGCGACAAGCTCTGACGGAATTATTTCAGCGTAATTGATTGCCAGCCACTCAACGATTCGATTCCAATAACGCTTAGCCTTCCACGCCGCCGCAAAGTCGAACCAATACACCAGCGGGATTAGGACGGGCGTTCCAATGTTGTCGACGATTCGCACGCGATAAGCTCCAGGCGCGTGTTCCTGCACCATAAAATTTTCTATGTCCGTGTCGACGATTGCAATGCTCTCGCGCAGGAAGTCCGACTTAAAGTTAAGCAAGACAGTCCAAATCCTCTGCAATGTCTGCGCGTCGGGTTTAGTCGTTGGCAAAAATTTTTTCATGTCGAGGCTTGTCTTGCCGTCGTAGTCGAGGACGCGTTCAAAGACATATCCAAGCCCCAAATTAGTTTCGACAGTCCCAAAAAACTCCGTGACGAGCCGAGACTGCTTCAACTTAGCCGCGCACATTCGACGATAACGCATTTCCTTGCGAACGTCGCCATCGTCCTTGCTGTGCGGAATCTTTATGCACTTCGTCGCGTCAATCGGGTGAATATACGTCGCCTGATGTCCGCCCGAACCGATAAACAGTTCCTCGTTGATTGTCAGCTTGCTCATCTGTCGACCTTCCTAATCTTATGAACTCTTAGCTTGTCGAGCCATTGCCAAACCTTAAGCTGAATCTGCGCGAAGTCTCCGACGCGTCGAATGATTGCCCTGTCGTAAACGTCCGAACCAATAACTTCAGCCGTCAAGATAATTTCCTCCGCCTTGCCGAAGTTCAAAATCCATTCGTCGTCCGTGATGACTTCCGAGAAAATATTTTCGTCGCTAGCAGTCGCCGTGACTCTAACAGGCGCGTCGACATGGAAACGATACAGCCCGATTGAAAGTTTATCGACCTCATAGGGCACGGCGTATTGATAAAAGAAGTTGTCATCGATTGTTAGCTTGATGAACGGCGGGATTTTTCTAAGCGGCTCGGCATTGGCGAAGAATTCAACCTCCGCAAGCCCGAAATCCTTGCCCGCGTCGACGATTGAAAGCTCCGCACGTGCCACGAAAAGTTTTTCCGTATCAATGACCAACGGACGCCCGCGATTGGGAAGCTCCGCGCTGAAAGTTTTTATATTATCTAAAGAAAGTCGCGCCTTGTCAATGACGGCTTGCGCGTCGGCAAGTTCCAAACGCAAATAAAGCTTAGCGGGCGCGTCGTCGAGTGCGTTGCCGTAAATCACAATCCGTTGAACTTGAATCGGCTCTTCCCACGTGAAAAAAATCTTCCGCTGCGTGTCAATGGGTTGCCAAAGATTATCGTCGGCAAAAATCTTGAAGTCACGAACCTTAGCGGCGTCGCCTGAAGTCGCTGTAACCTTCGCGCAGAACGTTTGACTGTCCGTGCGCCGTTCAAAGAAGACTTCATCGCTGTTGATGATTCGTAAGGCGTTCCACTCGTTGCGTTGCGATTTGTGCGCGAAGATTGCCTCAGCGATTGGATTGCCTTTCAAAAGCGGTTGACTGTGCAAGACTGGAAAGCGCACACGGCTTGTCCAAACGTAATTGGCGCGGTCGATTAAGTCAAAGTCGTAAGTATCAGTCTCGCCGAGCTTGGGTTTTCGTGTCGATAAGAGATTTGGCGCGTAAAAGTCGGGCGCGGCAGTAAAGGCGGTCGCATAAGCAAATTTCTTGTAAACTTCGGGGCGATAATCGGTGCGTTCGGATAAAATCTCGCCGAGCGTCTCCTCAAACAAAATCGACAGCGTGCGATGGTCGGCGTGGCTGTCGAAGTCGACGCAAAAAATTATGTTCGCACGAAGTTCAAGCAGAAGACTTTTCAAATCGCGCTTGAAGTTCTGCCGAGTGTAGGGGCTGTGGCGTCCGAAAGTTTTCTTAGCGTAGTCAATGAAGTCTTGCGCCGCATAAGTCTCGTCGTGACCGGCGGGCGATTGCGTCGGCTTATCGGTGAGCTTATGCCCGTCGCCGTAGCCGAGGAAGATGATTCGTTCGCGAGGCACGCCCAAAATCTTCAAAGCGTCGACTGCCTCTTGAGCACGAACCTCCGCTGATTGTTCAAAGTCGCCGTTAGTCGAGTAGGCAACGAAAACTTCAGCCTTAGCCGCCGCCAAAGTCAAAATCATGTTGCCGGCAATGTTAATCTCGTCGTCGGCGTGAGGCGCAAGGATTAAAGCCCGCGTTCCGAAAAAACTTTTGTCAAAGAACGAATTGCCCGCTGTGGGAATCTCTTCTGCGTCGACTTGCGCACCTACGAGTTCAAACAGTCCGCAAGCCTCCGCCTCAAAAAATTTTTTATCGTCCATGCCGTCACCGTTCCTTGATAATCTCTGCAAGCTTGGGAATCACAATCTTAAAGTCGCACGTCTCGCGAATAAGTTTAGCCGCCCGCTCGCCAAAAAGTTTTCTGCGCTCGTCATCGTCGAAAAGCAACGAAATTTTTTCTGCAAAGGCAGTCGCATCCTCTGAATAAACGCGGTAGCCGTTCACGTCGTTTGTAATCACGTCTTCGCAACCGCCAATGTCGCTCGTGACCGCCGGAAGTCCGCTAGCCATCGCCTCAAGCAGTGAAGTCGGCAAACCTTCATGACGCGACGGGAAAATATACACGTCCGCCAGCTGATAAAACTCCTGAGGCTCGTCGACTTCGCCGATAACTTTAATTGAATCGTCCAATTCAGCCGAAAGCGTCCGCAATTCGTCAAGCAGATGATTCAACCCGCCGCCCACGACATAAAGCAATGCGCCTGGGAATTTTTTATGCAAAAGCCGCCAAACGTCCTGCAAAGTGTCAACGCCCTTATCCTTAACGACCCGTGCACAGAATAACAGAACTTTGCAATCGGGATTAATGCCGTGGGAAAGTTTAAACTCGCGCCGCCGTGATTCATTCGACTGCGGATATTTATTCGTGTCGATACCGTGCGGCAGGATTGAAATTTTTTCGGAAGGAATGCCGCCGCGTTCAATGAAGCCGTCGCGAATCTCTTTGGTCGTCGCAACGTAATGATTACACATCGCCAAGATTTTATTGCGCCAACCGTCCGCCGCGATGAATATCTCCGCCTTGCCAGTCAAAGCCAACGTCACCGGCTTATTGAAGAGCCTCGCGAACAGAATCGCCCACACGGAAAATTTTGGTGTGCCGATTATGTAAAAGGCGTCAATGTCTCTGTGCGTCGTCAGTAGGCGCAAAAAAATTTCCAGCCAACGTAGCGGCGGGTGCAATCGGACTAAATCAATGCTGTTGAAGTCTTCCCGCGCCGCCGTGAACCAGAAACGTTTCTTAGTCATGATTGTGACACGATGACCGAGCTTTATCAGTTGCAAGGCGTGATTTTCGCCGTGAATCTCCGCGCCGCTCTTAGTCGGGCGTCCGTCAGGCAGAAACTTTTTCCCAACAGCAAAATCTTTTATCAGTAAGCAAATATTCATTCCGATTCACCTAAAAATTTTCTCGCGGCGTCAAGAACTTGTGCGGGTGCGACATTAGCAAGGCAAGCGGGCTTAGGGTAAGTTGGACACTCCTCGGCTTTGAACGTGCACGGACAACAATCTTCACGGCTTGTAAGGGCTACGGCGTTTTTATTAATCGGATGCCAACGGTCGGGGCTTGTGCAACCATACATCGTGACCATTTTAACGCCGGTAGTCGCGGCAATGTGCGTTGCTCCCGTGTCCACCGTGATAAACAAGTCCGCACGTCTAAAAAGTTCGGCAAGGTCTGTTAAAGAGGTCTCGCCGCAAAAGTTTTCTACGCCGCCGCCAATCTCTTTGATGACTTCTTCGGCATAATCTCTATCATTGGGTGCACCGACGATAAAAAACGCCGCGTCATAGTCTTTCCTCAGCTCACGGACGACTTCAGCGAAATATTCTTTACTCCACGTCTTGAGCGGAAAAGTTCCCTTAACACACAGCGCGATTTTAAATTTAGCGTTTGGAAGTCGATTTAGAAGCTTTTCGGCGACGGGAGAATTTTTTTTCGGGAAAACTGGCTCGCAATGACCCTCAATCTTAAAAAATTTGCGGACAATCTCTTGATACGTCTCGGCTTGCAAAGTTTTGTTCAGGTCGTGCGTAATCTCCACAACGTCAGTATAAAACATAGTCACGCTACTTTTGTTGTCGTCGAAGACCTTGGATGGGACTACTCGACGCGGAATTCTTGCAAAAAAAGTTATCAGCGCAGGTCTAAGCTTCCTGTCGAATGAAATTGCTAAATCAAACTTGCGGCGGCGAATCTCTTTGATAAGTCCGCGCATTTTTGCAATAGAATTCTCCTTAGCCTTGTAATCGAGAACAATTACATCGTCGACAACCGGATTATCAATCACAGCGTCCTTTACGACTGGTTTTACTAGAATTGTGATTCGCGTTTGCGGAAAATTTTTCTTGATAAGCGCAAGTGCGGAAGTCGTAAGCACTACATCGCCGAGATTGACCAGCGCATTGACTAAAATATTTTTAAACATTGTCCGCCTCCTCCGTCACGTGAATATTTTCTTTGCCGTAGTAATAAAGCTTAACATACTTCGCCATAGTATAAAAATAATGGAAACCAGCCAGCACAAAGCCAATCATGCCGTCTAAAAAGCCGCCGCGTAGAAAATACATGCGAAAACTTGCCCAAATCGGGTGAACAATCATATCAAGCACGTTAGCCGACTTTCCTTGCTCGTGAGCCTTCTTAGCGGCAAGCGTCGTGTAGAAATTCAGCTTGTTGAAGTAGTGATTCCAATCGCGATACGGATAATGTACTAGATAAGCGGTCTCGGCGAAGTCTTTTTCCGTGCACGTGTGATGAATTTGCGGATGAACAAAGCCAGTTACGTAACTTCCTGCCGTCGGGAACAATCTTGTGACGTAATCGGGGAACCAGCCGCCATGTCGGAGAGGTTGACCCCAAAAATAACTCAATCGCGCTGTTCGCCAGGCAAATTTCTTGTCATCAACGGCGAGGACTTTTTTTATCTCATCAGTCAAAGCGGGCGTGGCTCTTTCGTCAGCGTCGATAAAGAAAACCCAATCGCAAGTCGCCTGCTGAATCGCAAAAGTCTGTTGTCCGCCCCAATCACCATTAAGCCCGCGTTGAATCACTCGTGCTCCTAATTCAGCAGAAATTTTCGCCGTAGAGTCGGTGCTGAAGTCGTCAATTACAATTACCTCGTCCGCGAAGCCTTTGACGCTCTTAATGCACGCGCCGATAAATCGTTCTTCGTTCTTAGCCAGAATCAGCACGGATACCTTAGCCATAAAAGCCCTCCATAATCTTTTCAAGCCGCCGAGCAAAGTTCACGGGGGAAAAGTCTTCGCCAGCCAACCGCAAATCTTTTGCATACGTCGGAAAATTCTTATCGAAGTCGTTAATAAAACTTTCAAGCACGCGGGCAAGGTCATTAAGGTCGCCGCTTTTGAAAAGTTCGCCTACGCGATAGAGTTTGAACACTTCAGGATTCATATCATCGCTTGCAACAACTGGTTTCCCAAAGCCAATCGCCGTAAAAAGCATTCCGCCCCAATGATAACGATAACGCAGCGCGGAATACGGCATCAAAAGCGCGTCGACGTTCATAATCGCCCGCTGCCACTCCGCACCGATTAATCCCTTGTGCAAAAAGCTTAAACCTTCGACGCCGTGATACTGCTTTATGATTTCCTCGAAGTCATTTGCGTCCTCAACGTGCATTGTAGAGCCTTGCACTTGTAATTTAACCTGCCGCGTGTATTTGCCCTTAAGATAAACGTCCAAAAGCCCGCGCAGATTTTTTTCACGCCGATATTGCCCAAAAAAACCGATTGTTAGGTAGGGATTAGGGACTAGGGACTGGGGACTAGTGGTTAGGTCGCGGGCGGTGTAAGTCGGCGGATATATCGTGTAGACGTTGTCGCGCCGCTCGCCGAAGATATTATCCGTGAACGTCAGCACAACTAGCTTGATGTTCTTGTTCGTCGAGAGCTTATCCGCCGCCGCCAAAAACTTCGGAGCCTCCGTCGGATTAATGCCATGTAAGATAAAAATCATCGGCACAGAGATTTTCTTTAGCTCACTGTGATTCAACGCCCGCAAGTATCGATAAGTCGACGTTGGGACAACCAAAACGTCAAAATTCTTCTGCGCCTCGAATAGTTGCCTGTACCAACGTTGCCGATTGAATTCACGCCGAAACGCCGCCAAAAGTTTTTTCAGCCCGCGAGAGTTCGTATAAGTCACGGCGTCGCCTTTCAGCCTGTTTACCGGCGTTTGATAGTCGAATTGGAAGCGGAAGTTCTGCGGCACGTAAAATTCAACCTCATGCCCCAAAGCTTTGAACTCCTCAACCAAAATCCTATCGAACTCGACCTCGTGACCGCCGGGCGTCATTATGTTTTCAAATATCGCAAGTTTCACGTCTAAACCCCCGCAATGTGTTATCAATCGCCGCGTCGAGTTCATCAAGCAATGCAAATCGCCGCCGATATTGCGCCCGCTTATGGGACGGAATCTCCTCGACGGTTTTGCGCGTCTCAATCAAAGGCAATTCATAAAATCTCGCGTCATCAGTCGGAATTCCGCCAACCTCCGCCCAAAAGTCGCTAAACGAAGTCTTTAACTTCCTATCGCGGCGCACATGATTATTTGCGTAATAGCCTTCATTCGTCACGGCGAAGATTTTCTTAACGCCCAATGACCGAGCAACTGACTGCGCGGCGTAAAGGATTAAATTCTTCGTTCTGTAAGCGTGGCAACGTTTGGTTATGCGCTTGACGAGTTCTTTAGCGTCGTCAACGTTTGGTCCTTGCATTGCCCCAATCCACATCGCCCAAGCTTTGTCCTTGCGGGCTATCCAGAACAGGATTTGATAAACGGGCACTTCGCCGGGCAAATTGAACATTACCGCCGCTAAACCTTCCTTACGTTGCCCAGATTCCGCGCAAAGGACTAAATTCATCTCGCCGAGCGTCTCATCAAGCGGCATTCGCCAAAGTTCAATCTTTTTATCGCCGTAAAGCTTTAGCATGAAGTCATCATTCATTCGCGCCGATAAAAATTGCATGTTCTCTTCAATAAGCCGCGCTCGCTCCTCGAATGTCGACCGATAATAAAAAAATGCTCGCGTCGCCTGTTCATAGACGAACGGATAACCTTCTGCGACCTTAGTCATCAGCTCCGACTGCCCGAAGAATTTTTCAAGGCGACTCATGCGCTTAGGGTGTAGCAAACACCTTGCCACGAACACTGCGAACCGATGAGCCTCGCGCGGGTTGTTCAGGTCGTAAATCTTTTTTCCTAGTTCAATAAAGTTACTCATAAGCTCTCCTTTGTGAGCCGATTATAAATTTTTGTCGTCGGCTATTATATCATAAACAAAATTAAAATTGCATTGCCCTTAACGATTTGATACAATGCCTGCAAGCGTTGAGAGTTCGGAAAAAATTTTTAACACAAGGAGGAGATTCTATTTGAGAAGTGACCAACGAGGCGATAACAAACTAAAGATTATTCCGCTGGGCGGGCTTGGCGAAATCGGAAAGAACATGACGATAATCCGCTACGGCGACGAAATGATTATGATTGATGCGGGGCTTATGTTCCCCGAAAACGATATGCTCGGCATTGACCTCGTTATCCCGGATATTTCCTATGTCATCGAGAATAAAAATTGTCTCAAGGCAATTATCCTTACACACGGACACGAAGACCACATTGGTGCATTGCCTTATATCTTGAAGAAACTAACTGTCCCCGTCTATGGCACGCGACTTACGCTAGGGATTGTATCTGCGCGTCTTAAAGAGGACGGCGTAGAGTGCAAGAACATGCGAGCAGTCTCCAGCGGCGAAATCATCATGGTCGGTTGCTTTAGTATTGGTTTTATCCGCGTCAATCACTCAATCCCCGACTCAGTGGCATTGTCGATTAAAACGCCCGTCGGCATGATTGTTCATACCGGCGACTTCAAGCTTGATTACACGCCCATTGACGGCAAGATGACTGACTTTAGAAGATTTGCTGACTTGGGGCAACGCGGCGTGCTTTTATTAATGGCGGATTCGACTAATGCGGAAAAGGAAGGTCACACTCCCAGCGAACGGACGGTTGGCGCGGCATTCAATCGCGAATTCATGAACGCGCCAGGCAGAATCATTGTCGCAACCTTTTCTTCTAACGTACATAGAATTCAGCAGGCAATCGATACGGCGATTCGTTATCGTCGACGCGTGGCAATCCTCGGACGCAGTATGGTTAATGTCGTCCAAACTGCCATTGAACTCGGCTATCTTCACGCGCCCGAAGGTACTATCATTGACATTGAGGACATCAGGAATTATCCCGCGAATAAAATTGTAATCATTACGACGGGCAGTCAAGGCGAACCGATGAGTGCGTTGACTCGTATGGCTATGAGTGACCATAGGCAAGTTGACGTTATCCCAGGCGACACCGTGATTATTTCCGCCACTCCGATTCCCGGCAATGAAAAGCTCGTAGCCAAAACTGTTGATAACCTTCTGCGGCTCGGAGCAAACGTCGTACACCGCCGCGAAGAAGGCATTCACGTTTCCGGGCACGCCGCCCGCGATGAACTCCGATTGATTCATAACCTCGTTAAGCCCAAGTTCTTTATGCCTGTGCACGGCGAACTTCATCACCTGTTCGCGCACGCCAGACTTGCTGAGGAAATGGGCATGAACCGCGAAAATATTTTGGTCGGCGAGAACGGCTCAGTTATTGAGGTCAGCCGCGACAGTGGCAAGATTGCCGGGCATGTCAATGCGGGCGTGATCATGGTTGACGGACTCGGCGTCGGCGACGTGGGCAATATCGTCCTGCGCGACCGCCGTCAACTTTCCCAAGACGGTATCTTAATCGTCGTCGTTACTATCAACCGCGCCGCTGGCAAAATCATTTCTGGTCCAGACATTGTATCGCGTGGTTTCGTCTACGTCCGCGAATCCGAACATCTCATGGACGACGCTCGTAGCCGCGTGTTTCACGTCTTGCGCCGCTGTAAGGAAGACCAAATCCTTGACTGGATGACTATTAAGCTTGCCATTCGTGACGCCTTAGCTCAATTCCTATTCGAGCGGACGCGCCGTCGACCAATGATATTGCCCATTATCGTTGAAATCTAAATTAAAATCCTCCACCCGATTGAGCGGAGGATTTTTTTTATTGCCGCCTCTGAATTGCAAGCCGCTTGAATTTCATTTTGCCGTTAATCACGGGATTAGCGATATTGTACTCGTCGATTTTGCCCGTATCTATTTTGCCGACGATTTCAAACTGTGCAGGGTTATACTTGTCGAGGAAAGTGATAGGCACGCCCATCACGCCGAAATAATCCACGGGGATAAATGCAGTCTTCGAGACTTCGATTGCGTCGTAGTTGTCGTAGCGCGGGAATAGCTCCGGCTCTTCAGCGTAGCGTTTGAATAACGTAATGTTCTCATGCCGCTTGCTAATGTCAATGTTCGTGAACCAATGCATATTTCCGAAGCTCCGCCACTTCTGCCCGTGTTCGTCAATCCAAAACCTCGTAGTGCGTTCCTCGTAATTGTCTGGCGTTCTAAACTGCGGGTCGCCGTTAAAGCCATAGCCGAGCCAAAGCTTGTTCTCTTTGATTAGCGGGAAGATTTCCTTGTAAGTGATTGCGTTTATCGGACCGATGATGAGGAACTTTTTATCGTAGTCGACGAGTTGAGCGACGTATTCGCGGAAGAGGCTAAAGGGCGGGTTGGTTACGACAATATCAGCCTCCTTGAGTGCTTCGACGCATTCGGGTGAGCGGAAGTCTCCGTTGCCCTCCAGATACGTCACGACGTTGCGATTGTTCTCCAGCAGTAGTTTGACGTCCGCCAAGTCAGCCGCGCCGTCACCGTTTAAGTCCGTGACCTCCGTGACTTCGAGC
>JAFWCT010000027.1 GCA_017534385.1 Selenomonadaceae bacterium
AGGCAATTAGAAATCCCAAGACAAGCGAGAACACCAGCACCACCAGCGAGAGCCATTTCAAGGCCCGCAAAGCAATCCCCTTGATGTTGGATCGGAACACAATTGGCAGAACGCGCGCATAGTTCACTTTCAATGGTGCAAAGGAATTCTGGCCGGTTGGCGATGTAGTCAGGCTTTCCATGACAATTCCCTTTCAGAAACTGATCGCACCCATGTCTTGATTCCAACGGAAGTAGATGTACTTTACTTCTCCTTCCGCCTTCTTGATGATGGCGGCGGCTTCGAGATAGTCCGGCCACGTCTCGTCCGTGAAAGACTCCACGACGCCACGTGCCGCAAGGAACGCCGCGACGTTGATGTCGTGGGTGACTGCCACGACGAGCGGCCAGTCCTTGTCATGCAGGGCGTTCAGATGCCGCTCCATCTTTTTCGCGGCACGACGGAGGCGCTTGAATCCACGCTGCTTCCCGGTGCGGAAGTAATCGTTCAGTCGCTCGTGGTAGTTTCCCTCGGCGGCAAGTTCCATGCGCTTTTCGACTGAGCCGAAGAACGGCGACTCGCTACCGAGAAACGGTGCAAGGCGCACCTTGCGCTCAATTGACTGGCCGGTCCCGACGAGATCAAGGCCCATTGCCATCGCACACGCAGTCTGTAACGTGCGAAACGTCTCGCTTGCGTAGAAAGCGACTGACTTAGGCAGAAGATTGTTCGCCAGCATCAAGCCAAAATTGTGCGCCCAGCGCCAGCCGTTTTCCGTGAGCGACAGGCTCGCGCCAAAGGTGAGATCGCCCGGATCAAGCGGCGGACGATCCGCATGGCGGATAAGCAACGTGACTCGCCCCCCGTTGTCGAGCGTGTCCTTCATTTCAACCAGCGGCATCTTCTCAACTCTGCGGCCGCGGCAATCGTATTGTACTTCTCTTGCGTAATCCATAATTTTCATACGCAGTCAATACAGCAATTCTCGTGCCAAGGCATGAGAAGCCCCGAAACCTTGCGATTTCGGGGCTTACTGATGGTCAGAAAATGCTCAACCGGTCAAACAGTGGTCACTTATTGACGTTGATTTCAGAACACGCGATTTTGTAAAAATCTCTGAGATACGAAATCGGGAACCCAGAAAACAAATTGGTATCGATTGGTTGGATGGCATCAATCACATCGTCCCACGAGAGCGCAATGGAGTTATCTTTAATATTTTCGACCATCGACTTAAATGTTGTGTCAAAGTCACAGTTCACATTGCGAGCCCTCTTTTGTTCTTTGATAGTCTTCCACGCACCATTAATCAATTGTTGCGGCGAATTTTCATCTTTCTCCCATTCTTCTAACTTTGATCTTGGAGCAAGCACAACAAATGCACTTTCAGAGATTACATCAGGAGAGGCATTTTGTTCAATTAGTAATTTTGCGAGACAAGCAATATTCCTTGCCGCTTGATTGTAATCAGGCTTGATGAAGAACCATGAATCAGCAATTGAATTACCGTCAGGCGCGTTGTCGCCATTTTGCTTAACGGCTTTATAAACATAGAAGTTCGTCATATATACGGGGACTTCTTTCTCCATGAGGGCGTTTGCGATACAGCCC
>JAFWCT010000028.1 GCA_017534385.1 Selenomonadaceae bacterium
GCGCAGGGCATCGGCCTGACCCGCACCGATCATAATTTTTGCTGGGAGCCCCGAAACAAGAATTTGCCCTTCCAAAAATCGAAAAAATCGAGCAAAAACAAGGAACAAACCGCAAGAAATCGCATTTTAGCGCTGGACATATAGCAGATGAAGGAGGAAAACGGCATGCCGTACAATCTGAATCCCGACAAATCAAAGAATAATATCGACTATTCTCAGACGACAAACGTCAACTCGATGAAATACACGCAGAACATCAACGACGTTGTGCGCTCTGCAATAGAGTTTCACATGGCAAATATCGCCGATACATTTCAGTTTTTCATCCGGATTCCGGGGAACCGCCTCACCAACGGGCAGACTATTTTCACCTTGAAAACCGGGTATCGTCCCGCAACACGCATGACCTTCCCGATTTGCGAATATAACGGCGCGAAGAAGATCGTCGGGACATGTGGCATCTTCCTCGGCGGTGATGTGAATGTTTATTTCCCGTCCGGTCAGCCGAACGAGGTTTCTATTTGTGGCGTCTTTGCGAAGGCGCCGACGACATGATGACGCGGCGCGAGGAGCTCCTAAAGATCGTTCGCGATCACGGCGGAGCGGAAGCGGAAGCAGAGGCGGAAAGGCTTGTTGACGAAATCATTTTTGTTGAGGATCAACTTGTCGAAGTGAAGAAGCTCCCGTTTATCTCCACGAACCCGGCGAATCCTGCAAAGCAGAAAGCAACGCCAGCATCGCGACTTTATAAAGAGCTCCTGCAACAGTACAACAATAGCCTTAAATTACTCATGCGCCTTGCAGGAGATACGGCAAACGATAAGAGCGTAGAAAGCCCGCTCAGGGCGTGGGCGAAGGGAAGGAAGGAACTCAACACTTGACGAAGTGGAACGCGGACAATTCCTCACTGATTGAATACAAAGAGCGGATTGACGCTGGCGAGATCATCGCCGGGATAGAGCTCCGCATGGAGCTGGACAATCTCGTTACAGATATACGGGAAAACGACGAATATATTTACAACACAGATGCAGCGCTTCTCCGCATGGACTTTATGCAGAATTGCATCCGCCTCACCAAGTCGCCGTTTTACGGAAAACCGATGGTTTTAATGCTCTGGCAAAAGGCATTTATTGAGGCTTTGAACTCTTTCAAGATGGCGCGTGAGTGGAAAGAGGGGCGCGAAATTGACCGTTTTAAGAAGGCTCTGCTTATGATTGGGAGAAAAAACTCCAAATCCGAGACCTGTTCAGCTATGGGAAATGCGGAGTTTATCGTCGGCAACGAAGGCTCCGACATTGTGTGTTCGTCCAACGACGACGCGCAAGCCTCAATCGTCTATGACGCCATGAATACCATGCGCCAGCTTTACGATCCCGACGACCTCGATACAAAGCGAAATCAGCGCTTTATTTTGAACAAAGCGACGAATACCAAAATATTCAAACTATCCGACCGGACACGCAACAAAGAAGGCCGAAATATAGATTGGGCTATCCTCGACGAAGCTCACGAAATGGCGACAAACGACATCGCAAAGTCGATTGAACAGTCACAGAGCACGAAGGACAACCCGAAGTTTATCATCATCACAACCGAGGGATTCGTCGTTGACGGCTATCTCGATAAGGAGCTAAAGCTCGCCCGTGCGATCATCAAGGGCGAAGATGACAGCGTGAGCGCATCGCGATACCTTCCATGGCTCTATACGCAGGATTCCGAAACGGAAATCTTCACGAATAAAAATAGCTGGATGAAGTCGAATCCGTCGCTCGGGGTTATCAAAAAATGGGACTATCTCGAGGAACAAATCGACCTCGCAAAGAAAAGCAAAGCAGACCGGATTTTCGTGTTATCAAAAGATTTTAACATGAAGCAGAACGCGGTCGAAAGCTGGCTGAACATAGAGGACTACACCTATTCCGCAACATATAACCTCGAAGATTTGCGCGGGTGCTTTTGCCTCGGACATGTTGACCTCGCGGAAACAACAGACCTTTGTTGTGCAAAGGCGCTCTGTATTTTACCGGGCAAAAAAGAGCGGTTTATTATCACTCAATATTTCATCCCGCAGACAAAGCTCGAAGTCGATAACGACGATCACAACGCGGGCGCGAAATACAAGGAATGGGCGAAGGCCGGATATATAACGATATGCGAGGGAAACGACATAGATTTGACAGTCGTCGCAGATTGGTTTTATAAGCTCCGAAAAGAGCACGGGATCACGCTTTATAAGTGCGGTTACGATCAAAGATTCGCGAAAGATTGGCTCCGGCGCATGGAGGATTACGGATGGTCGAAGCAATACGAAGACGTCGAAATGATACTCCAAAACGCGCAGACGCTGAACAACGCACGCCTACTTGTAGAAGCAGACCTCAAAGCGAAGCTAATCAATTACAACGAGAATCCGGTCGATAGGTGGTGCTTCAAAAATGCCTGTCTAAAGGTGGACGACCTCAGACAAGGGCTTGTTGTGAAAACCGAGAACGCGAAGAAGATTGACGGCGCGGTGACGCTCGTTTCACTCTATGAATTATTCCGGCGATATAGGAGCGACTTTCAAAAGATCGCAGAAAAGAGGAGAAAATAAGAATGGGGCTTTTTGACAAGATATTCAGACGACCGCCGAAAAGCGGAAGGCTCGCCAAAACTTTAGACGGTTATCTCCCGGTTTTTGGACA
>JAFWCT010000029.1 GCA_017534385.1 Selenomonadaceae bacterium
ACATCATCAAACCAATCTTTATCGACGGCGACAAGAATATCAAGGAGCTACCCGAAGTCGACACGTTTAAGAACTTCACCGCCGAGAACATTGACGCTTACTATCGACGAATGGTTTTGGGCGAGGAGTCTGCCGAAGAGCTTGAACTTAAACAAATCCTTCGACGCGCTGAAAAGCTTCACGAACACTTGCGCAATTATGGACAGCTCGGCGAGGACGAAAAGCCCTTAGTCGTGTCAGCTATCCTGCTTGCGCTTGCTGAAGGGCGGAACTTCAATATCAATCAGCTAACCGGCGACAAGATTAACACTGACGGCGCGAAAATCTTTGACCACGTTAAAAATCACCTGACACGCGCCAAAGTCCGTCCCGAAGTCAAAAAGGAACGTGTGCTTAGTCAATTCCGTCTAATTAAAGACCGCCCGATACTTAACACCCGCAATCCCGCACTCAACAAGACGCCGCTTAGGTTCTTCACGGAATTTATTTCCGATAAAATCTTCGACGCCGTGATAGATAATTCGGCGGAAGACTACCTCGGCAGGTTCTATGGCGAATTCATCAGCTACAGCGGCGGCGACGGTCAAAGCTTAGGCGTCGTGCTCACCCCGCGACATATCACAGAGCTTTTTTGCGAACTCGTCGACCTCAAGCCCGATGATATTGTTTTCGACCCCTGCTGCGGAACGGGTTCGTTCCTTATCGCCGCAATGAGCCGTATGCTTAACGCCGCCGATGAAACTCAACGCAAACTCATCAAGCAGAATCAAATTCACGGCATCGAGGCGCGGGAGGACATGTTCTCTATCGCGACGACCAATATGATTCTGCGCGGTGACGGTCAAAGCAATCTAATCTGCGGCGACTTCTTCGCTAATGACGCCGATAACCTCCAACTGCTCGGCGCGACTGTCGGCTTTATGAATCCGCCTTACAGCCAAGCAAAGAACGCCGCGACTGCTCACCTGTCCGAACTGCGCTTTATCAATCACCTGCTTAACTCGGTCGTAAGCGGCGGGCGCGTGGCGGTTATCGTGCCGGTCTCGGCGATGATTGGCAAGACTCGCGACGATAAAATTGTTAAGGGCGACATTCTCCGCCGCCACACCCTTGAAGGCGTCATCAGCCTAAACAAGAACACTTTTTATCGGATTGGAACCGTGCCTTGCGTAGCGGTCTTCACGGCGGGTGAACCTCATCTACAGTCTAAGCGCGTGAAGTTCATCAACTTTGAGGACGACGGCTTTGAGGTCAAAAAGCATGTCGGGCTTATCGAGACTGAACGCGCTAAGGACAAGAAGTTTTATCTGCTGGACTGCTGGCACGGCAAGATTAAGGACGCGCCGTCAAAGTTCATGGTCGAGACGACAATTGAGCCGCAAGACGAGTGGTTGCACTCTTTTTACTACTACAACGACGAATTGCCCGCCGACGAGGACTTTAATAACACCGTCGCCGATTATCTTACCTTTGAATTCAATATGATTGCTCACGGGCGCGAATATCTCTTCCCGCTCAAAAAAAAACGCAACCTGACTGAACCGCCGCCCCTTAGCTCTAAACGCTGGAAAAAGTTTTTAATCAGCGACTTGTTCCGCCTCGAATCGGGCAAATGTAGTCAAGCAAACCGTTTGGAGCGTGATGACCATGGAGTTCCATACGTCGGCGCGACCAATCGCAATAACGGCGTTCTCGGTTTCGTTAAACCTGTTGAAAGGTTGATTCAACGCGGAAATTGCATTGCGTTCATAAAGCAAGGCGAAGGCTCAGTCGGCTATTCGATTTACAAGCGTGAAGATTTTATCGCTTCCACGAGTGTTGCTTTGGGATATGCGGACTTCTTAAACGAATACGTCGGCTTATTCATAACGACGATTGCTGATAAAGTTCGTGGCAGATACAGTTACAACTATCCGCGAAGTGAAGCTAGACTTCGTCGCGAAAACCTAATGTTGCCAGTGACGGACGACGGCTTGCCCGATTATGAGTTCATGGCGGCATATATTCAGGCTATCGAGGAAAGAATCTTGCAAAGCTATCGAGAATTTGTCGAAATTGTGCCCCCCCCCGTGAAAATTCAATCATTGAAGGATAGGACGTGGCGAGCGTTCTTTATCGAGGAGATATTTGACATCTTCTCCGGCAGACGATTGACTAAAGCCGAGATGATTGCAGGCAATACTCCTTTCATTGGCGCGAGTGATTCCAATAACGGAGAAACTGCCTTCGTAGGCAACGTGAATGATTCGGCGGACGAAAACTTTCTAAGCGTCAGTTACAATGGCAGTGTCTGCGAATGCTTTTATCAGCCGTATCGTTGCCTTTGTTCTGACGATGTTAAGCGTTTCCATTTGAAGAATCACGCGGGCAATAAGTATATCTATTTGTTCTTGGCAAATTCGATTAAGCAACAGAAGGACAAGTACAACTATGGCTACAAGTTCAACGAGGCACGTATGCGGCGTCAAAAGCTTATGTTGCCGGTGAACGCGGCGGGCGAGCCTGACTTTGATTATATGGCGGCGTTCATTAAGCGGTTACAAGCGGCGCAATATCGGAACTACTTAAACTACATTGACAAACAGGAGGAAAGCTCATGATAGAAATATTTGATGGGGCAATGGGGACAATGCTCCAAGCGGGCGGGCTAAAGGCGGGGGCGTGTCCCGAACTTATGAACGTCGAAGCACCCGAAGTAGTCAAGCGGATTCATCGGGCGTACATTGAGGCGGGCGCGACGATTATCGAGACTAACACCTTTGGCGCGTCGAGTGTGAAGCTTGCCCATTACGATTTGGCGGATAGGGTTCGGGAATTGAACTTCGCCGCCGTGAAAATTGCTAAGTCTGCGGGCAATGTCAAAGTTGCTGGCTCAATCGGACCAACTGGAAGATTTATCACGCCGCTGGGTGATTTGGACTTCGACGAGGCTTATAAAATCTTCCGCGAACAATCGGAGGCATTGGCGGAGGCGGGCGCGGACTTCCTGATAATCGAGACGTGCATTGATATTCAAGAGATGCGAGCGGCACTTTTGGCGGCGAAGGACGCTTGCAACTTGCCGATAATCTGTCAGCTGTCGTATTCGGAGGACGGGCGCACAGTCACTGGCACCGACCCGCAATCAGCCGCCGTGATTCTTGAGGCAATGGGCGCGTCTGTTATCGGCGTAAACTGTTCGCTAGGACCTGAACAGCTCGTGCCCGTCGTGAAAACTTTGGCGGAAAATTGCCGCGTGCCAATCAGCGTGCAACCCAACGCCGGTATGCCTTACCTTGAAGACGGCAAAACGAAATTCCCGATGGACGCAAAGACTTTCGGCGCGTGGGGAACTAAACTCGTGGAGGCGGGCGCGACTTACTTAGGCGGTTGCTGTGGTACGACGCCCGAACATATCCGCGAACTTGCCAAGGTTGTTAAAGACTTATCGCCGACGCCGCGCAGGTTCAATCGTCCGCTGATGTTGGCGAGCCGTTCAAAGACAGTAACCATTGACAAGAAGTCGACGACGCTGATTGGCGAACGCATTAACCCGACGGGCAGAAAGAAATTGGCGGCGGAGATTCGCGAAGGCTCGTTGCTCGGCGTCAAGCGCGATGCTCTTAATCAAGTCAAGGCGGGTGCGCAAGTCCTCGATGTCAACATGGGCGTTGGCGGGATTAATCAGGCGGCGATGATGGCTAAGGCTGTTCGCGAGATTGCCCGAATCACCGACGCGCCACTTGCCATTGATACGGGCGACGCTCAAGCATTGGAGGCGGGCTTAAAGAATTTTCCGGGGCGTGCGCTGATTAATTCCGTGAGCTTTGAAGCCGACCGCATTAAAAACTTTTTGCCACTTGCCAAACGATACGGCGCGGCGATTCTGATTCTTCCGCTGACTGAACACGGCGTCCCGACCACAGCTGAAGAACGCGTCGACGTTGCAAAGAAGATTATCGACGCGGCTAAGGAGTTCGGGCTTGACGACGGCGACTTCCTCCTTGATGCGTTGGTTATGACAATCTCCGCCGACAAGAATGCTTGCCTTGAGGTTTTGAAGACGCTTAGCCTTTATCGCGAACGCTTCGGCTTGCCGACGACTATGGGCTTGAGCAATATCTCGTTCGGCTTGCCCAATCGCCCGCTGATTAACTCAACCTTCTTTGCAATGTGCCTAGCCGCCGGTCTCGACGCGCCGATTATGAATCCCTATGATGAATCAATGCAAAACGTCTTGAAGAGTGCCGCCGCCCTGCTTAGTCACGACCCGAACGGCTTAGCTTTCAGCAAACTCGCGCAAGTCACGACCGATAAGCCTAAGGAAAAAATTACCCGCGACACGCTCGGCGCGATTAAGCTTGCGATTCAAGAGGGCGACAAGGACGAAATCCCCGCGCTGATTAAACGAGCCGTCGACGAAAACTTTTCCGCCAATGACATCACCGAACGCGCCTTAACTGCCGCAATGAACGAACTCGGCGAGGACTTCGGCTCTGGGAAAATCTTCTTGCCACAAGTGTTGCTTAGTGCTGAGACGATGAGGCTTGCCTTCGACGAACTCAAAAAAATTTTCCCCGCGCAAGAGACTAAGACGCAGGGAACATTCGTTATTGCCACCGTCAAAGGCGACGTTCACGACCTCGGAAAAAATATCGTTGGGGCGTTGATTGCTAACAGCGGCTTTAAGCTCGTCGACTTGGGCAAGGACGTTGACTCCGACGAGATTGTCCGCGCCGCCCTAGCTCACGACGCCGATATTGTAGGGCTGTGCGCCCTCATGACTACGACGATGATTCAGATTGATAAAGTTATCGCTGACCTTCACGCGGCAGGCTGTTCAGCTAAAGTCATGGTCGGGGGTGCGGCTTTAACGCAAGAATACGCTGACTCAGCCGGAGCCGACGCTTACGCCCGCGACGGTGTGGAGGCTGTCCGATTAGCCAAAACTTTAATCGCGAGATGAACCGTATTTGAATTCCGCATGACTGCCCGTTTTAGTCTTCGTAACTTCGAGACGAACGGGCATTTGATTTTTAAGCTCCTCGACGTGCGAGATTATCCCGACCAAGCGTCCGCCACTCTGGTCAACAATCGTCGCTATTGCATCGTCAAGCGTTTCACTGTCCAAACTGCCAAAGCCCTCGTCGATAAAGATTGTGTCTAACTGTATTCCGCCTACTTTGTTCCTTACGACTGACGCCAGCCCCAATGCCAAAGACAACGACGCCAAAAAACTTTCGCCGCCGCTGAGAGTTTCGACGGGACGAAATGCTCCGCTGTACTCGTCGAATATTTCCAAGTTCAAGCCCGCAGTTTGAGCCTTACTTTTGCCCGCGTCCTTCATTCGGAAAAGATAACGTCCGTTGCTCATCTTTTTAAGCCGATTATTAGCCTCATCGACAACATCATTAAACATCGTCGACAAGAAGTAACGTTGGAAGGAAATCTTAAGTTCGGATTCGCCTTTACCGGTCGCGTTTGCCACGTCGGAAAGTCTGCGCCACATATCGGCGATTTTTTCTGCCTCGGCAAGCTTTTCTTTGACGGCTTCAAGCTCGGCAGAATTTTTTTTCAGCGTGTTAAGCGTGCTTTCGAGTTCAACCTTTTTAGCAAGTGCCTCGTCGTATTTTTGGCTTGCCTCGTAGGCTTTTTTCTTTAAGGAATCAATATCGGGAGGAGTTTTGTCCTTGAGTTCGCTTTGAAGAGCGTCGAAACTTTTTTGCACTGATTCAACTGTCGCCGCCCGCGCAGATTTTGCATTGCTAGCGTCACGGAAATTTTTATCCGCCTCTTTCCACGCCGCGTCCATTTCATCGAATGCTTTTTGCTTAGAAGTTAAATCCGCGTCGAGTTGTTCAGCGTTCAACAGATATTCTTCGGGAATTTTCTTTTTTATGCCGTCAATCTCGCCTGCCAACTTGTCAACCTTAGATTTGGCGGCTTTTTGTTCTTTGTCAGCAGCGTCACGGTCAGATTTATTTTTTTGGATTAATGCCTCGTCCTTTTCAATGTGCTTTTGATAATCTGCAAGCTCTGCGGCTTTCTTTTGCCATTCGTCGAAATTTTTTTGCGCCTCAGCCGTATCAGGCACGCCGGCATAATCTTCAAGCAATTTTTTCTGCGAAGACAACTTGCCATTTATTTGCGCGACGGTCTTTTCCTGCTGTGTGCTACCTGTCGTCAGGAGTTTAAGTTCTTCCTCTGCCTTTTGAAGTTCAGCGGCTGTCGGTATTGCCTCCGCAATGATTGCCGGGTGCTCAATCGAACCGCATACGGGACAAGGCTCGCCCTCTTTAAGCTTAGTTGCAAGATACGCCGCATTGTTGACGATTTGCAAGCGAGTCAACTCAATCTGCGCGGACTTTAACTTTTCGTTAATCACAGAAAGCTTTTCGGTTTCCATAAGCAATCCCGATTCAAGCCGGGCAATTCCATTCGATATTTTGTCCCGTTGACGCGCTCTTTCCAATATCTGCTTTGCCTGTTCAAATTTCACGTCCGCGCCCGCAAATTTAGCTTTTTCCGCTTTTAATTCCTCTATCCGTTCCTCATATCTTTTCGCACGTCCATCATATTTATCAAAATCCGCCGTCGCCTGCTGAAGAGAAAGATTTTCCCGATTAAGCGCAGAAGTTTTATTGCTCAATTCTTTTTTAGCCAATTTAACCGCTTCAAGGTCGCGGATTTGTTGTTCAAGCTCCTTGCGCTCGGAATCTTCAGCCTTGCGCTTTTGATACTCCGATTGAGCCACCGAAAACTTTTTATCTGCCTCGACAAGCTCAATTTTCGCGGCGTTTAGTTCGGAAGTTGTCTTCTGCAAAGCGTCGAATTTGGAAGACAAAACTTTTCCGTCAGCAAGCTCGGATTGCGCCTCGTCGGAGATTTTTTTTAGTTTAACGACTTCGCTCTGCGCTAAAGAAAATTTTTCCTCAGCTTCAGGCAACGAACTCGAATCTGCTCCGCCTAATTGTTGCTGTAAAGTATCGCATCGGGTTTGGAGAGGCGTGACTTCCGCCGCAGATTTTTTCGCCCGTTCGGCTAATGCGTCCTCAATCTTTTTATACGGTGCACTGTCAAAGAGGACGTTTAAAACCGCTTGACGGTCTTCGGCTTTTGCGGAGAGAAATTTCTTAAATTCGCCCTGCGGCAACAATACTACTTGCCTGAATTGGTCGGCATTAAAGCCCAAAAGCTCAATAATCTTATTTGTTACTGCGCTTTCTCTAGTCTCGATTGGCTTCCCGTTGCAAAAAAGCACGGCGCGTTTCTCGTATTTATTGTCTTTTCTGTTCGGGTGATAAATTATCTTGCGTTCGACACGGAAAATTTTATCGCCGAGCGCAAAAGTAAATTCCACTTCCGTTGAAACGTTGTCCGCGACGCCTTTGGAGCGCATATCTTTAATCTCGCGTGCTTTTCCAGACGTTTCGCCATAAAGTGCATAGGAAATCGCATCAAGTATCGTCGTTTTGCCTGCGCCAGTCGCGCCGTTAATCAAAAAAATTCTTTCGCCGTGCAAATCCTTTTCAAAATCAAGAGTAGTAGTTTTAATATACGCTCCAAACGCCGTCATTTTTAATTTTATCGGTCTCATAGTTTTATCCTCCGAAAATTTCCTTTAACGCTTCCTGCTCGTCATGATTTAAACTTCTACGTGTCATTTCCTTAAAAAAGTCGCTGAATTGCTCGTAAAGCGTCGAGTTTTCTCTTAATCTCCGCGTAGGCTCCTCAATGAAATTTCTTGGGCGCGACTCATTTTTAGCCTCCATGATATACGGGAAGACCTCGCGCAATTTCTGAGCCGCATCATAAACAAATTCTTTATCAGTCAACGTGATATAGGCATAAGCGTCGGCGGGCGGTTGACTTAAAAAATATTCAAGCGTGCCCGAAACCTCAATTAAATCCCTTAGCGGGGCAAGCGGAATGTTTTTCGCGCAGACAAAGCCTTTGCCGTCGAGTTCAACAAGGCTGACGCCTTTAACGTGCTTGGCTTCTTTGGCGGAATATTTGAGAGGTGAGCCGCTATAACGAATGTTATCGAAAATATTTTGTGGACGATGTAAATGACCCAGTGCAACGTAATCGTAGCCTGAAAAATTTTCTGCGCGAACTTTGCCAGTTGTGCCGACAAATTTGCGTTCCGAATCGGATTCTTCGCCGCCCTCAACGAAAACATGAGCAATAGCGACGCTTCTTTTGCCGCTAGGAATGTTTTTGCGTGCGAGGTCGAGATAAAATTTATTTGCGGCGTCGAAAGTCAATCGTTCTTCATTTTCGGGCAAGAATTTCGATTTAATCTCTGCTGGGTCGAAATAAGGGATAAGCGAGAAATAAACTTCGCCGAATTCGTCATCAAGCGGAATATTTTTAGGTTCAAAGGCAGTTTTGGTCGTGATATAAAATTTTTTATTAGCGAAAAGTCTGCTACCGAAGTTCAAACGCTCAATGTTGTCATGATTGCCAGCAATACAAAGCACGGGAATTTTTTTCTCAGTGAGTTTGAAAATGATTTCGTCGAAAAGGTTGACTGCTTCGGTTGAAGGGTCTGCCCTGTCATAAATATCGCCAGCAATGATAATCGCGTTGGGTTTTTCTTCGCCAATGACTTCAAAAAGTTTATCGAGAAGGACGTATCTTTGGTCTTCGATGAGATTTTTGCCGTTCAAAGTCTTGCCGAGGTGCCAATCGGCGGTGTGAAGCAGTCTCATAAAATTTCACTCCTTTTGCGAATTGCCTCCGTGTGAGCCGTTAAACCTTCGGCATTGGCAAGCTTGATAATGTCGTCCGCCACGCCGAGCAAATCCCTTTGCGTGTAGGAAATCAAACTGGTGCGCTTAAGGAAAGTCTCGACGTTGAGGACGGAATAAAATTTAGCAGTGCCGCCCGTGGGCAGGACGTGATTGGGCCCGGCAAGATAATCGCCGAGCGGTTCGGGCGAGTAGGCTCCCAAAAAGATTGCGCCAGCGTTTTTAATCTTCGGCAACAGTACGAACGGTTCACGCGTCAAAAGTTCGAGGTGTTCGGGCGCGGAAAAGTTTGCAAAGTCAATCGCCTCGTTCAAGTCTTCAGCGACGATGATTAAACCGTTGCGTTCAATCGACGTGGCGGCAATCTCTTTGCGCGGAAGCTGTTTAAGTTGTTCGTCGACCTGCGCGGCAACTTTATCGGCGAGCGTTTGACTTGTCGTGATTAAGATACTGCAGGCAAGCGGGTCATGTTCGGCTTGGCTGAGCAAATCTGCGGCGGCGTAGGTTGGATTAGCAGTCTCGTCGGCGACAATCAAAATCTCACTCGGCCCGGCAAGCATATCAATATCGCAGTGCCCGTAGACTTCCTTTTTGGCGAGCGTGACGAAGATATTTCCCGGTCCGACGATTTTATTGACGCGTGGGATTTGCTCCGTGCCGAATGCCATAGCCGCAATCGCTTGCGCCCCGCCGATATTAAAAACCTTGTCGACACCCGCGAGCTTAGCCGCCGCCAACACAGTCCGATTAGCATTTGGCGTGCACATGATGACTTCACGGACGCCCGCGACCTTGGCGGGAATAATGTTCATCAAAACGCTTGACGGATAAGCCGCAGTGCCGCCTGGGACGTAGACGCCGACGCGTTCCAAGGGAATGACTGCTTGACCGAGCAAAGAGTTTTCCCCGCGATAAGTTATCCACGACTTCGGAAGCTGTTCGACATGGAAGCGACGAATATTTTCCGCCGCGACCTTCAACGACGCTAACAGCTCCGAATCAATTTCAATGTCCGCCACGTCAACTGCAAAGCTATCGAGTTCCACGCCGTCAATCTTGCGTGTCCAATCGACTACTGCCGCATCGCCGCGCTTGCGAACGTCGCTGACAATCCGCCTGACGACCTCGACTGCGCTGAGGTCTTCGCCGAAGATTTTTTGATTGGCGGCGCGGACTTTGGGCGACAGTTCGACTTCATCAAAAGCTTTCTTACTCAAGAGCCGTTCGACTTCAACGCGCCCGACTTCTTTACTACTTACAATCCTCATGACTTCGCCTCCGAATTTTTTCCTAGACTTTAACGCAAAACTTTTACATTGACAAGCATGACGCTTTGAATTAGGATTTATCGGGTGATGTGTTTTGAAAGCTACGAGCAAATTTTTAAGCCTGATACTTCGTCACAAGCCGCAGACAATCGGACTGGAATTGGACGAACACGGTTGGGCGGACGTTTCCGAGCTTTGTCGACGCGTGAGGGGTTTGGACTTCGCCACGCTTGAACAGATAGTTGCTCACGACGATAAGCGGCGATATTCCTTCAGCGCGGACAAAAGATTGATTCGAGCCAATCAAGGGCACTCAATCCCCGTCGACGTGGAACTTGAGGAAGTTAAGCCGCCGGAGGTTTTATATCACGGGACGGCGCAGAGGTTTAGTTCGTCAATCAATGCACAAGGTCTGCTGAAGATGTCGCGGCTGTATGTTCACCTGTCAAACGACGTGGCGACTGCAGAAAAGGTTGGTAGACGACACGGGCAGGCAAAAATATTTCTCGTGGAAAGCGGCAAGATGTTCGCGGACGGCTACAAGTTCTTTCGTTCAGTCAATGGCGTGTGGCTAACCGAACATGTGCCCGCTAAGTATTTAAAGGAGATGTTTTAATGGAGAGTTTCACCTTTGAGCCTAAGCGCGTCTGTTCAAAGCGGATTGACTTTGCCTTGGACGAGGAAGGACGCTTGCACGACGTTAAGTTTATGGGCGGCTGTCCTGGGAACTTGTTGGCTATCGGCAAGCTCGTCGAGGGCAAGGACGCTAAAGAAATCGCTGACACCTTGCGCGGCAATAACTGTGGCGGACGTGGCACCAGTTGCGCCGACCAACTAGCGATTGCCATTGACGAAGCTTTTAACAATGAGTAATTAGGAATTAGGAATTAGAAAAGGAGAATTTGTATGGATGCAAACGCTGATTGAAAAGATTAAGGCTATGGCGACGGCTCCTAGTTGTTGCGCCGGACTCAAAGCGGCTGTTCAAACTTACTTGGACGCACTCGACACGGCTCAAGAAAAATCCGCCGCGCAGAACTTAATCGTCGAGATTGAAGAAGACATCACGCCCATTGACGGACTTGTTTCCTTTGCACACTCGGAACGCGCTAAAGAAATCTTCGGCGTCGAAGGCGCAAAAAAATTCGCCGCACATGCTGACGAACTCAAAGCTAGCGGCGCGAAGTATTGCGACTGCGGAGCCTGTGCCCCTGCCGTCGAGGTTCTCAGCAACAAGGAAATCCTCCTCGGCTAAGCACTCATCATCACGAAAAAAATTATCCCCTGCGACGAGGCGGGGGATTTTTTTATTCAGCAAAGCAGAAGTAGATTGCTAACGTGCCTTGCCCAACACTGATAGAAATTTCTTCGGCGTCAAGGCGATTGCTCACGGCGTTCGGGAAGTCTTGAGTCAATGTCGCGCCGTACAATTCCCAATGCAAATTCTTCGTCGTGACACCTTCGCAAGCATTCGTCATTGGCAACAACGACACGGCAAGCGGTTTGCTGAAAAATTTTACGTCGACAGCCTCGCCGCCCTTAACATAAAAAATAATCTCGCGCTCGTCGGCAAGGACAATCGTCCTGTTCAAAGCCGCGCAGGTATGAATCGTGCTGTAAAGGTGGTCGAGGCGTCCGCCAAAGCAACCAGTCAATATCGCGCAGTGTTCGCCGAAAAGTTCAGCGGCTCGGCTCAAGGCAAGTTGCGTGTCAGTCAAGTCCTTGTCGACCGGATGTCGTTCGACGGGAACGCCTTTAGCTCGCGCCCAAGAGACGGCAGATTGATTCGCGCTGTCGAAGTCGCCGATTAAAACACTTGGAATCACTCCGCACGCCTTGCAAAGCTCAATGCCCTTGTCGACGCAGAAAACCCTCCGCCCGCCCGTTATGCTCAAAAAAAATTGGCGGCTCGGAAGTCGTCCGCCACTCACGAATAAAATTTCTTGTCCGCTCGTCGAAGGTAATTCACATTGCGGCAATATCATATCAATCACCAAAACGCGCCGCCGGAAGCCCCCGCATTTATGCGTGGGGAGGAAGGCGGCACTTCCTTTCCTTTTGAATTTTTGTTACAGTCCTCCGCGAATGGAGGTGAAAAATTTTGCTCTGTACACTAAAAATCCGTCTTTAT
>JAFWCT010000030.1 GCA_017534385.1 Selenomonadaceae bacterium
TACGAGATGACAGAGGCTGGCTTACTCGACACGACGAATCAAGAACTACTCTCGGACGTGACGACGAGTTACACGCTGGGCACGGACTTCACGCCGATAATCGCGGTTGAATCGGACGGCACGACGCTAGATCTTAGCAATCGGACGACGGCGGCGCACGTCTACGACAGCTTGACGAATCCTAAGACTAAGATGGCAGAGCTGACAGTTACGGACGGCACTTTGACGTTGACAGAATCGGCTGGCGGCATTGAGACGATTAAGCTGGCAAGGAACGCTACATTGGAAGCCTACTTCGCGGCGACGGTCGAGGCGAGTGGCACGACGACGATTAACGGTTCGACCTACGCTGGGACGACTGCACTGACGATAGACACGACGACTGACGGCTCAACCCTGAAGAGCGGCACGATAACGCTCAACACGACGAATCCTAGTGCGCAGGCAACTAACGACTCGACGGCATTAACAGCGACTAGCGGGACGATAACTGCGACTGCGGCGGCTGGTAAGTTCACGACGATTGAATCACTCAACACTGGTGACGCGTTCGCGTTCGGAGGCAAGAATTACACTCAAAGCGATTGCGGCTTGATAACCGGCACGACCATTAGCGAAGAGCTCGCGGGCGAAACTCTCGTTCTAAGCAAACTGTCTTCCGCTAAATTTGAAAACTTCAGCGGGCTGAGCAATAGGACACTTGACCTTTCCGAAGCCAACGCTGATTCTATTGTTTACGACGACGACACTTCCCCGACAGTTAAAATTGCAAGCTTCACCGTCAATAACAAACGAATCACCTTGACCGGCGAAGACACTGCCTCAACTGCTATAGACGCAGTTAAAATCTCTGCAGGTACCGTGCTGAACGTCGACTTTGCAACGCAGATTAACGCGCCGAGCGGCACCGTTACTGTTAATACAAAACGTTATAACGGCTCCAGCGAACTTATCATTGCTTCGGACGGCAACACCTCAACGCTTTATAGAGGAACGGTTATCCTTGATACGACTAATCCTACAGTCACACCAACGGACGACGATGCCACTTTGCAAGTTGAACGCGGTTCCATTAATACTACAGTCTTTGACGGCTTGTTTGTGACAGTCGGCGACCTCGACCCAACAGATAGTTTCACGTTCGACGGCAAGACTTATACTCAGACGGCAGTCGGATTGATGTTTGAAGACGGCACCATAAGCGAAAGCCTCGCGGGGGAGGCGATTGAACTTTCAGACCTTGCTGACGTGTCATGGAGCAATATTATCGTTCCTAGCAATGGCACGCTTGACTTGTCCACGGCGACGACCAATGCGCTTATCCTCGACGACGCGACTAATCCTTCAACTAAGTTTGCCACCCTGACTATCAACAATAGCAAGCTGATACTTAAAGGCACTGACGATACCGCCGAGGGTATCAGCACAGTTAAGATTGCCGATAATGCTAATCTGACTGTGGACTTCACAACGCAAATTAATGCGCCGAGCGGCTCCGTCACTGTGAATGATAAGACCTTCAACGGCACAACCGAACTTACTTTAGACTTCGACGGTAAGAATACAACCTTGACGAGCGGCACTGTTTCTTTGGCTAAGGGCAACGATGTCACGGCGACGAGTGGCAATAAAATCACGGCTAGCGACGGCGACGGCTTAACAGTCAACGTGAACGGCGAAACAATAACTATCAACGGTTTGAACGTCGGCGATAAGTTCAAAGTCGATGACACCATTTACGAAATCACGACGGCGGGTCTTCACAACACGGGCGGCAAACTTTGGACGGGCAGAGCAAGTTATTCAGCCGGACTTACTCTTGACGACCTCGGCAACGCAGAGAATTGGTCGGCGGTTATCGAAGTCAAAGACGGCGTGCTTAGCATTGACAGTAGCACGATTGCTAACGGCGACCAAGCGATTGTTGTTGACGACGCCTCTAATCCGACGACAGTTTTTGCCACGCTTACTAAAGCCGACGACGTTTACTCCTTAACCAAGAACGACGGCACACTCAGCGGCATTGAGCTTGACGGCGTTAAGATTGCAATCGACAAAGACCTTGCCAACGTTCCAATGACGACAATCAACGCAAACGGAAGAGAAGCAGTTTTCACTGTTGAGCCGACTAATAAAGATACCTTCACAGTCGACGCCACAGGCAATGCTCCCACGTTCGCCGATGTTAAGACGATTGTAATTTCTACGGGCAAGATTGAGCTAACTGAAGGGCAAAAGTTCACGCTCGCCGATGATGCCGAGGACGTTTCGATTTTGACGGGCAATGGCACTTACGACATAGGCGACGAGACCTTCAAGATTGCCGGACTCGCTGACGATACTAGGATTGAATTCACGATTAACGACGACGGCAACACCGCAGAGGTTCTTGGCTTCGAGAAGGACGCGACTGTTACCATTGACGGCACGACCTACACTGCCCCTCAAGACGCGGCAACGCTCCACTACACCGACGCCGACGGCTGGTACTTTGAAGGCTTTGTTTATGACGAATACACCGTGACTGTCAACGCTGACGGCACTATCACTGTTAATCCAGGCGTTAAGTTCACAGACGTTTTATCCAGCGGCATGACCCTTGAAGATTCGATTCAGTTCGCCGCAGACTTAAGCAAGACACCTATCACGGTTATTAATCTGGGCAACACAACCTTTGACATAATCGGCGCGGACGGCAACACGATAGCTAAAAACTTCATCAAGAACGACGGCACGACCTTTAATGCTGACGGCGTTGAGATTTCTTCCTTGGCTGACATGGCGGGCACATCGTTTATCTTGCAGGAAGGGCAGCACGTTCAATCAGACGACGCGACGATAACTGCCGAGATAAAGGATTGCGAAGTCGGCATTGGCTCCAAAGGCGAATCACTTAGCGTCGACAAGTCCGCGACGATTGTTGTCCCTGAAAATATTTCGCTGTCGTTGAATGCGGGCGATTATACGGTTAATGGCGTCTCATTCACGGCGAGCGGCATTGCCTCGGCTACCACAACTGCTGACGGCTTTGAAGTAGACTTGGAAACGAGCGACGCTCTGATTTATGACGACATGACTTTGGCGGGAGGCTCGGCGACGTTAGACAACTCTAGCGGCGTGACTTTGGCGGGAGGAGTTGTTGCCACCAATACCGAGAACAAAACCTTAACCATAAAGAATACGGCGACGCTCGACGACAAGGAAGTCAATACGAATATGTCGGTTAATCTCAAGTCCAATTATGACGGGCTAACGGTCGGTTCAAAAACTTTCTTCGTCGACGGCGACAGCGACGGTTACAAAGTCAATATCGCTTGGGGGCAAGTCATAGGGCTAGAAGGTATCGGCGGTAGCGACGGAGTAACGGTCGGCGGCATTGGCAATGCCACGATTAAAACGGATAGTTCCGGCTCCTTCACTGTGAAAGACAAAACTTTCGACGTGGAAGGCAATGTTACTTACAGGGTTAAGAACGATAAAGTTATCTCGATAGCTGACGCAACGGGCACGATTAGCGGCGACTTCTCTGACGGCGTGTATATTAACGGAGACAAGATTCAAATCGACGGCGAGGCTTCCAAGGTCGTGACTGACGGTTCAACCGTTACTAAGATTTTGACGGACGACGACGGCTCCTTTACCATTAACGACAAGTCTTACGAGATTATCGACGACAAGTCTGTTGCCTTCAACATGAACGGTTCAGTTGTTTCGGGCATTGAGAGCTTGGAGAGCGGCACGCTAATCATCGCTAACGACGAAACTGATTTCACCTTAAACGACACGACGATTGACTTAGCCGGCAATAGTTCGCCCGTCACGCTCGGCATCGTTGACAGCAAGATTAATTCGGTAAGCGGCATTGACGGCGCGATTAACGGTCTGGAAGACGCCACGATTTACGGCATGACCTCTGGGGTTGTTAATGATAAACTCATCGACGCGACGATTGACAGTGGAGTTGACGTAGTTATTGTGGACGGTACAACGAGTTACCTCACGGGCTTAGTGGGCGACGCGATAATCAACAGCGCACCGAGCATGACACTCACGACGGCGGAGAATGGCACGTTTACTTTCGGCACGGACGAGTTCATCATCAATGACACGCTTGACGCTTCAGTTGACTTCCTAACCGACGAGAACAGTAAAGTCATTGGCATTGACAGGTTCGCAGGCTCCATTAGCGGCGGCTCCCTCGACGGCTTGATTTTGAATGGCGACGAGCTGACCATGAATGGCGACAATCTTGTTATCGAGGCGGACGGCGAAAAGATAACTAACCTTACGGGCTTGGAGGACGGCAACGAGGTAGCTCTTGACCTTGACGGCATAGACTTGGCTGTCCCCGAAGGCGAGGTTACGATTAATGGCACGAGCTACAAGTTGGACGGCGACGAGGATGGCATTACTTTAAGCAATGGCGATGTTATCACGGGGCTTGATAAGGATTCTACGCTTACCATTGGCGGCGACGGAGTTTATTCAATCAACGGCGAACCTATCACAGTGAATGCGGGCGACGCCTTGACGGTTAATCGCGACGGCATTTATAAGATTGACCCCGACTCCCCGCCGATAACGGAGAAGACTAACGCCGCAGACATTCTTAAGCGCAGTGATAATCCGATTCACATTGACGAGGAGGAGACTGCTACACAGACTGTCGACTTGACGGAGACGGAAGGCGATAGCCTAGTCCTAATCGATAGACAGACTGACGCGCCCGATACCGTTAAGACGGGCGACGGCAATGATACTGTCGTGGTCAGGCACGGCGCAGAGGTCGAAGTTGATTTGAACGATAACGGCGAGACACTCATTATCCCGACGGCAGGCAGAGTCTCACTTGAAAACTACAGCGGCGACAACGCGGCAGTTCAGACTTACGAATACAACGATATAGCAAGCGCGATTAAGTCGAATACAATCTTGTTCGGCGATGGCGTGATGACTTTGGACGATGCGATTGTTGTCTTCGACCCGAATGCAGAGGTTGTCGGCTCCATTACAGCTAACCTGCTTAACGCTTCGGGTGAAAGACAAGCTATCGGCTTCACGAACACTGCGGGCGGCGAAGTCGATAAGAGTGATGCGACCGAAGATTACATCATGAAGGGCAACTACGCGGAAAGCTCTGATGATACGCAGAAGAGTGGAGGCTCCACAATAAAGAGCGGCAGCGGTAATGATACGATGCTTGCTGGAGCAATGGATTTCGTCGACGCGGGCACCGGTAAGAATCAAATCTATCTGACTGATAAAACTTTGCGCGGCACTGGTCTTGAAGGCGCGACAATCGTCTTGAACGACAACGCCGACGACAGGGCTAGAAACTTCATCACGGGCTTTGACAAGACCTCTGATAAGATTTTCGTCACGAGCTTTGAAGATGTCCTCTTCGATTACGGAGTGTCTCGGCTTATGATGAGCATGGGCGACGGGCAACTGCTCCTTAACAGCGTCGCCCCCGAAGACAGAGCCTACGAAGTGAAATTCACAGACGGCACCAACGATTACAACGCGATGATTGCTAAGAACGGCTATGACATTGCAGTACCCAACAAGACTGAGGCGAACCTCTTCTTGAGCAACCTTTACAGCGAGGGGATAAACTTCAGCGAATACACTGACGCAATCGAAGTGAACTTGAATGACCACAGCGGAGCTTTGAACGGTAACGCGGCGAAGTTCTACGGTATCAACAGAGTGACGGCTGGCCCAGGCAACTTCTCAATCACTGGCGCGGCTAATACACCCAATACAATCATTGCGGGCGAGGGCAACGGAAGTATCTGGAGCAATTCGGGCAATGACATCATGAAGGGCAACACCTCAAGCCAAAAGAATGGTTCAACCTCGTTCCTCTTCCTTGCTAACGACGGCAGAGATACGATTAAGAACTTTGACTTCATAAGCAGTGCTAGCGACTACTATACGTCCGATGTTGTCAGGCTAAAGGGCACCACCGACGTAACTTTGAATGGTAACGATGTCGTCATACAGATAAACAACAGCGCGAATGATTACTTGACAATCGCCGACGCTAAGAACAAGGCCTTCAGAGTCAATGACGATTTGGTTGCTAGGGTTAATACAAACCTTAAGTTCGACAGGGTCACGAATTGTTATGTGGCTGGCGGCTACAATTCAACGCTGACAGTCGGCAAGGGCATGGGCGATGTTAATGTCTGGCTCAGCGATACTTCGTGGACGAAACACGGCACAATGTTCTATGGCGACTTCAAGGAGATTAACGCAATGTATGCTAATGGCTCGAACACTCTGGCGGGCAACACTAGCGAAAACCTCATCATCGGCGGCACGGGTAGCAATAGCATTTGGGGCGGCGCAGGCTTGGCTGATGATACGCTCGTCGGCGGCACGGGTTATAATGAATTCTTCTTCTGCGCGGGCAATGGGCGTGACTTTATCCGCAATGCTCACGACGGCGACGTAGTCAACATGTATGAAGTTACCCTCGACCAAGTGGCAAAGGCTAACATAACGAGAGACGGAGTCTTAGTTGAGTTGACGGACGGCTCTAGGCTCATTGTCGAAAGTAATAATAACATTGAATACAGGCTGGCGGACGGCTCCACGTGGATTGCCAACCACCTCAACAAGACTTGGCATGAGAAATGATTGACGATTAAGGTTAATGCTTAGTGGTCAGTGCTTGGTGGCTGACCACTTTATTTTTGCAAAGGAGCTGATAACTTTGTACGAGATAGAAGTTAAAGCTGCGTTCGAGGCAGCGCATTACATTGACGGCTACGCGGGCAAGTGTGCTCGACTGCACGGACATAATTGGGAGGTCGTCGCTGTCGTTCATGGTGAGCAACTCGATAGGCTCGGCATGTTGATTGACTTCAAAGTCCTCAAGGCGGAGCTTAAGAAAGTTTTGGACGAGTTCGACCACCGCTTCTTGAATGAGCTTGCAATGTTCAAGGAGGAAAATCCTACGGCGGAGAATCTTGCGCGGACGATTTATAAACTGCTTGGCAAGTCGGAAATCTTCAACGGCGCGGTGAAACTTTATGCGGTTAAGGTTCAGGAGACACCGAATAGTTGCGTGACGTATCATGAGTAGCGCGAATGTGATAGAAATCTTTTCGTCTGTGCAGGGCGAAGGCAAGTACATTGGTTGCCGACAAGTGTTCGTGCGCCTTGCCGAATGCAATTTGAACTGCGCCTATTGCGACACTGACTTTAAACGCTCTGATGTCTGCAAGGTCGAAACGTCTGCAGGGGCGATGACTTTCCGAGCCGTTAAGAATCCTCTGACAGCCGCGCAGGTTGCCGACGTGATAAAAAGTTTCTGCGCACAAGTTCCGACGCATTCGATAAGTTTCACGGGCGGCGAGCCGTTATTGCATTGGCAATTCGTTCGGGACGTGGCGAGCTTGATAAAAAGTTTCGGCGTGAAAGTTCTCTTGGAGACGAATGGCACGTTGCCCGACGCCTTAGAAAAGGTTTTGGACGCAGTGGACATCATCAGCGCGGACATAAAGCTTGGGCAGGCATTGAGCTTGCACGAAAGATTTTTGCGAGCCGCTAAGGTCAAGGACACTTACGTTAAAGTTGTGGTGACGAGCGAGACGACGCTTGAGGAATTCTTATCGGCGGTGGAAATGGTCGCGAGCGTCGACGAAAATCTTTTGCTAATCGTTCAGCCCGTGACAGCCGTCGCCGAAGTCAAAGCCCCTTCCGCAGAAAAACTTTTATCGTTGCAAGCCGTCGCCCTCCGCAGACTAAAGAACGTCCGAATCATTCCGCAAACGCATAAACTAATCAACGTGCTTTAAAGGCAGGTGTTTCTGTTGAGAGAATTATTCTTTTGTGCGCGAGACATTCGCGACTACCTCAAAGGTTTGATTGATACGCGGGAATTAGACAACACGCCAGGCTTTGACCCGACCTTCCCTGCCTTGACGAACGCGCCCGCCATCCAAAAATTTTTGTACAATATGATGACTTTCTATCCGCACTGTGAAGAAGCTTTGAAGGCTCCGATTTGCGGCGAGACAGGCATTGAGGGCTTGCGCTTGGATTTTAATTTTGGTTTGCGGCTCGACGTGCCTGAGGGAAATTTTCACGTTACGATTAGCGACGCCGATAGCGGACAAATTTTTTTCAAGCAAGCTTTGTCAGCTGTGCGGCTTGTCTCTGTGGAGAAATATTTTATTCATTGGCAGATTGATGTCAGGCGTGACGGCAAGAAAGTTTTTTCTCATACGCTCGACCTTGAAGGGCAACCCGTGCTTTTGATTGTCGATAGTCGTTGCGGTTTGGGTGACAGCTTAGCTTTCCTTCCGTCAATTGCGGCGTTCAAGAGTCGTAAGCGTTGCGAGCTGTCGATTCTCTTTCCGGAGTACCTGCGCGACTTCGTGGCGAGGCTTTATCCTGTGACTTGGCAAGTCAACGCAATTAACTTTGACAACTACGCGTCGTACTTTCTTTCGATGTACACAAGCAACGTTCCCTTTTGTCCTGCCGACCATAAGACCACGCCGCTTAAATTAATGGCGCAACTAGTTTTGGGGATTGACACTCTGAACGCTAAGCCAACCTTCAAGCCGACTGCGCCGCGTGTCATTCGTGAGCCTTATGTTTGTATCGGCGTGCAAGCGTCCTTGACGCGTAAGAGCTGGCTGTATCCTGGTGGTTGGAATGTTGTCGTTGATTACTTAAAGCAAATCGGTTATCGTGTGCTGTGCATTGACCGCCGCGCAAAGGAGACGGGCGACAGCATTACTATTCGCAAGCCGAACGGCGCAGAAGATTTCACAGGCGACGTTTCAATTTTGGAGCGGGCGAATATGTTGTATCACGCGGAGTTTTTTATCGGCTTAGGTAGCGGGCTTGCGTGGTTGGCGGAGGCGGTTGATTGTCCAGTCGTGATGATTTGCGGCTTCAGTAAGGATTGGTACGAGTTCCACACGCCTTATCGCGTCGTCAATCGGCTCGTCTGCGGCGGTTGCTTTAATGATGTGCGCGTCAGCTTCTCTTCAAGTAAGATGCTTTGTCCTTATCACAACGGCACGGCGCGTGAATTGGAATGCCAGAAAAAAATTTCGCCACGCATGGTCATCAATGCGATTGAGCAGCTGATTGTCGACAAAAAGCTTGAGCCTCCCGCGCTGAAAAATTTTGCGTAGGGCTTAGAGATAACTAAAGGCAGGAAAATCTTTCTTCCTGTCTAATTTTTTTGCGTGTATGTGGAAAGGAGAGTGTTCGCGATGATTTATCGGGACTTGGGCAAGACTGGCTTGAAGGTCAGCGAAATCGGCATGGGGTGTGAGGGCTTCAGCGAGGACGATTGCTCTATGACTAAAAAACTTTTCGACATAGCGGAGGCGGCTGGCGTGAACTACTTCGACTTGTACACGTCCAATCCGAACGTTCGCGAGGCAGTCGGAATTGCTCTGCGCGGTCGTCGAGAAAAGTTTATTGCGCAGTCGCATATCTGTTCGGTGTGGAAGGACGGACAGTATAAGCGCACGCGCAAGCTTGCCGAGGTCGTGGCGGGCTTTGAAGAGTCCTTGCGGCAGTTGCAGACGGATTACATTGATGTGGGCATGATTCATTACTGCGACGCACTCGACGATTGGCGGCTGATTGAGACGGGCGGCATATTGGATTATGCACGCGAGCTTAAGGCGGCAGGTAAGATACGTCACATTGGCTTAAGCAGTCACAATCCTCAAGTGGCATTGGCTGCTGTTGAGAGCGGAGCCATTGAAGTCTTGATGTTCAGCGTGAATCCCTGCTATGACTTAATGCCGGCTTCGGAAGACGTTGAGGAGCTTTGGAATGAGAAGAATTACGCCGAGCACCTAACGAACATGAATCCCGACCGTCAGCGGCTTTATGAAACTTGTCAACGGTTAGGCGTGGGCGTGACTGTCATGAAATGTTTTGGCGGCGGTGACTTGTTGGACGCTAAGCTTTCACCGGCGGGCGTGGCTCTTACTCCTAACCAGTGCATTCATTACGCGTTAAGTCGTCCGGGAGTGGCGGTTGTCTTAGCGGGTGCACATTCCGTCGAACAGCTCAAGCAGAGTATCGCCTACGAAGAGGCAACTGACGAGGAAAAGGATTACGCGCTGACCTTTGCGAGCTTCCCGAAGATTTCTTGGCAAGGGCATTGCGTTTACTGCAGTCACTGTGCGCCGTGCGTCAAGAAGATTGATATTGCCTACGTCACGAAGTTTTTGCATTTAACGGAGGCTCAAAGCTCGGTGCCGGAGACTGTCCGTGAACACTATGCGGCGTTGAATCATCATGCGGGCGAGTGCATTCAATGCGGCGTCTGTGAAACCCGTTGCCCATTCGGCGTTGCCATTCGCCAGAACATGACTAAGGCGGCTAAGGTCTTTGGCTATTAAGGAGGTGTCCACGATGTTTGAAGACGGCGCGAAGATTGATGACATTCTCGACGTATTGAAACGACCAGCTTTGAACGCAAGCAAGCAACGAGAGTCGGAGCTTAAGCACGATTCAGGACAGTCTTCCCGCGATGAGATTCAACTTGAATTCGGACAAAAAACTTTGGAGGTATTAAGATGAGTAAAGCATTGGTAGCGTTCTTCTCGGCAAGCGGCTCAACGCGCAAGCTTGCTAACACCTTGGCAGAGGCAATCGGGGCTGACACTTACGAGATTAAACCCGCGACGCCTTACACTGGAAAAGATTTGAATTGGAATAACTCGCAGTCGCGTAGCTCGGTCGAGATGGCTGATATTAATTCACGTCCCGCATTGGCTGACACTTCCGCGCAGATTGCCAACTACGATACAATCTTCTTGGGCTTCCCTATTTGGTGGTATGTCGCCCCGCACATTATCAACAGCTTCCTTGAAAGCTACGACTTTGCGGGCAAGACGATTGTCCTTTTTGCTACGTCGGGCGGCTCTGGTTTTGGCGAGACGCTTAATCAACTCAAGCCGTCCTGCGCGGATTCTGTTCGTTGGGTAGTAGGTCAAGTCTTCCGTGGTCGCACTGATAAAGCTACGTTAAGCAACTGGGCTAAGTCCTTGCCGCTCTGATAAACACCTAAGCACAAAAAAAGTCCCCCTCCGAAGTGGAAGGGGATTTTTGATTGAACTCGTTAATCAACGATGTAAATGTCAATGTATTGTCTGCCGAACTCGTAGCACTCAGCAATGGTATCAAACGCCACGTCGATTTTGTGCCCAACAATCGCGCCGCCAGTGTCTTCAGCCACCGCGTAGCCGTAACCAGGGATATAAACCCTTGTGCCGAGCGGAATAACAAATGGGTCGGTCGCAATGACACCGTGTCTGCAAAGGGTGCCCATTGCCGTGTAAGCACTCATGCCAGGTTGTGCACTGCTATAAGCCGTCGCCTCAACGCGGATAACTCTGCTGAATTCGGGAACGTCGCTGGAGAATTCGTAATCGTTCAGGTTAATGGGCGTGTCTTCGTTATCGAGTGCCCAATAAGTCTTGCGTCCGCAAATGCCGTCTGCGTGTATGCCGCGACTACTTTGGAAATCTTTCAGGGCGTCAATAGTCTCCTCGTCTGCCACGCCGTCAACTTCTCCGCTGTAAAAGCCATGCTCAATCAGTTTGTTCTGAAGATGAACTACGCCATCGCCCTCCATGCCGAGCTTAATCAAATCGCCGACGCCTGCATATTGAACAATTTCTTTGACCGTATTAACCGCGCTTAGAACAGTGCTGACATCATTGACGGAATTAACGACCTCGCCGACGCTCTTAGGCGGTTCAGGGACGTAATCGCCGACGCGCCATGTAGTCACGTCAATTTCATTGTAAGCCGCCGCCCGCAGGATTTTATAAGTTTCCTCGCCGCAAACGCCGTCCACTTCAAGTCCGAGCGCAGATTGAAAGTCCTTGATAGCATTAACCGTCGCCGAGCCGTAAACACCGTCCGCCGCGACGTTTAAGAGATTTTGCGCAATCAGATACTCTTGAATCTCTTTGACTTGGTTGCCCCTGTCGCCATACTTCAACGTTGCCGCCGAACAGAGATTAGAAAAGCTTACGGCGAAAATCAAGAGCAACGTCCAAAGAATTCGCCTCACTTTCATCACTTCCACCTCGTTTAACCCTTCTTTAATTTTGGCAGATTATATCAAGGCTTACTGAAAAACTTATGGCAAATAAGAATTTTTTTCGGAGCTTGCAAAAGTTTTTAATGCGGGCTAAAATCCTTTCGATATAAGATATGGAAGGTAATACAAAGGAGATGTTTCATTATGATGAGAGCGTTGTGGTCGGCGGCGTCAGGCATGAAGGCGCAGCAGACAAATATGGATATAGTGGCGCACAATATCGCAAACGTCGATACCTACGGCAACAAGAAGGTTCGCGCCGAGTTCCAAGACCTTTTATATCAAACTCTGCGCGATGCGGGCGGCACTTCTGGCAATGGCACGCAATATCCTCAAGGACTTCAAATCGGCTTAGGCGTCAAGGTTGCCGCGACGCACAGAGTATTCACGCAAGGACCGTTGCAGACGACTGATAACCCCAGCGACGTGGGCATTCAAGGCGACGGCTTCTTCCAAGTGCAGTTGCCCGACGGTACCACGGCTTATACTCGCGACGGCTCCTTTAAGCTTGATTCGGATAGGCGACTGGTGACTAGCGACGGCTACTTGCTTATTCCGAACATTACCCTTGATGAGAATGCCCCGATAAGCAGTTTGGTTATCAGCTCGGACGGGCGCGTATCAGATACTCCTGCGGGTGGTGAGCAAACAGAGATTGGACAGATAAACCTTGTGCGCTTCGTCAATCCGGAAGGTCTTTACGCATACGGCAGGAACTTCTTCTTGGAGACAGCCGCCTCAGGTGCGCCGATTGAAAGTGAACCTGGTCAAGACGGTGCGGGAGTCCTTGCGCAAAATACTTTGGAGATGTCAAGCGTGCAAATCGTTGAAGAGATGGTTAATATGATTGTCTCCCAGCGCGCTTACGAATCCAATTCAAAGGCAGTCACCACGAGCGATTCAATGCTTGAGATTGCCAATCAGATGAAACGATAATATGAAGAAAGTTTTTATCGCGGTGTTGCTCTTGATGATGAGTTTGATGCCGCGAACTTTTGCATTTACGATAACTGGCGCGGAAGTCGAAGCAGTTGCCTTGGACGCATTGGAGCAAGCCCTTGACGAACGCGGCGAGACTCGGCGGCATGAAATCATTTTGACGCAACGAGCCGTCGATATGAAATTGCCTGAAGGCGTCGTGGACATTAAAGCGACGTTGCCCGTGCCGATAAGTTACCTGAGCTTGACTCCTGTGCGTGCAACAGTCTTTGTAAACGGGCGACTATATCGGACGGTGAGTTTCACGGCGCGGATTAAGGTTTATGACTCGGTTATCGTAGCCAATCACGACCTTAGGATTGAGGTACCAGTGACGGCGGAGGACTTCCATATCGCGGAGGTTGTCATTGACGGGCGCAACGAATACGTTAAGGACGTTAGCGAGGTCGTCGGGCTGGTGCCGCATAGATATATTCGCGGCGGCTCACCCGTGACTAAGGGCTACTTTCAGCAACCAGTCGTCGTCAACAGTGGGCAACGCGTGAACATCATCTTGAATCATAACGGAATAAGGGCATCAGCAAAGGGAATCATCATGACACGCGGGCGCATAGGTTCATTGGTCAAAGTCAAGAACGAGACCTCGAATAAGATACTAACGGCGCGAGTAATCGACGCTAGCACAGTGGAGGTGACAATGTAGATGACAAAAAGAATTCTCACGGCGATATTGATTGCGGGATTTGTAATCGGCGGCGGCGCAGTGGAGGCTAAGTCTCTTTGGGTGGATAATGGCGCATTGAGCTTGTACGCCGATAAGAAAGCCCGCAACGTCGGCGACATACTGACGATAGTCATTAACGAATCAACGACGCAGACCGCTACTAAGTCCCGCAGGAATTCCAAGTCGGGTTCAATCAGCGTCAACACGGGCACGGGCATTTTTGATTTCATTAAGGCGTTCTCGGCGAGCGGTGGCGACTCTTTCCAAGCGGACGGCAATGCGACTGATACCAGCCGTTTCAGCGGGCAGATAACAGTTACAGTCGTGGAAGTCCTGCCCAATGACAATATGATAGTCGAGGGCGTGCAATCCATTTGGCAAAACCGTGACGAACATAAAATCACCTTGCGCGGGACGATTCGCCGCGACGATGTGACTATGTATAACACCGTGCCTTCAAGTAAGGTCGCCGACGCGTCAATAAGATTCGACGGCAAAGGTCCGCTCAATGCCAAACAACGTCAGGGCATATTGACGCAACTGTTTAACTTCCTCTTCTGATTAACGAGGTGAGGTAATGAAAAAACTTTTAACACTCGCGACGCTGTTGGCTTGCCTGTTGCTGATGACTTCGATAGTCTTTGCTGAGGCATCAGTCACGCGCATAAAGGACATTGCCAAGGTTCAGGGCGTGCGTAGCAACCAACTAATGGGCTACGGGCTAGTCGTAGGTTTGCCAGGCACGGGCGATAGTGACGATACGTGGCAGATGATTCAATCAACGGTGTCACTGCTCCGGAACTTTGGAATAACAGTCAATCCGGCGGAATTGGACTCCGATAACGTGGCGGCAGTCATGGTCACGGCGACACTTCCTCCATTCGTGCGCGAAGGCGATACGATTGATGTTACTGTCAGCTCAATGGGCGACGCGGATTCAATTCAAGGCGGCGTGCTATTGCAGACTCCGCTTAGGGCGGCAAATGGTGACGTTTACGCGGTGGCGCAAGGTTCGGTATCAACGGGCGGATTCGTCGCTGGCAGAGGCAATAATCGTGCGCAAAGGAACTTCCCGACTGCTGGCAACATTCCAAACGGGGCAATCGTTGAACGCACGCTTGAAGACGAACTCGGACGCAACGGACAAATCTCTTTGAGCTTGGCAAGTGCTGACTTCACGACCGCTGCACGTATCACCAACTCAATCAACGCGGCTTATGGCAACGTCGCACATGCGGCTAATCCCGGACGCGTCGACATTAACATACCCGGCTACTACCGCGCTAACGTCGTGCAGTTCGTCGCCTCGATTGAGGACTTGCCCGTTGTGCCCGATACCATTGCTAAAGTCGTCGTCAACGAGCGCACAGGTACAATCGTCATGGGCGGCAATGTTCACGTCGACGAGTGCGCGATAACTCAAGGCGGCTTGTCGATTCGTATTGACCACCAAGGAAGCGCATCGCAACCGGGACCGTTCTCCTATGGCACGTCGATAATCGTCAAGAATACAGATGTTAATGCCCGCGAGGAAATGTCAAGCTCTGTAGTCATGCCCGCGACGACCAGTGTCAGTGACGTTATCGGCGCACTCAATGCAGTCGGAGCCACGCCCCGCGATTGTATTTCTATCTTGCAGGCTATGAAGGCGGCGGGCGCGATTCATGCGGTGCTTGAGATTATCTAAGAGGTGATTTGTATGAGGATTGACGGTTCTTATCTGTTGCCGCAGACGACTTCAACTGGTACGGGGGCGCAAGGTGCTCAAATGCTACAAGACGAGTCCAGCTTTAAAGAACAACTCAAGACGGCGACTGATAAGCTAGAAGCTAAGACGATTAAGAAGATGACACCTGCGGAAGTCGCCCAACGCAATCAAGAGATTAAAGAAGCTAGCGTTCAGCTTGAAGCACTCCTGCTGAAGATGATGTATACTGAGATGTGGAAGACCGTCCCCAAGAACGAACTGTTCGGCTCCAGCAACGCCATGGATATTTATCGCGACATGTACAACGAGGAGATAACTAAGAAGGCGGCGGAGGCTGGCGGCATTGGGCTTGCCGATTACATTTATAAGCAGCTGACGAAGAAGCAGTAAAAAAATTATCCCCGATGATGAGTCGGGGATTTTTTTGTCATGAAGAAGCTTTTAACTCTGCCAGTAACGTCCGCTAAGCAAATTCACTGCCGATAACGCTCCTTCCTTTTTGGCACCCGTGTCAAGCATTACGATATTTCTTTGCGGAACTTTCACGGGCATTGTTAGGTTAGGGTCGCCAAAGATTTTCTTCGGGCTTTTGTGTCCGACGACGATAACCGCCTCGCCCGCATAATTTCTGTAAAAGCTACGGAGTCGCGGATGATCTATCAGATAACTTTTTGTCTGCGCGTTAAGAGGCTTGTCGACATTTATTCCCGCGTGGCAGAAGAAGTATTGCCGCCCGCCTACCGTGACTTGATATGACAGCGGCAGATTGTTCAGGAAGGTGTAAACCTCTTGCGGGAAGTAAGGCTCCTTGATAGCGGCAATCTTTATGCCCCTTGAAACTCTGCTGTTGAATCCTCTAAACATTTTCCCTTGCTCGTCAAAGAGGCAATCCAGATAAGTATCGTCCACGTTGCCGCGCAGGAAGATGATGTTCTTTTTCTTAGCGTGTTCAATGAGCCAATGCAACGTAGCAACATTCTTATCAGCGTCGCCCATGCCGTAGAGATAATCTCCGCAGAAGATTACAAGGTCGCCCTCCGTCACGGAAAGTTTCTGCCACAACGACAACAGCTTATCAAAAGCCGCATGAACGTCGCCGATAGCAATCAGCCGCTTATAGGGTGAGTCGTTGACAGGCGGGATAATGTCCTCCGCGTCGTTGATGAAGGTTTCTTCCGCGCCGAACGTCTTCAATAGCTCGGAGCAACCGCGATAGATTTCAGCGTAGGCTTTGGAATAGTTGTGCGTGTTAAAGGGATTGGCAATGCTAAGGGGGCTTCCGTCCGCGTCAGTGAGGAGCCGAATCTTTTTATCAGGGTCGCCGCCGACCTTGCGTTCAATCTTCGAGACGATGCCGCCGTCCATAGCGATAATACAATCCGCTTGCTGATAAGTTTGCGCCGTGAAGACTTTGGAGCGGTGATTATCGAACGGGATATTATTCTTAGCCAATTCCCTGCGAGCACCTTCGCTCATAGGTTCGCCACCTTTGGACTTGCAACCCGCCGAATCAACGCGAACACTTTCTGCAAGCCCAGCCTTAACAAGCAAGTGCCGCATGATGTATTCAGCCATGACCGAGCGACACGTATTGCCGTGACAGACGAAGATTATTTTACTCATGATGTCTCCTCCGTAATAATTCGTTTCATGTCTGCGCCTTGTCTGCATTAGGTATTTGTCTGCAGAGCAATAGCAAGCGAACGCGATATTCCAATGTCATACCTAGCTAAAAAATTTGCCCTCGCATTGGAGGGCATTATCAAGAGCCTTAGCAAGTCTTTTGTCACGGTGAATATTGTCAATATTGCCTGATTCCCATATTCTCCTACTTCTACTTCTTATAATGCATTATAGTTATTCGACTGCGTTTTTGCAATGCTTCACGAAAGATTTCAAAATTGCTCGCTACTCTTTATCCGCAAGAATTTTTTTAACCTTGAATGCAACGCTTTTAAGAAGCTCGATAGCCGATTAGCTGTCGTTAATGTGTCCGCCGCTGATAAGCACGTTGACTGCTTGCATTCTCTCGTTTATGAGGACGTGGACTTTGGTATTAAAGCTGAACATGCGCTCTGATGCACCTTGCAAAAGGTTGAATTCATTTCAAGTAAAGTAGCTCAGAATCGTTAAACACTTTCAGCAAGCGGTCAAATAAGCCCTGTGCGCACCAGAAGCGAAACTTGTGATATTTGTCTATTCTCACTAAGTTAATGTTTTTCTTTGATTAAATAAAATTTGACTTATTAACGAACTCAAATTAAAATCAAATTAAGAAATATAAGAGGAGGGCGCGAATCATGGATGAAATTTTCCTTCGGGAGTATCAACGACAGTTTATAGAAGACGTTCGCAAAGAATTTACATGCCACAAACGCGTAGTCGGGGTGGCTCCGTGTGGTGCAGGCAAAACGATTATGACGGGCTGGATGATTCGTGAAGCTACTCAACGCGGCAAACGCTCTATCTTTTTTGTTCACCGTCACGAGCTTATAAAGCAGACTTCTGAGACTTTCAACCGATTAGGCATTGAACACGGAATAATTGCTGCGGGTGTGAAGTCCCAACTTGATTTGCCCGTTCAGATTGCCAGCGTTCAAACTCTCGCCCGCCGCCTTAAGACCGTTCCTGCGCCCGATTTCCTCATTTGCGACGAGTGCCATCACATCTTAGCCAACACCTATAAAAGTATCGTCAATGCCTACTCGGATTCGTATCTTCTGGGCGTGACTGCTACGCCTCAACGCATGGGCGGAATCAATCTCGGCGACATCTTCACTTCAATGGTTAAATCTCTGTCCGTCGATGAATTAATTACTTTGGGCAATCTAACTGACTTTAAATACTTCGCCACGGCAAGCAACATAAACCTAAAGAACGTTAAGGTTAAGTTCGGCGAATACGTCAACGCGGATTTGGCAAAGGTCATGAGCGACAATCGGATTATCGGAGGCATTGTCGAGAACTATCTTAAGTATGCTCGCGGCAAGTCGGCAATCTGTTACTGTGTCAATATCAAACATTCAAAGAAGGTAGCAAAGGCTTTCAATGACGCGGGGATTATAGCTGCACATGTGGACGGAGAAACTCCCGGTCAAAAACGTGAACAGCTCGTGGAAGAGTTCCGATTAGGCAAGATAAAAGTTCTATGCAATGCGGAGTTGTTCAGCGAAGGCTTTGACGTGCCCAACATGCAAGCAGTTATCCTTGCCCGCCCAACGAAGTCTTTGACACTTTTTATCCAGCAATCTCTGCGACCAATGCGCCCCGACGTAAACGACCCTAACAAAGTCGCAATCATCATCGATCACGTTCAGAACTATTCGCGATTCGGGCTACCCAATGCCATTCATGCTTGGTCACTTGCACCTAATCCGCCAAAGAAACATAAAGAGGCACCCGTAAAGAGTTGTCCGAACTGCGGCTTAGTTGTTCCCTTGGCACAGGAGACTTGCCCAGAATGCGGCTATGAATTCGTTACGGAAGAGGAAAAGGAAGAACGTCTCAAAGAGCATACGGGCTACAGTTTCCGCTTGGAAAGGGAAATCGGCTCGTCAAAGTCAACGGGTCGCGGAATCGTTCATGCTCCGAAGACGCCCGAAGACTTTTTAAAGATTGCTAGAGAAAAGAAGTATCAGATTGGTTGGGTGGCATTCCGTGCTTTGGAACATGCTCAATCTTATGAAGACTGCGTGCACATTGCTGACATCTGCGGCTATAAACGCGGCTGGGCTTATCACAAGTGGAAGGAGCGTCAAGAAAAATTAGCGTCGCGGACTCCGTTTATACTTCATAAGGGCGAAACGATTAAGATGATTTAAGCTTGCCTTGACAGTGATTATTCAGTTTGTTATCATGAAAAAAACTTGATAAAGGAGGCTATATTTTTTGGATAGAACGTTTTACATTGCGAAGATTGACGAAAAGATTTTTGCGAGGATTAACGGCAAGTCTTACAAGAAAGATTGCCCGTTGCCACTGTCTGAGCTTAGGTATCTGCACGTCTTGCACAGGGACTTAAGCGGCAAGACTTCGGAGGGCGAACTTATCTGCAACGTTAGGATTGCCGAGCCGCTGACGAATATTTTTAGGAAACTGTTCACGGAGAATTATCCCATTGAAAAGATTCGTCTGATTGATGAGTACGATGCCGACGATGAACTTTCAATGCGCGACAATAATTCTTCGTGTTTTAATTTCCGTTACGTCTCGTTCACGAAAAGAATTTCCTTGCACGGCTATGGAATGGCGGTTGACATCAATCCGCTTTACAATCCATACATTAAGGAGGTCGACGGCAAGAAGATTATCGCGCCTGACAACTCCGCTGACTTTGAAGACCGCACGAAAGATTTTCCGTATAAGATTGCGGCGGACGATTTGTGTTGTAAGCTCTTTGTTGAACACGGCTTTAAATGGGGCGGGCGAGACTTGCCGGACGAATTGGATTATCAGCATTTTTTTATTGAGGAAGGGATTGTACGATGAGAAAAATATTTATGACCGTCTTGCTTATGCTGACGTTGGCATTGACGGGTTGCGGCGGCTCTGACTCGGCGGGCGGCTCCGGCAAGTTAAGCGTCATGCTCGGTTCAAACGTCGTCTCATTGGATTCCGCGCAGGCTACCGACCTTGCGTCCTTTGAAGTTATCGCCGATTGTATCGATGGCTTAATGCAACTCGATTCCAACGGCAAAGCAATTCCCGCTATCGCCGAAAGCTACGACGTGTCCGCAGACGGCAAGACTTATACTTTCCACCTGCGCGACGCCAAATGGGCTAACGGCGACCCTGTCACGGCTGAGGATTTTGTCTTCGCGTGGCGTCGTCATTGCCAAATGTCGCAGGAGTATTCCTACATCATGGGCGATACGGTTGCTTGCGTGAAAAATGCCGACGCCGTTATCAAAGGAGCTGACCCGACGACTTTAGGAGTAAGTGCGCCTGACGCAAAAACTTTCGTCGTCGAACTCGATGCACCAGTTTCATTCTTCCCGTCGCTTATGGTCTTCCCGACCTTCTATCCCGTCAACGAAAAATTTTACAGCTCGCTGGCGGAAGGCACCTACGGCACAAGCCCCGAAACTTTCCTAGCGAACGGCGCGTTCACTTTGGCAAGCTACATTCCTGGCACGGCGAACATTCAGCTTAAGAAGAATGACACCTACTGGAACGCGGCGGCAGTCTCCCTTGACGGCTTCCAATATCAAGTCGTGTCCTCGTCCGATAACGCTTTGACTTCCTTTAAGAACGGCACGCTTAACGTCGTCAGCATTGGCGGCAACCAAGTCGAACACGTTAAGCAGGACGCCGAACTTGCCAAGAGCTTGAAAACTTTCTCGTCGGGCAACCTCAATTATCTTTCCTTCAATCAAGACCCGAAGAATCATCACGCGGGCGCGCTCGCCAATGCTAACTTGCGCCTTGCAATTTCCAACGCCATTGACCGCGAATCGCTCGTTGAAAACTTCGTTATGACTGGTGCGAAGGCGACTTACACCGCAGTTCCCGTTGACTTCGCGCCCAATGCTAAGACTGGGAAATACTTCGCCGAAGACCAAAAGCAATTCGCCGATGTCGTAAGCTTCAACGTTTCAAAGGCTCAAGACTTTCTAAGCAAGGCTAAAGCTGAACTCGGCAAGGACAGCTTCGACTTGAATTTGATTTACTCCAACGACGGCGACGCCAATACAAAAATTGTTCAAGCGATTAAGTCGCAGGTCGAAGAGAATTTGCCCGGCGTGAAAGTCAATCTTCAGCCCATGCCCAAAGCCGAATACCTTAGCAACGTCACGAGCAATAGTTACGATTTGGCTTTGGTAGGTTGGGCTCCCGACTACAACGACCCGATGACTTTCCTGACGTTGTGGACGACTTCTGGTTGTGAGATTGCTGAGCACTGGAGCAACGCTGATTACGACAAAATTATTTCCGATTGTTCGACGGGTAGCCTTGCTGAAGATTACGACGCTCGCTGGGTTGCAATGTACGATGCGGAAAAGATTTTGCTGGACAACGCAGTTATCGCCCCGCTCTACACCGACGCCAATGCAGTTTTGATTTCCCCGAACGTTGAAGGAATTGATTTCCATGTCGCGGGTATTACTCGCGTCTTAAAGAACGCTAAACTAAAATGAAACGCTACATAACCAAAAGAATCTTAATGTCGGTGCTGACGTTGCTGGCAATAATTTTCGTGCTGTTCGTGCTGATAAGGATAATGCCCGGCGACCCGTTCCCTGTCGAGAGAATGTCCGCCGAAATGATTTTGCAAAAGCGCGAGGAACTCGGACTTAACAAACCGATTCTGGTTCAGTTCGTCGACTATATGTCCTTGCTCCTCAGCGGCAGTTTTGGCAACGGCACGTCACTTTACAACGGCGCACCGATTAAACCTATCTTGACGGCGTGCTTGATTAACTCATTCAAAATCGGCGTGCTGTCGATTTTATTTGGAACGTTCGTTGGGCTGACTATAGGAATTGTTGCGGCACTCAATCGCGGAAAGTTTCTGGACGGCGTGTGTACTCTCGTATCAATCTTAGGCGTGTGCATTCCGTCGTATGTCTTTATGATTTTCCTGCAGTACTTCTTCTCGTATAAGATTCCGTTCTTCCCGTACTTCTTCGACCCGTCGAATTTCCTAAGCTCGTCGATTATGCCTATGCTAAGTTTGAGCCTGTTTGCAATCTCGACTGTGGCACGCTTCACGCGCAATGAAATGGTCGAAGTCATGAACAGCGATTATGTTAAGCTCGCGGAGGCTAAGGGGCTTTACGGCTTTGAACTGATTAGGCGGCACGTCCTGCGCAATGCTTTGATTCCAATCGTCACGGTGATTGCGCCGCTGGTCGTAAGCTTGCTCACCGGCGCGATGGTCATTGAGAAAATCTACGGGATAAACGGCGTCGGCAAGTTGATGGTGGACGCAATCGCTGGTCAGGGCGTCGATTACAATTACGTCTTAGCATTGAGCATAGTTTTTTCCGCGCTGTATATCGGTGCCATGCTCGTGCTAGACATCTTGTACGGGATAATTGATCCGCGAGTTCGATTGACGACGAAGGAAGGTTGAGCATGTACACGCCGCAAAAAGATGACTTTGAATTCATTACAGGACGCGACATAAGCGTTGATGAGAACTTCGCCTCACAAGGCTATTGGAAGGGCGTCGCCGTTCATTTCCTGCGCAATCGATTTGCCGTCACGGGTTTGATATTGGTCGGCGTGATAATTGTTTTTGCAGTCTTCGCGCCAATCGTCAGCTCTTACAGCTATGAACAAATCATTTCCGTCACAGACTCAAGCGGCAAAGAGTTAATCGCCAAAAGTCTATCGCCGCAAATCGAAGGCTCCGCGCAGAATTTATTCTCGGACAGAACATTTTTATTCGGGACTGACGACATGGGGCGCGACCTTTGGACAAGGACTTGGCAAGGGGCGCGGGTCTCGCTGATAATCGCGTTCGTGGCAATCTTTATTGACATGCTGATTGGCACGAGTTACGGACTAATATCGGGCTTCTTTGGCGGCAGTGTCGATAACGTCCTGCAGAGGCTCATTGAAATCATCGGCTCAATCCCGACGCTCGTCATTATCTCTATCCTCGCGATATTCATGGAAAAGGGTATCGGGCTGGTTATCGCGTCGCTACTGATAACGGAATGGATTGGCATGAGTAAAATTGCGCGGGCGGAGTGTTTGAAGATAAAAGAACGCGAATACGTCTTGGCAAGTCGGACACTCGGCGCGGGTAGCTTCCACATAATCTTTAAGCAGATACTGCCCAATACCATCGGACCGATAATAACGCAAGTCATGTTCTCGATACCAGTTGCGATATTCACGGAGGCTTTCTTGAGTTTCGTTGGCGTCGGGATTGTCTTGCCGCAGTGTTCGATAGGTTCGCTGATTGAGGCGGGCTTCAACAACATTACAATCTTGCCTTACCAAATCTTGCCACCGATATGCGTCCTGGCGATTCTGATGCTCGGCTTTAACCTAATCGGCGACGGCTTCCGCGAGGCACTGGCTCCTAAGCTTGAGAATATGTAGGTGTGCTTATGGAAAACATTTTATCGATAAAGAACTTAGACATCACGTTCCGAACGAATGCCGGCTTGATTCACGCGTTGCGCGGCGTCAATATCGATTTGCCACGTGGAAAGACAGTTGCGCTTGTCGGCGAGAGTGGCTCTGGCAAGTCCGTCACGATGAAAGCTGTTACGGGACTGCTCGACGACAACTCAATCATCAACAGCGGAAATATCTTCTATCAGGATACAGACCTGCTTAAGCTAACGAAAAGGGAACTAAGGCAAACGATTAACGGGCGGCAAATCGCGATGATATTCCAAGACCCAATGACGAGCCTCGACCCGACAATGACAATCGGCGAACAGATTATGGAGGGAATGCTCCTGCACACGAAGATTTCTAAAGTCGACGCACGCAAGAAAGCTATCAACCTCTTGGCGATGGTTGGCATTAACGAGCCGCGCAGTCGCATGAAAAGTTATCCGCACCAACTGTCCGGCGGTATGCGTCAACGCGTCGTCATTGCGATTGCTCTTTCCTGCGAGCCGAAGATTTTAATCTGTGACGAACCGACCACTGCCCTTGATGTCACCGTTCAGGCGCGTATCCTAGATTTGATAAAGGACATTCAAAGCAAAATGGGCTTGTCCGTCATATATATCACGCACGACTTAGGAGTTGTGGCGAAGGTCGCCGACTTTGTGAACGTCATGTACGCAGGCAAGATAATCGAATTCGGCACGGCGGAAGAAATCTTCTACGACCCACGCCACCCATACACTTGGGGCTTGCTAAGTGCTATGCCCGACTTGGAGACCGATGACGATAGGTTATATTCAATCCCTGGTAGCCCACCGAATCTCCTGCACGAGCCAAAAGGCGACGCCTTCGCCGCGAGGAATAAGTTTGCCATGAAGATTGATTTAAAAGCCGAGCCGCCCACGTTCAAGATAACGGATACTCACGGCGCAGCGACATGGCTTTTGCACCCCGACGCACCCAAGATTGAAATGCCAGCAGAATTACGGTTGAGGTTGGCACGAGCTAGGAAGGCGGCGAACTATGATTGAACCATTGCTTAAGGTAAGGAACCTTCGCCAGCATTTTAAAATCTCGCGGAGCTTCACAGTCAAGGCAGTCAACGGCGTGTCGTTTGATATTTATCCGGGCGAAACGTTCGGACTTGTCGGCGAGTCAGGCTCCGGCAAGACGACGATTGGACGCAGTATCATTAGGCTGTATGACCCGACTGACGGCGAGATTATCTTCAACGGCAAAAAAATATCGGGCGACCTCGATAGACCGACCGATAAGATGCTTCGGCAGAACATGCAAATGATTTTCCAAGACCCAATGTCTAGCTTGAATCCGCGCAAGAAGATTGGCGACATCATTGGCGAAGGTTTGGATATTCATAAGCTTTATTCCAACGTAAAGGAACGCAACGAGATAATCGGCGAGATTTTAAAGAAGGTCGGCTTGAGTCCTGCACACGCCGAACGCTATCCGCAACAATTCAGCGGTGGGCAACGTCAACGCGTGGGGATTGCTCGTGCGCTAGTCATGAATCCGAAGCTAATCATTGCTGACGAATGCATTTCTGCCTTGGACGTTTCCATTCAAGCGCAAGTCGTCAACCTAATGAAAGACATTCAAGCCGAGACTAAGTGCGCGTATCTGTTTATCGCCCACGACCTTAGCATGGTCAAGTACATCTCTGACAGGATAGGCGTCTTGCATAAAGGCTGGCTGGTTGAGACTGGCACGACACGCGATATTTTCTCCAATCCCGTTCACCCTTACACAAAGAGCTTATTGTCCGCTGTGCCCATACCCAATCCCAAAATCGAACGGCATCGACAGCTTATCCCTTACAACTCTGCTGAAGCGGATTACGAACGCTGTACACTGCGGCAGGTGAGCGATACGCATTATGTCTTAACTGACGTAGCTTAATGAAATAAAAGAGCGGTATTGTCCTAAGAGACAAGCACCGTTCTTTTTTATAGCCGAGCCGAAGACTTAATCTGGCTTAGCGTCATTCACGCGACGGGAGAATCTTTGCTTTCAGTATTGTCTATGATGAATTTAACATTGACAATATTGAAATAATTCGTTTAAGGTGATACTATACATTTCAATTAAGTTGTAGGAGGTTTTGTTTATGAAGAATTTTATCTTCGACCTGCAGAGGTTTGCTGAAGTCACAATCACTGCGGACAACACCTATAAGCTTGACGGCGTGACTTATAAGGCTGTCAGCGACGCTGTACTCAATCTCGACGACGACGGAAAAGTTTCGGGCCTTGCAAGCGGCTCCGTTCAAGCGACCGTGACTGGCTCCGATGATTCGCCGACTGTGACCTTCGACGCCACCGACGGCGCGATTGATTTCACGGCGACCAGCGACGGCGAAATTATATCGTCAACGATGGTTCTTCCGCTTGAGATTATCAGCGGCGAATTCACTTTCAACGGTAGCACACTTGCCATAAGTGCTGGCTCCGACCTCGCCATAGTCAACACGACTGACGATTACTCTTTGCGCAACGAAAATCATTTTGTCTACGA
>JAFWCT010000031.1 GCA_017534385.1 Selenomonadaceae bacterium
CAAATTGAACCGTTCATTAAAGGCTAATTGACTTGTATTTTGGCATAGCAACGGAATGTTGAGGCAAGCGGCAATCTGCCGGTAAGCAACGTCGCTGACAGTGAAATTGCTCTTGAATCTCCTACTGAACTGTCGGGCACTTATCTGATTTCAACCTTTTAAATTGAAATATAACCTTATTCATAGTATCATTTTCAAAATTGAAGTCGATTCCAAACTTACGGAAGACGAATCATAGAGCTCATGCTTTTTAAAGGCAAAAAGCCCTACAGTGCTGGAAACACTGCAGAGCTTCTTCCGGTGAATGTTCGCTCCATTCGCCAGAATGCCCCTATGGGACTCTTATCGCTACTCTCAATGAGTTTGCAAACTTTAATTTTCGTAGAACGACGTTTGATTATTTTATACCATAGCGATAATCCCTGCAAGGGCTTTTTAGCGTTATTTTTAAGGCGCCATTCACCGGTGTGAATGGCGTCTTTTTCTTTTGCAACGAGGTGATTTTAATGCGTACAGATTCGGACAACATGCCCAACACCATTGAGATTGAAAAGAAACTTCTGTCGGCGATGATGCTCAAGAACGGCGAAGTCGTGCCGCTCGTTTCAGCCATTGTCGACGCCGACGATTTCTATCGTCCCGAACATCAAGCCATCTTCCGCGCAATCGTCAAGATTTTTTTTGAAGGCACTCCGCCCGACATGCTCGCCGTCGAACATGAACTTAACAAAATCGGTACATTTGACCGTGATTATCTGTTCTCACTCGTTGATTTGGAGTTTACGACCGCTCGCGCCGAATTCCAAGCTAAAGTCGTCAAAGAAAACTCCAATCGCCGCAGATTGATTGAGACCGCTCAAATCATCGTCAATAACGCTCAACAAGACATTCGCTCGCCGACTGAAATCATTGCCGACGCTCAACGCACCTTCGAGCAAATCAGTCGATCAGCAGTGCCGACAAAGCGGACGACCTTCGCCGATTTTTTTGCCAACAACTTCAACGCCGAAATCGACGCCATGAAACCTTACGCCAAACGCCTTACGGGCTTCGACAATCTCGACGCCGTGCAATTTTTCAGTCCGGGACTCTACGTAATCGGTGCGACGCCCGCTGCCGGCAAGACGACTTTCTGCTGGCAACTGCTTGAACAACTGGCTCGTCGCGGTGAGACTTGCATTTACTGCAGCTACGAGATGAGCCGCCTTGAGTTGTTCTCAAAGTCGCTTGCCCGCGAACTGTTTATCCGCAATCCCAAACATGCCCCTACAGCCGCCCAGATTCGCCGTGGTGCGTCGTTTGGGGGCTTGCACGAGGTTATACTCGTTTTCGCCAATTTGGGGCTTAATTTGAGCCTTCTGGAGCTTCAGGACGAATCTGTTGACGACCTGCTTGCCATGCTCAAGCCGCTGTGTTCCGTCAAATCAAAAGCTCCCGTCGTTTGCCTCGACTATCTGCAAATCGTTCCGACCGGTCGCGAATCAACCAAGCTCGGCATTGATGATTCTGTTCGCAAACTCAAGAAATTTCAGCGCGATACAAACACGACCTTCATCGTAATCAGCAGTTTCAACCGAATGAACTACGCACAGTCCGTTTCGTTCGAGTCATTCAAAGAGTCGGGCAACATCGAGTACACCGCCGATGTCGTTTGGGCTTTGCAACTCAACATCATGAACACGCTCAAAAGCTACAACAACATTGCCGACACCCGCAAACGTATTGACGACGCCAAACGTCAGCAACCGCGACAGATTCACCTTAAGTGCCTCAAGAATCGGCAGGGCACCAACTATGATTGTTATTTCCGTTACTATTCCGCGCACGATTGCTTCGAGTCTTGCGACAAATTTAACGAAGACGGTCCTCCTTGCTCCGACGCAAGGAGGATTGAAAATGACAAATTTTAGATTTGACGCGCATTTATTGACACAAAAAAATATGCCCTTGTTAAAGTACTTACTGCAACAACAAGGAGCGTTTTTATGAAAACAACAACATTTTTATTTTAACGAACAGCGATTCAAATGTAAAGGAGTATTTTTATGAACAACAACAAAACCAACGTACAAATCATTCCTGCAAAAAAACTCATTGTGCCCAACGACAATCTCTCGAAAAAAATTTTTAATCTGACGCAGGCGGACTTGAAATACTGGCTTGAACGACAACGCCTAAAATTCATCGAAATGGCTAATCACCCACAGTTCGGCGAAATTCTTTCTCCGATTGAACTCACCGTCGACGATGAAACTTTCACGCTTTCCGAGCCTCTCGATCAATTCCACTGCGCAGTGCTGTGTGCGGGTATCTCCGAGTTATACGCGGGCAATCATCAAACAACGGTACCGATAATTTATCGCGCCATCACCGGTAAAGTCAACAGGGGCTCCGATGCCGACCCAAGCAAAAAGCAACTCATCGATATCAAAAATGCAATCGATTTGCTCATGCGCCTGCAACTGACTTACACCCCGACCCATCTCTGCGAATTAACGAGATACAACAACGGCAATCCCAAAAAAATTGTATCCGCACTCTTGCCGTGCAAACGTCTTGAATTCACGACCATCAACGGGCAAAACGCCAACATTATCGAGTTACTAAGCGAATCTCCGCTGTTGACTTCGGCGCAATTGAAGAACAATCAAATCCTGACTTACAAAACCGAACTCTTAGACGTGCCCTACATGAACAACAGCCGCATGAACATCGGACTCAAACACTACACCATGCGCCGCGTTCAAGAAATTTCACTTCACCGACAACTGCAACCCATTATCACCTTCGCCGACGTGTTTTTTAAATGCCAAATCGAAAAAGCAAACCTCAAAACCAAAAAAGACGCTCGCGAAGTCATCGTTACCTTCATTGAGCACCTTAAATCCAAAGGCGTAATCACATCGTTCGAGGTCATCAAACACGGCAACTCCTTCTATTCGATTGAACTCGTTCCAGTCAGAAAAGGCAAAACAAATCAATAAACTACATTTATCGTTACGAATTAAACAAAAAATCAACCGCAGCGCCTATTCGGTAATTTTGCAGCGCCTATTCGGTAATTTTGCAGCGCCTATTCGGTAATTTGCGGTGGTCGCAAAAAAGGCATTTTTGCCTAGTGGTGACGCGACTTTTAGCACCCACCCAAAATCCCTGTATATATTGTAGATATTGTAGCGAACGGCGACGCCGAATCGCCTACGCTAACGCTACGGCTTATCGGCTTACGCCGCCCGCGTCGTCAGCTGAAGTCGTGATAAGTTGGCGAAGGGGTAAGGCGATTAGAGGTGCAAGCTACCCGCAGGCGGCGTGCATCCGCTACAGGCGACGAAAGTCGTAACCGTAGGCGATTCGATCTGCGGAAGCCGTTCGCTAAAAAAAAAAAAAGAAAGGCGCGCGGAATTTTCTGAAAATCGCCGCAAATAAATTTGTACGAAACAAAATAAAAAAGACCGAAAGCCCGAAGGCAATCGGTCAAGCGCAAAACATTCCCGTCAGCCCAAGAAAACAATTTCTTCCAGTCGATTGAGCAATTCGTTTGTCTGAAGGATACTTAGCGCAATTCTGCCGCAAATAATTTTTGAAGTCGTTGTCATTGAGTAGCTCGACAAGGTCACAGTGAATTCCCATGAACAATTTTCAAACAGTATATCGCATGCCTTGCCGTCAATCACACCGATACAGAGTCGTCGAATTATTCCTTGCAAACGAAAAGCCGCTGTGCTAAGATTGTACCGTCTAAAGTCCAACCTAAAGCGCAGTGGCTCTTCGTGTTCGATTATCTTATCACGCCCTGTTTCAAAACGCAAGGAGATTATTTTTATGGTTAGTGAAAATTTTGTGCCGATCATCTTCGAGCATGAGAAGTTCGGCGAAGTGCGTGTCGTTATAATTGACGGCAAACCGTGGTTCGTCGGCAAAGATGTCGCTGTCGCTCTCAATTACGCAAATCCGCGTGACGCCTTGGCAAAACACGTACCCGACAAATTCAAAAGGAAGTCACAAATCGCGACTCCCGGCGGCGTACAGGAAATGACCGTCATCAACGAAACCGGAATGTACAAACTCATTCTGCGTAGCAAACTTCCCAAGGCGGAAGAATTCTCGGATTGGGTTTGCGAAGAAGTCTTGCCCAGTATTTTCAGAACGGGCTCATACACGTTACCGAACGTGGCAACGAACCTTGAGCAAAGCCGCTTGGAGGTCGAACGCCTTCGCCTTACTACGGAGCAAGCACGTCTGGAACTGGAACGTGACCGCCTCAATTTGGAACGCGAACAATTTGCCGTAGCCAACAACGACGAGACCAAAATATTTGCCAAAGCGCAGTTGCTCCGCGAGCTTGCCTCTGCTTCGGGCGATAATCAACTCATGCGCAGCAAATTTCTCCGACAGGCGGCAATGCTCGTCGGCGAAGATCTCGACATAAAAGAATCGGATGATATCATACCAAAGTTTTGATTGACACGCTCATCACCGAAAAAATTCGCCGCGCCATTTGAAAGCGTCGGCACTGTCCAAATCGTTTTGCAAGCGCAGGGCAGAAATCCAATCTGCCTCAACCGCACGTTTAAGAACAGGTGTTCATAAACGATTAAGCAAAGTGTGAATATGAGAAATCTTAATCAAGGTCTCGGCAGAAGCAATCGTCAGCTCCTAGTCTTTGCTAAGTCGCCGAGAGTGATTAAGCCAAGAAAAAGTCCGCTCCTTCTTCAACATCGGATAGGTAAAAGTCGCCAGGCCCGCTGCCCAATAACCTATTTTTGTGTCGTGCAAATTTGCTTTGTGAATCACGACGGATAAAAGACAACCGGTCTCGTCGGTGACGATTTGCCGTTTTACTCCTTTCCTCCCGCGTCAAAGCCTTTTTGCTCGACGGCACCGGTCGTTTTTACGCTTTGAGAGTCAATTAATGCTTGAGTAGGTTCTTCGCTTAAGCCTGCTCTTTGGCGCGTCAGCTTAACGAGGTGTTCGAGGATTTTGTCCCACAAACCGTTGAGCCGAGCACGACGATAAAAGCTGTGCACGGTAAAGACCGGCGGGAAATCGTGCGGTAAATTACGCCACTGACAGCCCGTTTTCACCAGATACAACACCGCATTGACCAATTCGCGCTTTTCCCATTTGCGTTTTCGCATGTTGACGAACAAAGGCGCAATCACTTCCCATTGCTC
>JAFWCT010000032.1 GCA_017534385.1 Selenomonadaceae bacterium
CCGCCGAACGTCGAGACGATCATAACTCGGCGCAAGTAGGTTTCATGAGAAATACCCTGAGCCATTTGTTGTACCCCCTCACATTTCAATGAGCTTTATATTTGTACCCTAATCCAACAAATGGCTTTATATCTTAGGGCTTAACCCTTGTAATCAATACTTGCGAGCCGCCGCGAGATTCGGAACCATGACTTCCTTGTAGACCTTTTGAATCTTCTCGGACTTGGAAACTTGAGCGACACCCACGCGCCACCAATCGCCGTAGCCATGAACCATCGTCTTGGGCAGAACCTTAACATCAATCAGCGTCGAGACCTTCTGCTTTTTAGAATCTTCTATAGCCGCAACGAGTTCTTCAGCAGTGTGCACGGTGTAAGCGACGCAACCATAAGAGCGGGCGTTCATTGCGAAATCAATCGGGACAAAGCCGCCGTCAAGACCAGTCGCCGTGCGGAAGCGGAATTCAGTACCGTAACTGCCCTGCCCGTGTCCGATTTCAAGATTGTTAATGCAACCGTTGGTCATGTTGTCGAAGAGAATGACATTAATCTTGACGCCCTCAGCAATCGACTGCGGCAACTCGGAATGGAGCATCATATAAGCTCCGTCGCCGACCATAGCATAAACTTCGCGGTCAGGCTCGGCGAGCTTAACACCTAATGCTGCGTTGACTTCGTAGCCCATGCAACTGAAGCCGTATTCGACATGATAACCGCCGACGGACTTTGCACGCCATACGCGCTGAACGTCGCCAGGAATCGAACCGCTTGCCGCAACCATGATTGCATTCTCGTCGATAGTCTCGTTGACAATGCCGAGTGCACGACATTGCGGCAGGCAAGAACCCGTAAGCTTAATGAACTCTTCGCTGACTTTAGCAAAGTCCAAACCGTCGACGACTTCGGGGACATAATCCTTGCCCGTGTACTCGACGTGATAAACGCGGTCAACTTCTGCGTCGTATTTCTCTTTGGAGGCTTTGACTTCGGCTTTGTACTCGTCAGAAACTTTCCAATCAGTCTTCTCAAGTTCAGCACTCAAGGCATCGATACCCGCTTGAGCGTCCGCGACGATTTGCAAGCCGTCGAGCTTGTAAGCGTGGAACTTCGACACGTTGATATTAATGAATTGCACTTCGGGATTGTGGAATATCCATTTTGAAGAGGTCGTGAAGTCGGTATAACGAGTGCCCACGCCAATAACAACGTCCGCAATCGCCGCAATGTCATTAGCACCGCAACCGCCAGTTTCACCGACGCCGCCGAGGTTCAGCGGATGATTCCAAAGAATCGTGCCTTTGCCCGCTTGAGTTTCGCCGAACGGGATATTGAACTTCTCGGCGAACTTGCGGAAGGACTCTTCAGCCTCGGAATACTTCACGCCGCCGCCGAAGATAAGGAGCGGTTTCTTCTTAGTCTTGAGGAGTTCGACAGCCGCCTTGATTGCGCGAGCGGCAGGAGCTTGCCTGTCGATATGATGAACGCGCTTCTGGAAGAAGTATTCAGGATAATCGTAAGCTTCGCCCTCAACGTCTTGCGGCAAGGCTATGCAGACTGCGCCAGTGTCAGCGGGGTCAGCAAGTACACGCATGGCATTGATACAAGCCGTCATCAAAATTTCGGGGCGGGTCACTCTGTCCCAATACTTACAAACAGCGCGGAATGCGTCATTAGCAGTGATAGCCAAGTTGGTCGGTTGTTCCATTTGCTGGAGGACGGGGTCGGGTTGACGGTCAGCATAAGTGTCGCCGGGCAGGAATAGGACAGGAATGCAGTTCGCGGTAGCAGTCGCGGCGGCAGTAACCATATTCATTGCGCCGGGACCAACACTAGACGTGCAAGCGTACATTTGCTTACGGCGTTTCTGCTTAGCGAAGCCCATAGCCGCATGAGCCATACCCTGTTCATTGCGACCCATGCGCATGATTAAATCGCCAGCGTCCTCTTCAAGAGCCTGCCCCATGCCGACAACGTTGCCATGCCCGAAGATACTAAAGATGCCCTCGAACATTTTGTTTTCTTTGCCGTCGAATTCAATGTACTGATTGTTGAGGAACTTGACGAGGGCTTGCGCCACAGTAAGTCTAATCGTTTTAGCCATTTGGTTTAATCCTCCTTAGCGATTGGGTTGCCAAATCTTGGCGTTGGGGTCGAGGAGCCAAACATGTTCGGGCAAGTCGGTGCGAGTCTTCTTCCAAGGACCGCCCTGTTCGTCGGGCAGATGACGAATCATCCACGAATACCACATTGCATAACCAGGAGCCGTAACTTGCGGGTGCATAAGTCCGCCGGAGATTTCCGACCAGCTGTTGTGCGTAATCTTAAACGCGTTGTCGCCGATGAACGCCGCGCCGAATCCTTGCGGCTTGTCGAACTTGTAAGTATAAACTTCGGGTTGCGGGTGATTGTGCGGAATGTAGCCCGACCAACGACCTGGACTGTTGATGACTTCGCCATTGACTTGGTTAGAAAAGGGCGCGTTGCTGTAGTCAAAAATCGTGCGGACGGTACGCTCAGCAGTTGCGTTCCAAAGTCCTTGCCCGAAAATGTCGCACTGAACATCTTCCGGACGATAGAACACTGGAGCAAAGTCGCGGTCGTTCATTGTCTTTTGAATCAGCAGTTCGCTATCGACCTTAGCTTTAATCCAAACCTTTTTAGCGCGGGGAACTTGCAGGCAGAAAGGATTCTCGTCGACAAGCGATTCGCGGTGCATGAGTTCCTTTTTGTCGTCCCAGCTGATTTCAACTTCGCCCGTCAAGATTACAATCGCGCTTTCCTGATACGGGTCTTCAAGCTCAATGATTTCATTCGCGTCCATGACTTGATAGCCAATGTCCATAAGCATATCACTTTCGCGGGTAGTCATTGCGTTGTAGCCGTGCTTTAACTCGGTTCCGAGTCTTCCAAACTTCATTCAGAGACCCTCCTAAACTTTAGTCTTCCAATCAATTTCGGTGATGACTTCTTCGGCGGCGTGTTCCTTGATGAAGGCTTCGATTTGGTCAATGGTCTGCATAGCCTCCGAGCAACTGTGACTTGCCACGACCATAGCCGCATGTGCCGTCGCATGTCTTAAGGCTTCGGGCACTTCCAAACCTTCAAGCAAGCCATGCACGAACGCTGAAGCATACGCGTCGCCGCCGCCAAAACTCTTTAACAACTTGACGTGATACGATTCGACTTTGTAAGCGTGGCGGTCTGCAGTGTAAGCAACGGAGCCGCGCTTGCCGTGTTTGATGACGACGATTTTATTTCCCCACGACAGATATTTTTCGGCAATCTCATGGTCGGGCGGAGTCTCGGCGTCTTCGGGCAGGAGTTCAGCAAAGTTGACTTCATCACGCGAGCCGATAACCACATCACTAAGCCGCGCCATTAACGAATAGTAAATTGCAATCTCTTCCTTGGAACGCCACGTGTACGGACGATAGTCAATGTCGAAAATAATTTTGGTGCCGTGCATGCGGGCATGTTGAGCCGCCGTCAAGCAAGCTTCGCGACTGGGAGCCGCCGCCAATGCCAAGCCCGACACGATTAACGCTTTGGAGCCGGCGATATAGTTTTCGCTGACGTCTTCAGGGGCAATCTGCAGGTCGGCAACTTTATCGCGGTACATGAGGATTGAACTTTCAGTAGGGCTTTTAATCTCCGTGAAAGTCAAGCCCATGCGCTCACCGTGTTTAGCGCGTGTCATCTGCGTCGTATCAATGCCACGGTCTTTAAAGAAGTTAATAATAAAATCGCCGAACTGGTCATTGGACACGCAACCGATAAAGCCGACTTTCTTGCCGAGCTGATTCAAGCCGACGGCGATATTGCCAGGCGAGCCGCCCAAATACATTGAGAAAGTCTTTACCTTGTCTAGCGTGCGATGAATTTCGTTCGGGTTAAAGTCCAAGGTTGCGCGTCCGATTATCACTACGTCGCGTTCCCTCTTCTGGTCAAAATCGATGAGAGCCATGAAAAAATCTCTCCTTTATCGGAAACAAGGGAAAGGGTGACAAGCTCCCCTTTCCCCGTAACCTAATCAGACAATCATATACTTGCGGACGAGTTCGACGAGACCTGCATAGCTGCCGAGGAACTGATTAATCGTGCGCAGGAACGCGCCATAGTGTTGGAACTCTTCGGGCTTCATGCC
>JAFWCT010000033.1 GCA_017534385.1 Selenomonadaceae bacterium
AATCTCCGCCTCGCGGCTATCGAGTTCCCATTCACGCCACGGAGCAATTATCTTGAGTTCGGGAGCCAATGCCTTAACCGTCAACTCGAAGCGCACTTGATCATTGCCCTTGCCCGTAGCACCATGAGCCACAGCATCGCAACCTTCAGCCAATGCAACCTCAACGAGTTTCTTAGCGATAATCGGGCGTGCAAACGAAGTGCCGAGCAAATATTTCTCCTCGTAAGTCGCGCCTGCCTTGAGCGTCGGGAAGATGTAGTTCTCGATGAAATCTTTGGTAAGGTCGGCGATGAAGACTTTGGACGCGCCCGACTTCAAAGCTTTATCGTGAACGACGTTAAGTTCGTCGCCCTGCCCGACGTCCGCGCAAACCGCTATGACTTCGCAGCCGTAATTCTCCTTGAGCCACGGAATGATAACCGACGTATCAAGCCCGCCGCTATAAGCCAGTGCTACCTTTTTAACTGTGTCCTTCATGTGATTATCTCCTTTGCAAGTAATGAATTGTATTTTACCTTCGCGCTTGGAGCTTGTCAATTTGGGCGTTGGCTTGCATTCGGCTGGCAATCAGTCTACAATTCACGAAGAAAATCTTTTGGAGACGATAAATTGAAAACTAAAAATGATGTTCTTTACATTGTAATGCCTGCCTACAACGAAGCGGCAAATATTAGGCAAGTGATTGATGATTGGTATCCCGTTATCAAGAAATTCGGCGGAGATGATTCGCGACTTGTGATTTTCGATGACGGCAGTCGAGATGAAACTTTTTCCCTCATGCTCGACGAAAAGAAAACTCGTCCATTGTTTGAGCCGATAACCAAACCCAATAGCGGACACGGAGCAACAGTATTAACGGCTTATCACTATGCTATCGACAAGAACGCAGATTTCATTTTTCAAACGGATTCAGATGGTCAAACGCTTCCAGCAGAGTTTGAAAAGTTTTGGAAGCTACGAGATTCTTTTGACATGGTTATTGGCAATCGTAATAATCGACAAGACGGTTTATCTAGGAAAGTCGTTACGCGGACGCTCCGAATTATTTTGCGGCTAGTGTTCGGTGTGAATATCGTTGACGCCAATACACCTTTCCGACTTATAAAAGTCGCCACGTTAAAAAATTTTATTGATAAGATTCCGCCCGATTACAATCTGTCGAATGTTCTGCTGTCTGTCATTTACGCCAAGTACAATCTCCGCGTGAAGTATTTGCCGATAACTTTTCGACCTCGGCAAGGCGGAGTAAACTCAATCAATTTGCGGCGAATCATCTCAATAGGTTGGCAAGCTTTAAAAGACTTTATTAAGCTGTCAAAGGAAATCTAGGAGGAGGCAAAAAAAGTTGCGTGAAATCTTTTTTGGCAGGGAAAAAATTTCTACACTGAACGCAATCTTCTTCCATGTCGCGTTGATTGCGATGAGTTTCGCGTTTGTTTATGTCTTCTCATACTCGACGAGCTTTGGTTATGATTTATTGGGCGGCGATTCGGCTGTCTTTCAAGTCGTCGGTAAGTATTGGCTTGAAGGCGTCTTGCCTTACAAAGAAATTTTCGACCACAAAGGACCGATTGTTTACGTCATCAATGCTATCGGCTATGCGATTTATCCGCGTTCGGGCATCATGGTTCCGCAGATAATTTGCCTATACGTTTCGTTGCTTTTCCTTTGGCGAATAACGGAGATTTTAAAATTCGGCAGAGCAAAGATTCTTGTATTCGCGCTGACAATTCTTTATTATGTGGCACACTATCACGCAGGTAATTATGCGACAGAATATAACATGCCGTTTCTAATGGCGGCTGTTTATATCTTCTTGCGCGATTTGAATGCTCCGCGAGTGCAGGTCTTGCACGGCTTTATTTATGGCTTCGGCTTCGGAGCATCAGTCTTACTCAGGACAACGAACGCAATGCCTCTTTGTTGTTGTGCTTTCTTGAGTGCAATATTTTTATTGAAGTCGGGCGATCTTAAAAACCTGTGGCAAAATTTTTTGAGCTTCTGCTCGGGCTTTTTGGTAATAGTCCTGCCGTTTGTAATTTACTTCGTGGCGCACGGTGCTCTTTATGACATGCTCTACGGAACGATTCTTTTCAACATGAAATATATTGGCGTGCCCGCTCCCGAATACAGTTTTCTGTACAAATTTTTATTCGTATCGGTTCACGCAATGCCGATGATTTTTATGACAGTCGCGAGCCTCGGCGAAATTCTTCAAGGGCGCACGAACAAATTAATTGTCAGCGGACTTTTTATCGGCGTGATTATGATTATCCTCCAAGCAAAGATGAGACCTTACCCTCACTACTATATGACAACTGTACCACTAATACCTATGTTCGTTGCTATCTGTTCGGAGTTTGTTACCAACAGCCGACCACTGTTTAACAAAATAAAACTAAACCTCAAGCGACTTTGGAGGATAAAAACTTTTTCGTTTAAACGGCTTGCCTGCAAATTTTTCTTCGTAACAGTTTCATTCTACTTTGCGATTTGCGCACATTTTTATTTCTCGCATCCGGATTTTATATGGGCTTTTTCGCCAAGTGCTGTACGAGCGGCTGACGAAATTGCCGAAAGAGAATTAAAAGAAGTAACCGAGCTTAAAAAAATTATTCCTGAAAACGAGCGAGATTCTTTCGTCTGTTGGGGAGATCATAATACAACAACTCATTGGATAATTTATGCCGACATGAAACCACGTGAAAGACTTTTCATGAACAATGCTTTTTTAATAAAGGTCGACCGCGATCTTTGGATAGAATGGTTCAACAATGTTACAAGCAATCCGCCGCTTTGGATTCTCTACGGTACCCGCCCTGACAGAAAAATTGGTGAACTTCCTCGTTTGCCGCACGAATTACCCGAAATAGAACAATTTTTGGCGGATAAATATTCTTTGCGCGGGCAAGTAAAACTTTCCGATCAAATGATGAAACTCTATCGACTAAAGGAGTGAACAATTCTGTTTCATGAAATCTTTTTGGGCAGAAAAAAACTTTTCACGCTAAACGTTGTTATCTTCCATATTGCGTTGCTTGCGATGAGTTTCGCGTTTGTTTATGTCTTCTCATACTCGACGAGCTTTGGTTATGATTTATTGGGCGGCGATTCGGCTGTCTTTCAAGTCGTCGGCAAATATTGGCTTGAAGGCGTCTTGCCTTACAAAGAAATTTTTGACCACAAAGGACCGATTGTTTACGCCATCAATGCAATCGGCTATGCGATTTATCCGCGTTCGGGCATCATGGTTCCGCAAATAATTTTCTTATACCTGTCGTGCCTTTTCATTTGGCGAGCAATGGAGCTTTACTCGTCTAGCAAGTGGAAGGTCTTCTTCATGTTGCTGACGTTAATTTACTACGCCGCACACTACGAGGAAGGCAATCACGTCACGGAATATACACTGCCTTTCTTATCGGCGGCGGCTTATTGTTTCCTGCTCAGCCTAAAGGAAGATAAATTCCCTCCGCTTTATGGTTTTGTCTATGGCTTGGGATTCGGCGCGTGCTTTCTGATTCGACTGTCTGACGCCGCACAAATTTGTTGCCAATGTTTTCTAGTCGCGGTGTTCCTCCTGCAGGCGCGGGACTTCAAAACCCTTTGGCAAAACGTCTTGAGCTTCTTAGCTGGCTTCGCGATAATCTGTCTGCCGTTCGTGATTTACTTCGCGGCGTACGACGCACTTTACGACATGATTTACGGCACGATTCTTCTTAACTTGAACTATACAATCGACGAGACTTTTCATCTGCCGCCCAAATTCCGCGTGATTCATGCTCTAGTTCATTATCTGCCCTTCTTTGTCATGGCTATCGCCTCACTCTTCGGGTTAAAGGAAAATCCAAAGTCTCGGCTATTGCAAAGCGGGCTTTTTATCGGAGCGGCAATAGCATTTATGCTGATAAATCTGCGCCCCGCCGACCAATACGCAATGATATTCTTAGCCGTCGCACCGATTCTATTTGCCGTCCTGTATGAAAGTCGCCATATGCTCCATAAGATTTTGCAAACTCAAAAGGTTTCGTTCAATAAGCTGTTAATAAAGATTTTGATTGTCCTTACTGTGATTCAAGTCCTCATATTGACCTTCTTCCTAAAATCAATCTTACTCGTCAATGAGACACCAGTGAGTATTTTTTTTTCCGCCTACAATAAAAGAGCCGAGCTTCTCAACTCTGACGAACGACAAAATATTTTAGCGTTGCGAGCACTCATTCCCGACTCCGAGAGAAAATCTTTTGTCATATGGGGCACGTATAATACAGGCTCGCATTGGATTTTGCAAGCGGATATGCCGCCACGTGAACGCCTTTTCATGAATACTAGCCAATGCGCCAAAATGGATCATAAGCTCAGGCAGGAATACTTTGGCAACCTTCGGCGGGATTATCCGCTATGGATTCTCTACGGCACCAGCCCCGATAGAAAACCAGGTGAGCCGCCGTCTTCGACAGAGGACGCCGAGCTTGAGCAGTTGCTTGCGGCGCGATATTCACTCAAGGGCGAAGTCTTTATCTATCCGCAGATGATGAAACTTTATCGACTAAAGGAATGATTTAATTGTTTCGAGAAATCTTTTCAGGCAAAGCAACAACGCATGCCGCGATATTTTTGACAAGTGTACTGTTTGTTTTCCTCTTCTCCACGTCGACGAGTCCGCTTTATAATTTCTTAGGCGACGACTCGGCTATCTTTCAAGCAGTCGGAAAAGGTTGGTCAGAAGGTCATCTGCCTTACGTCGATTTATTCGAGAATAAAGGTTCGCTGATATTCTTAATCGACGCACTCGGATACATGATTTATCCGCGCGTTGGCATTTTTATCTTGCAAATCCCAGCAATGTACTTGTCATTCCTTTTGACGTGGCAAGCGTTGAGTTTGTATCTTTCAGGCAAGGTAAGAGTTGCGGCGGCGGTGTTCATGCTGATATTTGACGCTATCTACTATCTCGACGGCAATCGAACAGAGGAATGGTCTATGCCGTTCCTCATGGCGGCGACTTACTTTTTCTTGCGCGGATTAAAGGCGGAAAATTTTTCTTGCCCACCGCTCGTCGGACTGATTAACGGCGTCGGCTTTGGTGTATGCGTCTTGCTCCGTATGATGAACGCCGTACCTTTATGTCTGTGTGCTTTCCTGAGCGCACTATTTTTAATTCAAGCACGAGACTTTAAAGCTCTGTGGCAAAACGTCCTGACCTTCTGCCTCGGAGCTTTGATAATCGTCTTGCCGTTCGTGATTTACTTCGCGGCGCATGGTGCCCTTTATAACATGCTCTACGGAACAATTCTGCTTAATCTCAACTATTCTGCACAGCGAGAAAATTTTTTGGTAACGCACCTCGACGAATACTCCGTTTATATAGTGATACATTTCATGTCGTTATTTATAATGATTGCAATTGGCTTGAGCGAATTCATAAAAAATAAAAGCCGCACAGCGTTTAGCGGAATTTTCATCGGCGTGATCATGCTGATACTTTTATTTAAACTAAGCCCCTATCAAGGCTATTGTGCTTTAATCACTCCGCTTTTGCCGATACTGTTTATAATTCTTGCCGATTTCCCAAAAAAGATTCGCGAGCTTTGGGCAGTGAAGGTTTTCTCGCCGAAAAAAACTATTCGTAAACTTATCCTTGTACTTCTGATGATTTACCCATTGATACTTTTTGGAAATATGGTTTATGTAGTTCACTACGAAAACTCTGGATATGTTCGCAAATATCGTTTGGAGAAAAATGCCGAATTGCTCCGATTTGGTGAACTTATTCCTCCCGATGAACGCGGCTCCGTCATGATTTGGGGAGAGGGTACACATGTTTCGCACTGGATTTTAATAACAGGAATTTATCCACGCTGTCGATTCTTCGGCAATGTCAAAGCTTTTGCGAACGTCGACCCGAATGTTAAACGCGAGTGGCTTGAAGTTGCCCGCACCAATCCTCCGCAGTGGATAATCTATTCTGCGCCCGTAAGTGAATTCACTGGCGATTATCCCGACGATTGGACAAAGCATTTCCGACAAAACCGCGATGCTGACGTTGAAAGATTATTGCAGGAAAGATATAATCTCGTCGATGAAACAGAAACGTATCAAAACTTTTTCGGGATATACAGATTGAAGAGGTGACGACTTGAACCGAGCATTTTACGATAACGAGCGTGAGATTGACCTTGCCGAACAGAAGACTTTGCACAAACGCGAGAAAAGAGTTGTTGCCGCCCGCACGATTACTTTCCTTGGGGCGGCGGTGAGCTTTGGTATCGGCTGGGATATGAACTTGCACCATCTTTATATCGTGGCGGCGTTGCTGGCAATGATTTTTATTCGGCTGATGAATTACCACGAACGCTTGAGGCGGCGCAAAAGATTTCTAAAGAGCCGACTGACTGTGCTCAACTCGTACATATCGCGGGCGCGTGGCACGTGGCGCAAGCGTTCCAATGACGGCAGCATTTACCTGAAGAACAATCGCCCGCAAGACGTGGACTTACATATCTTCGGCGAAGGGTCAATCTTCCAATACATCTGCGCGGCACGCACTAAACGCGGAAGGGATTTACTAGCCGCCGCCTTTAATCCGGAGCCGCCCGACTTAAACGAGGTGCGCAACCGTCAACGAGGCGTCGCTGAAATCTTGCAACGTCCGCGGCTGTCACTCGACCTTGAGGCTTATGCGCGCCTCATGCCCAACAATCACGACACCAGCGAACTAATCGTTAGCGTCGAAGAGGAATTGCCGCCGCTCGGAAAGATTTATCTGCTACGATTCGTCATGCCGTTAATCTTAATCGCGTCGGTCTTCCTAGCATGGCATGGAATCATCGTATACGAACTGTCGCCGCTGTTCGTCATGCTGATTTCGTTGGCAATAGCAACCGCCGCAATCCCCGCCGTCAATGAATTGCTCGCGCCGCTCAAAATCATCTCCAAGGAGCTACGACTCTATCACGCAATCTTTGAACGACTCGAATCAACTAACTTCACGTCGAAGAGACTGACTGCTATCCGCGACATCCTAACCGATGAAATGTCCGCCGCACAGAAGCTTAGGACGCTATCATTGCTCGTGGACGCGGCTAACGCTCGGCATAACCCGATATACTTTGTCCTCGGCAACGCGCTGTTCTTATCGGACTTCTTCTTAGTGGTGACGTTCATGCGTTGGAGGGTCGATGCGGCTAATCACTTGCGCACATGGCTTGACGCTTTCGCCGAGGTGGAAGTTCTAATCTCTCTTGCCTCAATCGGGCAAACGCGTACAACTTACTGCTTCCCGACCTTTTACGAAGATGATGAACCGCACCTTAAGGTTGAGGGCTTGACGAGTTTATTGGTAGCCGACGCTAAGGGCGTGCCCAATGACGTTGAACTCAAAGCAAGCACGACGATTATCACGGGCGCGAACATGTCCGGCAAGACGACTTGGATTAGGACGTTAGCGGCGGCAGTGATGGTTGCCTATTCAGGTGCTCCGGTCTGCGCGAAAAGTTTCGCCGTCAGCCGCCTAGCCGTGATGACTTCAATCCGCGTCAACGACGACATTAGCCAAGGAGTCTCGACCTTCTACGCTGAACTGCTTCGGATTAAGTCGATGATTGAGTACACGGAAAAGAACTTGCCGATGCTCGCCTGCATTGACGAGATTTTCAAGGGCACGAACGTCAATGACCGCGTGATTGGTGCTAAGGAGGCAATCCGACGCTTGACTAATGAACACTCGATAACGTTGGTGACCACGCACGACTTCCAACTGTGCGATATGGTCGACGAGGACTCGCGCATATCCAACGCGCACTTCGAGGAGTATTACGAGGGCGACGAGATTAAATTCGACTTCAAGCTACGCAAGGGTCGCACGCACACCACTAACGCCAAGTACCTCTTGCGCATGGCGGGCATCCTTCCACCAGAAGAATCAAAGACATAAAAAAACGCGGGCGACTCCTCGGCGGGAAATCGTCCGCGTAATTCATTTTCATTTGCGTGAGGCTTTGTCTTGCGCGTCGAAGAACTTAATAACGTCGTCAATAAACTTGCGGGCGGACTCTTCGGAGATAACCGCCTGCTTTTCATTTGCGGCAATTTCTTCGCGAAGTATCTTCAACGTCGGGTCGAGGCGTCCAGCCTTCAACGACTCAAGGGCAACTCTGTCGGCGTTGGCAATGCGCCTGAGCTGTTCGAGTTGCGGCTTACACTCGGCTAAATATTTCTTCGGCAAGCGTCTAAGCAAGAGGTTGGTGGCGCGTTCGAGTTCGTCAATCTTTTGCTCAAGCGGCTTGAAGTCAACGAAACTTTTCTTGCCCATGTCGTAAAGCAGATTGTGAGCTAACGTGGCAAATTCAATCGCGTCGGGAGCTCCGACCTTTGCCCAAGAATTTTCCATGTGCCGCGAGTGTTCAGCGAAGATTTTCATTGCGGGGGCAAGCGTGCCAAATTGTTCGCGCAGAACTTTATCCCAAGCTTGCTCGGCGTCGTAGGTGGCGGGATTGTTCGCGTAAATCGCGCCCGTCGCAAGGGAAATCTTAGACATTTGCACTTGCTCCATAGGATTAAAGAAAATCGCCGTCATCTTAGCGGAGGGGAGGTTCTCAATCGCGCCGAGTGCCAGCTTGACATTGCGATTGCCGTCGGGCGTCAGGGAATAATCATTAACGGGATAATTCCACCAGACACCGACCTCGCGCCCGAAAATCTTATTAACCTCGGCAAGTTCATTATCAGTTATGCCATCGCAGACGACACCGCGCCCCGTGTACAGGACGACAATCCGCGGGTCTAACGTCTCGGCAAAGTCGCGGGTGTATGACTTGACCTTATCGCCCTTAACCATGTCCTCATAATAATATTCCGTCGGCACGGTGATTAGCGGCGCAACATCTTTGTAACGCCCGCGCAGATTCTTTTGTACGCGGTTAAGGAATTCCGCCTGAAGTTTGCCGTTCTCGTGATGATTGCCTTTATCGTCCTTGAGGTCGTCAAAGAAGATTGCAAAGTCCCGCACGCCGATATTGTACATAGTGTCGAGCTTGCGAATCAAAAGCCTAAAGTCCTCATCACTTTTGTAATTCAAGTCCAAACCCGGCGACACTGCGAAGATAAACCGAATGCGATTCTTATTGGCAAGGGCAACCAACTGCCTAAGCTCCTTGAGTTTGTCGGCGGGATAAGGCTTGCGCCACTTGTCGCGGTGATAAGGGTCATCCTTGGGCGCGTAGATGTAAGAGTTGAGATTGTTTTGGCGGCAGAAGTCGATAATATCTGCGCGGTCTTCAAAAGTCCATGGCGTGCCGTAAAAGCCTTCGACGACTCCGCGCAAGGGAATGGGCACTGCCTCTGCCGAGCCACCGATAAACAGCGTCGACAACATTAATAAGAGTAAAAGTTTTTTCATCGTGATAGCCTCCTGCTATTTGAAAAAAATCACATACAAGACGCCGAGCGCAATGCTGATAACACTTGCCGTCATTATGTTGCCGTGTTTGTTTGAAGAATCAATCTTGCTAGCGAGTTTGTCAAACTTCGCGTCGAGTTTTTCTTCTAGCTTATCAACCCTATCCGCGAGTTTATCAATTTTGGCGTCTTGCTTGTCAATCTTAGCTTCAACTTTATCAATGCGTTCGCTAAGTTCTTGGCGCGTAGTATCCAACTTAGCTTCAACCTTATCAATGCGTTCGCTAAGTTCTTGGCGCGTAATATCCAACTTAGCTTCAACCTTATCAATGCGTTCGCTAAGTTCTTGGCGCGTGGTATCCAACTTAGCTTCAACCTTATCAATGCGATCGTTTAACTCTTTGCGAGTGGTCTCCAACTTAGCTTCGAGTTTATCTTGACGATTCTCCAATCTATCAATGCGTTCGTTGAGTTCCTTGCGAGTCGTCTCCTGTTTAGCTTCGATTCTGTCTATGCGGGCGTTTAGTTCTTTTCGAGAGTCGCGGAATTCGTCCTTGAGGTCTTTAAGCTGCATGATGATATAATCGTCAGCCGTCAGCGGAAGTATTCGCGAAGGATTTTCTTTGGCTTGAGGCTCCGGCATGTTAAGTCCCTCCTTTAGCCTCCTGATACGTGCGGAAGTTCTTCAGGATACAAATCGGGCGTTTCTGCGAGGCGTTGCCGAAAGGATTATCAATCAGCAAGTCGCTGGCAAGTTGTGCGTTCATACCCGGCGTTGCTCCGACGATTCGCGAGCGTTTCAAGTCGTTGACATCAGCAATCATCGCGCCAAAGCAATTCAACCGCGCCTTGAGGTCGCCAACAACTTTATCGACGTTCTCTGGCCCGTAGACGACGCACTTATCAAAGGGCGGCATCGTCCCCGTCACGTCATCGATTAACGCCGCCTGCCGTCCGCCCCATTTATAGAACAGCCCGCGCATACCGACGACCTTGCCCATAAAGCCCGCAAGTAATGCAAAAGCAACGCGCCATTCTCCTTCCTTTTCCATTAAGGCTTGCATACCGTGAGGCGTCGCGAGGCTTCCATAATCGGGAATGAATCGACAGCACAGCTTAGCAAGATTGCTTAGGTGCATCTCGTCCGGACGAATGATATTGCCCTGCGTAATCGCCACGACACTTTCAGCAACGGTAATCACGTCGTCAGCTCCGATTTGGTCGCGGGTGTACTCCTCAATCACGTCAACAATATCGTCCTTCGGCGTGAGGATTCGGGTCGTTATCGGGATAATCTCTACGTTCATAATATCTTCTCCTTAAGCTCATCGGCAGTTAGTATCACGCGGGCAATCGACCAACGCATTGGGTTGCGTCCGACTTCCCGATAAAGAAGTTCCACGGGGAAATCAACCATGTTTGCGACTGCCTCTTGCAACGTCAAGCCCTTGCGAGCCGTCAACGTAACCTTAGCGACGAGGCGGACGCTTTGTTGATGTTCGATAACCAACGCCTCGAAGTAATCATCTTCACGCGGGACGCCTTCGCGCTCGACCTTGCCGCGAACGTTCATGCCGTCGTACTGTTCAAAGGGCAGTAGCGGATGGCAAATGGCGTCGACAATCATTGCAGACTGCGTGCCCTCGTTGCGAAACTCAATCGTCGTAGAAAGCGTCACGGATTTTTCGTCGCGGGATTCTATTTCAAATGCCGTGCGGCTCTCAAGCTTAGGCATAACCTTTTCCTCGCGTCCCCTTAAGTAGAAGTACACGCCCGCCGCCACTGCTACCACGATTAACAATATCACTGTCAAGTTATTCAGCTCCTTAAAAATTTATGGCTTATGATTATAACCTAAACTTGCGCATTTGCAAACTTGCTAATATAATTGCCCGCGAAGAGGTGTTGAATTTGAAGAATCATACAAAGTATTCCAAAGGCTATTACATGCCGCCAGAAATAATTTTTGACTGGGTTACCAAAGAATATCCGACAAAAGCTCCCGTTTGGTGTAGCGTAGACCTGCGCGACGGCAATCAATCGCTGATTATCCCCATGAGCCTCGATGAGAAGATTGAGTTCTATAAGACGCTCGTCAAGGTTGGTTTCAAGGAGATTGAAGTTGGATTCCCTGCCGCGTCTGATACCGAATATGCCCTCCTGCGTCGGCTGATTGAAGATAATCTTATCCCAGATGATGTAACCGTCCAAGTTTTGACTCAGGCACGCGAACATATTATCAAAAAGACCTTTGAAGCTCTCGACGGGGCTAAAAATGCTATCGTTCACGTCTATAACTCAACTTCAGTAGCTCAACGCGAGCAAGTCTTCCGCATGAGCAAGGACGAAATTAAAAATATCGCTATCGACGGCGCAAAACTCCTCCTCGAACTCACGAATAAGGCAAATGCTAACTATCGCTTTGAATATTCGCCCGAAAGTTTCACCGGCACCGAGCCTGAATACGCTTTGGAGGTCTGTAACGCCGTTTTAGACGTTTGGGAGCCTGTAATCGACAGAAAACCCATTATCAATATCCCTGTGACCGTCGAAATGAGTTTGCCGCACGTTTACGCCGCTCAAGTCGCTTATATTAAC
>JAFWCT010000034.1 GCA_017534385.1 Selenomonadaceae bacterium
AGGAGCCGCCGCAGTCAACGAGGCGATTCGTGCAAGTTCCAATTTCAAAAATTTTAACGCCGTTAAAAAGCAATTCATGAACGATTTACGCTCGGCGAAGAATTGGCAGACGTTTCTTGTCGAAAAGTGCGGAATAATCCTCAGAAACGATGACACCGGCGCGATAAGCGGCTCGGACGCGGGCGGCTCCAAAGTAAAAGGCAAGTATGACATTCTGCCTTCAGAGGGCGAGGCAAAGTATCCTTCGGGCACGTCGTTCACTGTCGACGGCTTGACCATTTACGGTATTCCGCCTAAAAGTTCCTTAACCGCTGACCAACGATACGTCGTGCGCGGTCTCTACAGCTGGTGGATTCCCGACGCGCTCAAATTAATCAAGGAAAGTTACGGCTTCTCTTTTGACGAGGCGGATACGACTTCTTCGCGCCTCAAGCTGGAGTTCATTGACGACGCAAGTAACGGTTTCTTGGCAGCCGTCAGTTATGGTTCCGACGATGGCAAAACTTATGAGTCGTACACCCTTACCGTGAACATGGCATTCTTTCAGGATATGGATCCCGATGATCATCACGGCAGAGCACTTTTACAGAGCCTCGACAGAGTTTTGGCTCATGAATTTGTTCACGGCACAATGGCGAGCAATGTCCTTTACTACAGGTATTTGCCGGGCTTTTTTATTGAGGGCGGCTCCGCAGAATTAATTCACGGCATAGACGACGACCGCTACTCTGCTATTATTAACTACGCTCAAAATCCTGACATACTCGATAAAGTTTTGGTCAACAAAAGAACAACGGCAGATATTCCGCTTGAGGCTTATGCGGGCGGCTACATGTTCATGCGCTATTTTGCCAAGCAAGCCGGAACTGATACAACTTTTGATTACGACACCTACCGCAAAACCGTTTCCGTCAAAGACAACTTCGCGATAAACTATCACGATAAAGTTACCATGAAGGGCGGCTCCGGCAACGACTCCATTACAAATTCGGGCGCGAACGTCTCAATCAATGCGGGCGCGGGCAACGACGATGTCATAAATTACTACAATAAAGTTACGATACTCGGCGGCAACGGCGATGATGTCTTAAATAATAATGAAGGCGCGAATGTTTCGATTAACGGCGGCAAAGGCAACGATCAGCTCGTGAACTCAGGCGCGAAAGTCACGCTCTCAGGCGGCGCAGGGAATGACATATTTACCAACACCGGCGGCAATTCCGTGATTTTAATCGGCGGTAGCGGTAATGATAACTTAGCCAACAATATTAACAGCGTTGCTACTAATAGCTCTGCTACTAATGGCTTTGAAAAGAGTAAAAAAATTTCTGCCAGCAAAGAAACTTCAAACGGTGCCACGCTTGCTTCTTCCGACGGTAAATTTTATTCCGTTAAATTCACAGGCGGCAAAAATATTTCCATTTCGGGCGGCTCCGGCAACGACTCGATTTATAATGACGGCGGAGCCGATGCTACAATTTACGGCGGGACAGGCAACGATAAAATCACCAACTATGGTTATGGAGCGGAAATTTACGGCGGCGACGGCAACGACGACATTACAAACACCGTTCAAAGCTCGGCGAGCGGTAACGACACACTTTTTATTTCCGGTTATAAGTCCCAAATTCATGGCGGCGCGGGCAATGACAAAATCACAAACGCGGCTAATGCTGTTATGATTTTTGGCGAAGACGATTCGGACACCATTACAAATTCGGGCGAGAAAGTCTTCATTAACAGCGGCACCGGTGATGATTACATCCAAAGCGAAGGTAATTCATCTGCAATCAGTTTGGGTAGCGGTAATGACACCATCTCAAACGTCGCGACTGAAGTTTTTATCGACACCGGCACGGGCAATGACTCAATCATCAACAACGGCGAAGAATCTACGTTGAGCGGCGGCTACGGCAAAGATACGATTGACAATTACGGCAATGAGGCACTTATCTGGGGCATGAGCGGCAACGATTCCATTTACTCAAGCGGAATAGGAGTTACAATCGAAGGCGGCGAGGGCAAAGATACAATCATCAACGAAGGCGTCAAAGTTTATATAGTCGGCGGCGCGGGTAATGACAGCATTTACAATTACGGCAACCACATCACGATTGCGGGCAGCGGCGGCAACGATTATATCGTCAACTTCAACGACGACGATAACAAAGGCGGCAAAGATATTACTTACGAATTTGGCGCG
>JAFWCT010000035.1 GCA_017534385.1 Selenomonadaceae bacterium
AACGTCGTCCAAGAAATATTTACCGTCGCGCAGAAGATAAACTTCGATGCTCTCGCTCCACGGGTTGATAATCCAATATTCGCGGACGCCGTTGCGTTCGTAAATCTCTTTTTTAATTCCGAGGTCGCGTTTCATCGTCGAGCGGGAAAAAATTTCGGCAACCATATCGGGCACGCCGTGAATCGTGCTGTGTTTGTTGTCGACGACAATTTTGCTGTTCGCCGCGCTGATGAACATAAAATCCGGCTTGAAAAGATTGCCGTCGGGGAAGTGCACGTCCAAACTATCAGTAAAGACCAATCCCAGCCTGTTAGTCGCTACGTGCATTCCAATAAGCAAATACAATTTTCCTAACGTGTTATTGTGCCATGCATCTGCGCTCGGTGCCATGAATTTTTCCCCCTCAATAATTTCGTAGTCGTCATTGACTTCGCGGAAAATTTCGGTTGCCATAAAATCATCTCCTTATTCTTCGACAGATTTTAATTATTATATCACTTTTTATCCATGAATACATCTTAAAGAAGTTGAAAGTTTTTCGTAAGCTTGTCAAAAAAGGTAGACTTTTGCCTTAAAAAAGTCTAAAATCCCTTAGCAAACAACTAGGGGATAATTTTTTGGAATGCAGACTATGGGTAAGCTGAAAGCCCAAACGGCGGAGGCAATCACGGAGTGCCAAATCTGTAATGCAGACAGGGTGCAGACAAACTCACAGCAATAACTGATAAAAGCAATAAAGACAATCTGGAACTTTCGAGAAGTTCCTAATATTTTTTGCGAAGGAGATTGAAATGGAAAACAAAAAGCAAGGTTCAATGGCGGGCTTCTTAGTGCCGTCAATCATCGGTATTATCCTGTTCATGATTCCCGTGCAATACGATGGGAGCTGGACAATCGTCGTTAAAATTATCGCGGACATGATAAGCAACGCGATTGGCGATTATTTGCCGGCTTTGTGCGTTGGAATTGTCACTTTGTCGGCGATTCTCGGCATAATCTTTCTAGGCAAGCCGAATTTCATCGCAACTTATCCAATCGTGGCTAATACGTTCTCGACGACGGCAATTTGGGTTGCAATTCGGATTTTAGGCGCGATTTTCATTTGGCTGACTTATTTGGGAATTGATTCGGACAATCCTGACAGCACGATAGGCTTAATAACCAGCGGCGATAACGGTGGCTTTGTTTTACATGATTTGCTAACCGTTTTAGTCGTAATTTTCCTATTGGCGGGACTTTTACTGCCGTTGCTGTTGGATTTCGGGCTTTTGGAGTTTATTGGCGCAATGCTGACTAAAATTATGCGTCCGCTGTTCACGATACCAGGTCGCGCCGCCGTTGACTGTATAACTTCTTGGATTGGCGACGGCACTTTAGGCGTTATGTTGACTGCAAATCAATATGAGGGCGGTTATTACTCCAAACGCGAGGCGGCGATTATCTCAACGACATTTTCTGCCGTCTCGATTACGTTTTCAATCGTCGTGTTGGCGCAAGTCGACTTAATGGAATATTTTGGGCTGTATTACCTTTTAATCTGCATGATTGGTATCGTCTGCGCGTTAATCTTGCCGCGAATCCCACCGCTTAGCCTGAAAAAAGACGAATATTTAGTACCCGGCAAGGCAATGGGCGAATCACTGCCCGAAGGTTACGCAACGTCCTTTCAATATGGCATTGCACTGGCTAAAGAGCGCGTCGGCGAACACAGAGGCTTTGAACAGTTCATGGAAGGCGCATTTAAGAACGCGGCGGGTATGTGGTTCGGAGTTTTGCCGGTCGTCATGTGCATAGGGACGCTTGCGCTTGTTTTGGCGAATCACACGACGATTTTTGACACGCTCGGATTGCCATTTCTGCCGCTTTTGCAGTTATTAGACGTTCCGCAAGCGGCTGAAGTCTCAAAAACAATGATTGTTGGCTTTACGGACATGTTTACGCCGTCAGTACTCGCGGCTGGCACGATTACAAGCCCAATGGCAAAATTTATCGTGGCAGTCATCTCCGTCACGCAATTAATTTACTTATCGGAAGTCGGCGGGCTTATTCTCGGCTCAAAAATCCCCGTCAACCTGCCCGAACTGTTTATCCTCTTCCTCGAACGCACAATTATTAGCTTACTTATCGCGGCACCGGTCTCGCATATGTTCTTCACGAGTTAAATCAATTGCCAGGCAAATCAGAGCAAAAATCGTGACGGCAAGCCCGCGATAAGTAAAAAATGCGTGAATATGCGAATGCCCGCTTGCAATTACGTACCAAATGAACGGCAAAGCGGCAGGCAATAGATACGGCAGAACAATTCGGCGTGTGATGAGCTGTCGACGGCTAATTAGGACGTAAATCAGGGCGATTATTCCGATGAACAGGAAAATTCTAATTGGACCATGCCCTAACGTCGCAATATTCCTTTGAATCGCGCTGAGGAAAGATATTTGCCAACCCGCGTCGGCATGATCAGTGGCAATCCTTGCGTGTACCATTACTTGATTAAGTCCGTCCGCCAAAACGTTTTGCCCCGTCAAAAGGTAAGCGATAATCCATTTGCCCGACCACATGCCCGCATAACCGACGCCCCACGAGATTAAAAGCTCGCCCATGACCTTAAGCGAAGTATTTTTGTTAAGCAAAAGGAAGACAATCAGCGGCAAGCCGACGGAGAATATCGGATAAGTTAAAAAGTCCGTGAACGCAACGATTATTCCGATTGCCGCGAAGAAATATGGATAAAGTTCGTCGTCGATGAGGCGGCGATTTTTTTTGAGCATGATAATTAAAGCCGTCAACGTCACGGCGTAGATTGATGAGAATTGGAAAGACATTGACACCGAGACTAAGTTTATCGTCATGACGATTGCGGCGAAGGCTAGCGCGTGAGGCGTTCCGAAGGCTTTATAAAACAAAATCAACGCCACGACGAACAAAATAAAATCCGAATACGCCAATAACATGCGCACGTGCTGAATTTGCGTCGCCATGAGTAGCGGCTTGATGATTAACAATTCGCCGTGCCAATAGCGCGGATAATTTATCTCGGTTAAGCTGCTCGTGTCGCCGTGCATAACTTTTATCAGTGCCTCGACGGGTTTTTCATCTTTAATAAGCCCAAAGCGCGGATTGAGCATTGCTGATTTAATTGCGTCGGTCGTCGGGTGTGTGACTTCAAGCAAAATTATCGCGTCGGTGAAGTTATCAAGCTTTGAATGTTCGCCCGAAGCCCACGCCGGATAAGTTCCTTCGCGTTCGTAGATTCGCAAGCCCGCCTGAACATTTTGGACGACGCGACTCGTTGGAAGGGCGTAAACAAAAATCATCAGCCCCGCGCCGATAAAAACACTCAGCACAACGCCGATGACAATTCGCAGAAATTTTTTTGTGTTAAGCATTGGCAAACTCCAATTTAGGCTCGCCGTCAATCAAATTCAACGCGGCTGCCTTGTGATAATAAAGTTTTAAAGCCTCCAAAGCGTCCGCCGTCAAGTTCCACTTAATCGCGCCGCCCAAATATTTATCCAACTCGTCAAAGGTAAAAGGTTTCGTCGCAAGCACGGATTCAATCGCCTGCTTTTTATGTTCAATGCCGAATTCAAACGCCTGAAGAATCTTATCATACGTCGTCTTGAAAAGTTCGGGCTGATTGGTTACGAAATCTCTTCTGACAGTCCACAGCGCGTAAACCATCTGCCGACCGGTAAGCTTATGCCACTCGTGCCCGATGTCGTAGACGTAGAAACCTTCTGGGCGGTGCAAATACAGATAAAGTGCGTCATCGCCGATAAATAATGCGGCGGTTGCGTCGTCGTCCACGGGCTTATCAACGGTTATGGGGCGCGTCTGGTAATCGGGGGCGGCGTCGTAGCTTTCATGCAGGATAATCTTCAACAACCGTTGAGCCGTCGCGGATTTGGACGTTAAAATAATCTTATCGTCGCGCAGAGTTTCAATCGGCTTGCGGGAGACTAGGATTATACTCGTCACGTCATCTTCAGCACGCACACAAAGCTTAGGCACAATCAAAAGGTCATGACTTCGCCTGGCGTATTCAATCGAAGAGACGTTGCTAAGGTCAATTCGTCCCGCCGCAAGCTCGGCATTTAGGAAAGTCGGCACGCCGTAGACAATTTGCAAGTCCTGCGCGGCGTTTTGATAGCCATAATGGAGCGGCAAGACGTTCAAGAAGTTTATATGCCCGATTCGCGGACTCATTTAAACATCTCCTTAAGAATTCAACTTAAACCTGCTTGACTAAGGGCGGGCGGCATTTTAAAATCGTTTTGGGAGGCGATTTTATGAACGACGACAACTTCAACAAGACAGAGCAACCGCCACGTAATGAAGGCGACGCCCGTTTTGACGTGACATCACTCGACGAGGTCAAGGACGAGAACGGCAACGGAATCTTCCACATGACGACGCGTTTTAAATGGATACTCGCGCTATCAATCCTGCTTTTATTCCTGGTAAGCGTGCTAATGTACTCGGTTTATATGGACGCCCTCGCCGCGCAGATTTGGCAACTGGCGATATGGGGCGTGTGTGCAGTGCTTGCGATTTACTCCGTCATAAAAAAATCTTTGGCGACGTTGATACTTAACTTTATCCTATTCTTCGGCGTATCATTAATACCAGTCTGGCAATCGGCGCACGAGAACTTTCAAGCGGTCTTCAAGCTGTTTTTCGGCTAAAAAAATTTCCCCCTCCGAATCTGGAAGGGGATTTTTTATGTCTGATAAAACTCTTCCGCCTCCGTAATCAGTTGACGGATAATTTCCTTGACGGGCAAGATTTCTTTGATTCGTGGCATGTATTCGCCGGTGAAGACCAAACCAGTTTCCAAATCTCCTTGCTGAGCTCGCGTCAAGGCTCGGACGATGCAGAAGTTATGCTTGCACGCCTTCAAGCACGAGTCGCAAGTTTTTGGCGGCACGCGACCTGCCATTACTCGTTTTGAAAAGGGCGTTCGCACTGCCCGACCCGGCAAACCGACAGGACTTTGAATTACGACGACATCTTCCGGTTGCGACTTGAGGTAATACTCCTTCAAGCTCGGTGCGCCGTTTGATTCAAGACTTGCCGCGAATCGCGAACCCATTTGTACAGCATTTGCTCCCATTTTTAAGACGGTGACTATATCTTTGCCAGTTAGGACACCGCCCGCCGCGATGATTGGGATTTGAATTGCCGCGCGAATCGGTTCAATCAGCTCGCGAACAGAAATATCCGTGCCGAGGTGTCCGCCAGCCTCTTTACCTTCAACGACGACCGCTGTGGCTCCCAGCTTCTGTGAAATCTTCGCCAGCTTAACAGAAGAAACTATCGGGACTATCGGCGTACCAGACTCCCTGCCCAGTCCGAAAATATCGCGTGAAAAACCCGCGCCCGCAACGATTAAATCAATGCCCGCGTCTATCGCCGTATGAACAATCCCCGCGAAGTCACTTGCCGCGACCATGATATTTATACCGATTATTCCGTCGGTTAGGGAGCGTGCCAACTTTATTTCATAGCGCAATTCGTCATGAGCCATGCCCGACGCCGCGATTAATCCTATGCCGCCCTCATTGGCAACCGCCGCCGCAAGCCGTGCCGTCGACAGCCTGATTGCCATGCCGCCCTGCACGATTGGGATTTTTGCTATCTTACTTCCTATCTTTAGTTCCGGTAGTTTCACGGATAATCCTCTCCAAAAATCAATGAGGAATTAGGAGCTAGGAATGAGGAATTATAATTCCCCATTCCTCATTCCCCATTCCTAATTGCTTGTCAAGCGTTGGTTTCGTCTATGTACTTGACGACATCTTCGACGGTCTTAATCTTCTCGGCCTTCTCGTCGGGGATTTCGATATTGAATTCCTCCTCGAACGCCATAATCAATTCGACTATGTCCAGAGAATCCGCGCCCAAGTCATCGACGAAAGTTGAACTCATCTGAATCTCGTCCTCTTCGACTCCAAGTTGTTCTTTAACGATTTTCTTTACCTGCTCAAACGTTGACACTCACAGTCACCTCCTTTCAAAGCCGCGTCACATGACCATTCCGCCATCGACTGACAGAACTTGTCCAGTGATATACGCCGCCTCATCCGATACCAAGAACGCCACTGCATTGGCAACGTCTTCGGGAGTTCCCATCCTTCCCGCAGGTATCTCTTGCATCATTACTTCCTTGACCCTTTCGCTGAGCACGGCAGTCATATCGGTGTTGATAAAGCCTGGTGCCACTGCGTTGACTGTCACACCACGCGACGCAAGCTCCCGCGCCGCTGACTTTGTAAAGCCGATTATGCCCGCCTTCGCCGCCGCGTAGTTGGCTTGGCTTATGTTGCCTTTGAGTCCGACGACGCTTGACATGTTCACGATTCGTCCGCCGCGTTGCTTCATCATCAGCTTAGTTACAGCCTTCGTGCAGTTGAAGACGCCCTTTAGGTTCGTGTTGATAACTTTGTCGAAGTCGTCTTCCGCCATCTTGATTAAGAGATTGTCGCGGGTGATGCCGGCGTTGTTTATAAGAATGTCCAGCCGCCCCCACATGTCGACGACGTGTTTTATCAACCCCGTCACGACCTCGAAATTTGCAACGTCACCTTGAACAAGCATTGCCTCGCCGCCGGACGTTTCAATTTGAGCTTTGACTTCCTCCGCCTTTAATACATTGCTTGAGAAGTTCAACGCGACCTTTGCGCCGTCGTGAGCTAGCCTAAGTGCGATTGCTCGTCCGATGCCTCGTGATGCGCCTGTCACGAACGCCACCTTGCCTGATAACTTTGAACTCATTACAACCTTTCGCCTCCCGTTTGCAGAATATAGCACAAAGCTTTTATCTTGTCTACATTTATACGCTTATTAAATCTCTGACGACCTCGCCAGCCATAATCAAGCCCGCGACAGAAGGCACGAATGCATTGCTGCCGATGAAGTCTTTAACACGTTGCGGCGGCTCGTCTGACCAAACGACCTTCAAGCGTTCAATGCCACGTTCCTTAAGCTTCTTGCGCATGACTTTAGCCACAGGGTCAACCGACGTTTGATAAATGTCCGCGACCTTAAAGCGTGTGCCGTCAAGCTTATTGCCCGCGCCCATGCTTGAGATAATTTTTATCCCTCGACGCGTGCACTCCTCGACCAGAAAAATTTTCGCCGTCAACGTGTCTATCGCGTCGACGACGTAATCATAGCGGCAAATAAAAAAATCCTCGACGCCTTCGCCGGGCAAGAAGAACTTTTGAATCGTATCGACCTTGGCGGCGGGATTGATGTCTTGAATGCGTTCGCGCATGACTTCAACCTTAGACTTGCCGACCGTCGAGCTTAGCGCGTGCAACTGCCTGTTAATGTTCGTCGCGTCGATGTCGTCCTTGTCAATCAAAACCAAATGCCCGATGCCCGAACGCGCCAGAGCCTCCACCGTGAACGAACCGACTCCACCCACGCCGAAGACCGCCACCGTTGCAGAAGTCAGCTTAGAAAAGTTTTCGTCGCCGATTAAAAGTTTCAGCCGTTGAAATCTCATCTGTCATCACGCGGGCGGAAAGTAAACGTCGGCAACTGGAAAGTACTCTGCGGCGGCTGTGACTTCGGAGCATCAAAGTTAAAGCCCTTCGACACCGTGACTGTTGACTTGGGAGCCTCGACAACTGGTGACTTCAACGCGAGACTGTCAGCAAAGTCCGTCGCGATAATCGTCGCTTGAATCATGCCGTTCATACTCTTATCAATCACCGTGCCCAGGATAATGTTCACGTCGTCTTCTGTCTGGCTGAAGATATAACTTGCGGCGGCGTTCACGTCATGAATCGCCAAGTTATCGTCGCCGGTGATGTTTAGGATAATGCCGCGTGCACCCTTGAGCGACTTATCGATAAGCGGACTTTCAATCGCTTCTTGCACAGCCTTAACCGCACTGATATTGCTACGTCCAATGCCTAAGAGCGCGTCGCTTGATTCACTCTGCCTAAAGATAGTCGTCATGTCCGCGAAGTCGACGTTAATCACGCCAGTGGTCAAGATGAGTTCAGCCACGCAACGAATCGCTTGACGCAAGACAGAATCCGCCGCCTCGAAGGCAGTGACGACCGTTAAGCCTTTGTTCTCTGGGAGCTTCATCAAGTTATCGTTCTTGACGACAATCAAAGCGTCCATGTATGACTGCATGCGCACGATACCTTCATTGGCGATGCGTTGCTTGCGAATGCCCTCGAACTTAAAAGGAATCGTGACGACACCGACGGTTAGTATCCCCATTTCCTTAGCAAGCCGAGCAATCACTGGAGCTGCACCCGTGCCAGTACCGCCGCCCATGCCAGCCGTTATAAAAATCATGTCCGCGCCCGACATCATTTCCTTTAAGCGTTCGGAGTCATTCTTAGCTGCCTGCTCACCGATTGCGACCTTGCCGCCCGTACCACGTCCCTTAGTCAATGATTCGCCGATTTGTATCGTCTTAATCTTGTCGAGGTTCAAACAGCTCAGCGCGTGCGAATCCGTGTTGACTGCGACGAGTTCAATCTCCAAGAAGTCACTTTCGGCAATGCGTTTAAGGACGCTGTTACCGCCGCCGCCCACGCCGAAGACTTTTATCGTGACGAGGGCTTTTTTTATCGCCGCGTCGTCTTGAGCCTTCTGACGTTCCTTGTTCAGGCGAAGTCTATTCAACGCCTCCTTGATTGCCGCATCGTTAGCCCCCATTACGTTTCGTCCTCTCTGTTAAAACTTTTCGTCAATCTTCGACGCGCAAGCTTAATTTCCTTCATTGAGCGTTATCCTTAAAGCGCGGTGATTAACTGTACTTTACAGCAACGCTTAAACGCGTCCACTGTTTGTCAACTTTTCAAAAGTTGCCACTGCGTGGCGAGCATTCCGATTAACATAAGCACACAGCCGACAAGTTCACGCGTCGTCATGACTTCGCCGAGGAAGAACCAACCTGCCAATGCTCCGAAGATTGCCTCGAAACTCATAAGGATTGCCGCCGTCGATGGCTCGGCGTATCGTTGCCCGTAAAGTTGCAACGTGAACGCAACCCCCGCACTCATCACGCCGCCATAAAGTATCGGGAACCATGCCTTGACCATTGCGCTAAGGCTCGGCGTCTCCAGCATGAACATCGCCACGAAACTCAACACCATGACGATAAAAACCTGCGCGGTCGACAGTTCAATTAAGTCGACGCGACTCGCGAACTTGTCTACTAATAAAATTTGCGCCGTCCACACGAACGCACTAAGGAAAAGTATCACGTCGCCCGCTTGGATTGATAAGCCCTCGCTGACCGCCAACAGGTACAATCCGACGATTGCAAGCCCTGCGCCTATCCAGTTCTCCCGACGAATCACCTTGCCCAGGAGTTTTGCTCCGAGCGGCACGAACACGATATAAAGGCACGTGATGAACGCCGCCTTGCCCGCCGTGGAGTATTGTAGGGCGACTTGTTGCATTGAGCTTGCCACGAATAACACGACGCCGATTAGCAGACCGATTGCAAAGCCGCGCTGATAATTTCGTTGGCGACGCTCAAGGGCACGTTGCTTGCGTGTATAAGTCAACACTATTACAAGTGACACGAAGCCCGCTAAGTACCTTGCCGCCGCATAAGAAAAGGGGTCGAGTCCGTCCATGCCCTCAAGCTGTGCTACGAACGTCGTCCCCCAAAAAAACGCCGCGCCCAAGAGCATCAGCGTTCCTTTTATCTGCATATGAATTCCTCCGTCAGTTAAAGGCGCGTGTTCCACATGATTAAAGCGTCCTCGCCGTTGTCAAGGTAATAGCCCTTGCGCCGACCGACGCTCCTCAGTCCGAAGTTCTCATAAAGCTTAATCGCCGCCGTGTTGCTAGGACGAACTTCCAACGTTATCGCCTTAGCTCCACGTGCTTTGACTGCTTTAATCAGTTCGCCAAATAAAATCGTCCCGACGCCTTGTCCGCGATAGTCAGGCTCAACCGCCACGCTCATAACCTCCGCTTGATTGAATGAGACCCATGCCCCCGCATAAGCGATAATCTTGCCGTCAAGCTCGCCGACAATGTATGTTGCCAACTCGTTACGTGCCTCGCGCCAAAAGTCCTCGCGCTTCCACGGCATGGCAAAACTTTTCTCTTCGATAGCCGCCACTGCGTCTACATCGTCGGGCGTCATTGCTCTAAATAAAAGTCTGTTCATAGGTTCTTCATCATAAGCAACGCATCACCATTGCTGTAATATTTTTCAAGGTTGCCGAAGACTTGAAAGCCAAAGTGTTCATAAAGTTTAATCGCTGGCGTGTTGCTCGGACGAACTTCCAAATAAACAAAAGCCGCGCCGCGTTCCCTTAGCGTGTTAATGAGTTTGGCAAACAGTTGCGTACCGATTCCTCGCCCATGATAGTCAGGGTCAACCGCAAGCGTTTGTATCTCCGCCTCGTCATTGCGAAGTTCCGCACCCGCGCAAGCAATGACTTTTCCCGCAACCTCGACGACAAGATAAACGGAGTTCAAACTCATCATCGCGGCAAGAAAATATTTTCGCCGCCACGCATCACGCTTGCCGAAACATTTCCTATCAATGATAACTGCCGCGTCGACATCATCGCTTGTCATCTCTCGCAAGACAAATGCCTCTTGTCCCATAACTCCTCAGCCTCCGAACGTCTCACGTAAAGCGGCTCCAAGTTCATCACGTTATCGACCTTGCCCAAATCCTGTGCGCAGATTGCTACGCTTGAGGCTCGCGGCATTCGCAAATGCGGCGGCGCAAGTCTCACGTTCGGCGGCAACGGAGCTTTTATCTTGCTAAGAACATCACCGCATAAAAAAAATTCTCCGGCGGCTTGCTCAAGCTCGGTGATGATTTCGTCTATAGGTTTGACTTCCAACGCCGTCCGCGATAGGCAATCCTCGAACAGCTGACAATACGCCCGATTCTTTTGCGCGTCGATTAACGGCACGACCTTTGCGCCAGGGAAGTTGTAAGCCATTGCTTGAAGCGTCGGTGCGCCGATGATTTTTATTCCCCACGCATAAGCCAAAGCCTTAGCCGTCGCCAATCCGATTCTTAAGCCCGTGAACGAACCGGGGCCAATGCTAACTGCCACCGCGTCAAGTTTGTCGAAGGCGTCCGAAACTTTGATGACCTCTTCGACTTGCGGCATTAGAGTTTCCGAAAAACTTTGCGGCGACTCGCGCACACTCTCCGCCAAAATTTTCCCGTCAGCAACCACTGCAACTGAAGCCGCCCGCGTCGCAGTCTCGATTCCCAAAATCCGCAAGCTCAATCCTCCTTAGTCACGAACTCTTCAAGCTCATTGATAAAGTCCATGTGCTCCTCGCCGACGCAAGAAAAAGTTATCCGTCGCATGTTCTTTGCGTCCTTGATGCGTTCAAGCTTTATGACAACGTAATTTTCGGGCAACGCCTGCGGAAACTTCTCAGCCCACTCAATGAAGACGATTCCCTCAGGAAAGTCAATGTATTCGTAGAAGCCAATCTCCTCAAGCTCGTCCACGTGATGCAGGCGATACAAATCGAAATGAACAATCGGACAAAAGCCTTCGTAAACGCTCATCAAGTTAAACGTCGGGCTAGTGACTTCGCCTTGAACGCCAAGGGTGCGAGCCATGCTTTGAACGAATAAAGTCTTGCCCGCGCCCAAGCCGCCTTCCAAACAGATAACTGTACCTTCGCGCACGCGTTGTGCAACCTTCGACGCCAATTTTACCGTCCCGTATGGGGACTGGGTTATGTGCGTAAACAAAATTCGACTCACTCCTCAAACTTAACTATTGCCCGCAGTTTATCAGACGGCAAAAAAATTTTCAACACGAAAAGCTTTTATGTGTTAGAATACGCAAGCTAAAAAATTTTTGGAGATGACAGCTTTGAAGGTCGAAGAAATATTTTTCCGCGACATGTATCACCAGATATGTTTGCTGAGTGATTCAAAGGCTATCGCCGCCGTGAACGTGAACAAAGTCTTTGACTATCCGCCAGATGAAAAGCTCGATGGCTGGTTGACTTACGCTTACATTGACGGCGAGACTTTTGTCTTTGAAGTCTTAGCGGGCGCGAGGCTCGTTGGCGGACGCGTGAAAGTTTTTCCTGCCAGTTACAAGAAGTCCGTCAAGCTAAAGCGTGGGCAAGTTGACGATGCCGAGTTGAAGATTACGACTGCTGAATACTCGTTGGCTTTCCGAGACCGCGTGCAGATGATTATCGATAAGACTGCCACCGACGACGCTAAGGAGCAAACACGCTTGATAAAGACGTTGGACGACTTCCGCCACCCGCATTACCCTGACGACGTTGTTGTATACTTCTTCAGCGCGAACGATAAGCCGGAGCTTTTATGGGTGCGTTGCCAATCAGTCGACGAAAACATTTTGACGGGCGAACTCCTAAACGAGCCGTCGAAAGATTTTGGCTGTCATGCGGGAGACGCGATTAAGTTTGGTGCCGCGCAGGTCAATGGGCAGAACATTTTGCTTTACCTGCCGACGACATGAGGAGGGAACTCTTTGCAAAGGAAGCACGCGATAATAATCGGCGCGGGGCCGGCGGGACTCACTGCCGCTTATTATCTTTTGAAGCACACGGACATTAAGCCGATTGTCCTTGAGAAGGAAAACTTTGTCGGCGGCATATCGCGGACGATGAACTTTCGCGGCAATCGCATGGACATTGGCGGGCACAGATTCTTTACGAAGAACGCGGAGGTTCTCAAGCTTTGGAATGAACTTTTGCCCGCACAAGGTGCGCCAGCCTTCGATGACAAACTTTTGGGGCGCGAATCAGTCTTGACGGATGGCGGAGCTAATCCCGAAGAGGTCGACGAGGTTTTTCTTAATCGGCAGCGCGTGTCGAGGATTTTTTATCGGCGGAAGTTCTTCTCCTATCCAATATCGCTGAGCTTGGAGACGATTCGCAATCTCGGACTCGGCGAAATGTTTTCAATCGGCACGAGCTTTCTTAAGGCTAAGTTCAGTCAGCGCGAGGAGCACACGTTGGAAGACTTCATGGTTAATCGGTTCGGGCAAAAGCTCTACGAAACCTTTTTCCGCGACTACACGACTAAGGTTTGGGGGCGTTCGCCAAAAGAAATCGGCGCGGATTGGGGCAGTCAACGTATCAAAGGCTTGTCGCTCGGCAAGACTATTCTCGACTTCTTCAAGAAGACTTTTGGCTTTAAGGACGGCGCGGGCGAAACGTCACTGATTGAACGGTTTTATTATCCGAAGCTCGGACCTGGGCAGCTGTGGGAAACTTTAGCTAACGATATTAAGAAGCTCGGCGGTGAGGTTCTAACGTCTGCGAACGTCAAAAGCCTTCACGTCGTCGACAAGGTTATAAAGTCTGTGCGTGTCGAATCGCCCGCCGGCATGTTGACTTTCCCCGCCGATTATTTCCTGTCGAGTATGCCGCTTGCCGAACTAGCCGACGTCCTCGATGACGGCTTGAACCTTCGACAGCTAACGATTGCACGCGGCTTACCTTATCGCGACTTCATAACAGTCGGGCTACTCGTCGACAAGTTGCTACTGGAGAATCACACGCAGATTAAGACGCTCGGCAATATTGTTCCCGATTGTTGGATTTACATTCAAGAGCCGTCGGTAAAGCTCGGTCGTCTGCAAATCTTCAACAACTGGTCGCCGTATCTTGTCGCTGACCCGGAAAAGTCTGTGTGGCTCGGCTTAGAATACTTCTGCAATGAAGGCGACGACCTTTGGCGCATGAGTGATGAGGATTTCATAGCGTTTGCGGCGGTGGAGCTTGTTAATATCGGCGTCATCAAGAAGGACGACATTAAGCTTGCTGTGCGCGTGAAGGTTCCTAAGGCTTATCCGGCTTACTTCGACACTTACGAGAATATCGGCGAACTGCGCGAAGGTCTCGACGCGATAAAGAATCTTTACTGCATTGGGCGCAATGGTCAGCATCGCTATAACAACATGGATCACAGCATGTTGACGGCAATGGAGGCTGTGCGGGCTATTCAAAGCGGCGACTCTTCGCGGGAAAAGATTTGGAACGTCAACGCCGAGCAAACGTATCACGAGGGCAAGGACAATGCTTAGGAAGTTCTCACTGCCCTTGCAGATAATCTTCTTGTCGGCAAGCGTTCTGTTCTGGCAAGCCTTCTTCCGATTCGTCGAAGAGGCGGACACCTATTTTGTCATGAACTTGGGACGCTACGTCCTTGAGCATGGCTTCCCGCATATCGACCCGTTCACTGTCCACGAAAACTTAAAGCTCGTGGCTCAGCAGTGGTTAAGCGGCGTCGTGTTCTGGGAGGCGTATAAAAGCCTCGGCGTCAATGGTTTGCTCCTAGTCGATTACATCTTCGGCGCGGCGTCGATTGTGATTTATTGGCGGCTATGCTTATTCGTCAGCGGCGGCAATAAAATCTTATCGTTCATGATAAGTTTCGCCGTTGGAATGTTTTTCGCACCAATGGTCGTCCCACGTCCGCATATCTTATCAGCGACGTTCCTTTTAATCGAAGTGTTCATGCTTGAAAAGTTCACGCGCACGACCGACGCAAGGTTTCTAATCCCATTGCCGCTGATAAGCCTTGCACTGATAAACTTACATGCGGCAGTTTGGCTTATGTCTTTAATCGTATGCTTGCCGTTCCTGTTCGTGAAGAGTCGCCGTCACATAAAACTTTTGCTCGCGGCGATGACAGGCATCCTCGTGTGCGGATTGATTAATCCCTATGGCGTCGAGGCAATGACTTATGTCTTCCGCTCCTATGGCATTGAGTCGATTAACTCTGGTATCCCCGAAATGTTCACGCCCACAGCTCATGCTCTTCAAGGAAAAGTTTTCTACGCAACGGAAGCATTCTTGATTGTCTCCTTAACGCGATTCAAAGTGCCGTGGCGATACATCTTCCTTAGCGGCGGGATAACCTTTATGGCTATAATGCACGCCCGCAACCTAGTCTTATTCTACTTCCTAGCAACATTCCCGCTGGCTTATGTGTGGCGTGACTTCAGCTCCGAAAAACTCTTCCAAAACCGCAAGTTATCCCTTGGGCTATTCTTCCTGATACTCGCCGCCAACACCGTCATCATCACGAACTTTCTTAAAGAGAGCCTCGGCAATGTCTCTGTGCCACTTTTGATTCTATTCTTAGCAGCGGTACTGTTCGTGCTTTACAATCTGCTTATCCTCAAGGCGCAAGGAAGTATTCTCCACCAGACGATACTACCGCAGAAGATAGTTTCACTGCTCGCAACTCTGTTCGTGACCAGCGGGATTTTTTTCTTTGCATACACTTATTCCCAACCAAAGCTATCAACCACTTACACAGACGCGATTAAGTTTATCTTGCGCACCGCTCGCCCCGAAGACATTTCCCTCTATATCACCCAAGGCGGCGGCGGACTGGCTGGTTCATTCGGAATCAAATACTATATCGACTCGCGCTCGGAAGTGTTCCTTTCCGCTAACAACGGGCAAAAGAATATCTTCGAGGAGTACGGCGACTTCACGAGCGGCAAGCTTAACTACAAAGATTTTTTAAACCGCTACGACTTCACGCACATAATCCTGACGAGCGAGGAGCCATTCCTCTTTGAACTTATGTCCGCCGATAAAGACTTCCGCACGATTTACGAGAGCGAACACGTTGAGGGTTATGATTTGATTCGTTGCAAAGTTTTTGTGCCAAAGAAGGATTGACATGTTGAAGAAAATTTTTTTACCGTTACTGCTGATTGTCTTATTGATGAGCCGTACTGAGGCTGGGACGTGGTCACCTGAACTGCGCGTCGGGATTTTAAGCGGCGTCAAGCAAGTCTCGTTGAAAGTCTCTGCGCCGTGCGTCATGCTTAACGCGGCAAAGGGCAATGTTCTTAATAAGATTCCTGCGGGCGGCAGTTTCACCGTTGACTTTGAACACCTAAAGATTAACGCTGTCGAAGTCCGCCCCGAAAAGGTTCCAATCCAAGAGCTAACGATTGAGGTTGACGGGAAAAAATATTATGGCGGCGTTAGCGTCAACAAGGGCAAGGATTCGTTGACGGTGATTAATCTCGTGCCGCTTGAAGAGTATCTGCACGGGGTGTTAGCTAAGGAAATGTCGCCGTCATATCCTCTGGAAGCTCTCAAGGCTCAAGCAGTGGCGGCTCGGTCGTTCGCGCTGAAAAATCGCGGTCGACACGTTAAGGAAGTCTTTGACTTGTGCTCAAGCACGCATTGCCAAGTTTATGTGGGCGTCACGGACTTTGACTCGATTAATCGGGCGATTGACGAGACACGCGGCGCGGTTCTTGTTTACAAGGAAAAGCTAATCGATACGAACTTCCACGCGGACTCCGGCGGCATGACAGAGGACGTTGCTGACGTTTGGGGAAGAGCCACGCCCTATCTTGTCGCCGTCAGGGAAATTGTTCAGCTCGCTACGCCATGGACTGTTAAAGTGCCCGCCAAAGACTTTTCTAAGCAACTCGACCTCGACGACGTGAAGACAGTTAAGCTAAGCAAGCTGACAGTCGGGCAAGGCGCAAGTGATAGGACTTCCTCCGGTCGAGTGCAGTCCGCGCAGATTAATGGCAAGAAATTCACGGGCACCGAGCTACGCCAAAAATTTTCGTTGCCGAGCACGCTCTTTGACATGAAACTTGATGCCGGCGAAGTTATCTTCACGGGCTATGGTCGCGGTCATGGCGTCGGTATGAGTCAAGTTGGCGCACGCGACTACGCAAAGGAGGGTTGGTCTTACGAAAAGATTCTCAAGCATTACTACAAGGACACTAAACTAAAGAAACTTTACTGAGGTGATTGACATGAAGAGACTTTGTTTGATGATTGTCGCCGTGATGATGCTGATGATTGCTCAAGCTGAGGCGGGGCATTTGGACGACATTGCGGCACGCGGGACGATTCGCATTGGCACGACGGGCGACTATATCCCGATGTCTTATCTGAATCCTGCAACGGGTGAGTACGAGGGCATTGACGCCGAGTTATCGAAGATTATCGCCGACTCGTTAGGCGTGAAGATTGAATACGTTCCGACGACGTGGCCGACCCTCTCCGCCGATATGCTGGCTGGCAAGTTTGACATTGCCCTTTGCGGTATCTCGCGGAACTATGCACGCGCTAAGATCATGGCGATGAGTGACGCTTACGGCGAAGGGCTTTTCGGCAAAACAATCCTCTGCCGCAAGACCGACGCTAAGAAGTTTAAGACGATTGTCGATATGAACAAGCCCAGCGTCCGAATCATGATTAATCCCGGC